>NZ_JBFODT010000022.1:0-156027 GCF_040908465.1 Aeromonas sp. R10-1
AACTGCCACTGATCTTCAAACCCGGCGGTGGGCTTGATTGTGAACTCCGAGCGGACGTGCATTGGTTGATGCGGTCTGCTGGCTCAGCTTTGCAGCTGCTGGCTGCGGATGAACTGCCACTGATCTTCAAACCCGGCGGTGGGCTTGATTTTGAACTCGGAGCGGACGTGCATTGGTTGATGCGGTCTGCTGGCTCAGCTTTGCAGCAGCTGGCTGCGGATAAACTGCCACTGATCTTCAAAGCCGGCTGTGGGCTTGATTTTGAACTCCGAGCGGACGAACTGGCTGATGCGGCCCTCGGTATAGGCCAGCAGCAGGTTGGCCAGCATGGTCTCGTCGAGCTGGAAGCCCTGGCCTTCCCGCAGCCGTTTCTCGCGCAGTACCTGCTTGATCTGGGTCTCCAGCTTGTCGAACAGAATGCTGATGCGATCCCGCAGCCGATCGTGTTCGCCCAGCAGGGCATCGCCATTGAGAATGCGGGTGATGCCGGGGTTGCGCTCGGCGAACACCAGCAGCAGCTGCAGTATGTGATGGCAGCGGGCCATGGTGTCCTTCTCTTCGGCCATGATCAGGTTGACCCGTGACAGCAGGGAATCCTCGATAAAGTCGATCAGCCCCTCGAACATCCTCGCCTTGCTGGGAAAATGCCGGTAGAGGGCCGCCTCGGACACGCCCACCTCGGCCGCGAGGCGTGCCGTGGTGATGCGCTGGCCCGGGCTGGTTTCCAGCATGTGGGCGAGTGCCTGCAGGATCTGATCGCGCCGACTCTGTTTCTGGTTACTGCTTGCCATGGATTCCCCTAAAAAAACAATGGCTTGATTCTATTATTTGGCACGTGCCCCAGGGGGCCGTGTGGTCTTGTTATTGGCGACCAGAAGAACCAAACCCGCCTTCACCCCGTTCACTCTGATTGAATTCGTCGACCAACTGGAAGCTGGCTTGTACCACCGGCAGGATCACCAGCTGGGCGATGCGCTCGCCAGGCTGCATGGTGAAGCTGTCGTTGCCACGGTTCCAGACCGAGACCATCAACTGACCCTGGTAGTCGGAGTCGATGAGGCCGACCAGGTTGCCCAGCACGATGCCGTGATTATGGCCGAGGCCGGAGCGGGGCAGGATGGTGGCGCACAGACCCGGATCCTGGATGTGAATGGCCAGCCCGGTCGGCACCAGCGTGGTGTCGCCCGGGGCCAGGGTCAGCGGGGCATCCAGCAGGGCGCGCAAGTCCATGCCAGCGGAGCCCGGTGTGGCGTAGGCGGGCAGCGGGAAGTCGGTGCCGATGCGGGCATCCAGGATTTTCAGTTCAATTTGTGTCGTCATGAATCTTTTTCAATTGGATCGCCTGGCGATCGGGTGGTACTGCAGGAGCCTGGGGCTCCCGGCATGTTCAATGGGCTCAGGGTCGATAATGGCGTGCAATCAGGGCGACAAGATGACGGGCCAGCGTCAGCTTATCGGCCAGGGGCAGGGCGGCTTGACCCCCTTGCCAGAAGACGGTCAGAGCGTTGTCATCGGCATTGAAGCCCTGGCCTGCACGGGACACATCGTTGGCTGCGATCATGTCCAGCCGCTTACGTCGAAGTTTGTCGAGGGCGTATTGTTCCACATCCACGGTTTCGGCGGCAAATCCGACGGTGAAGGGTTTGTCTGACAACGCCCCCACATCGGCGATGATGTCGGGGTTTTTGACCAGGGTCAGCTGCATTTGGTCGTTGTCGCCGGTCTTCTTGATCTTTCGCTCGGCCACCTGGGCGGGACGGTAGTCGGCGACGGCAGCGCAGCCGATAAAGAGGTCGCACTCACCGACCCGGCTCATCACCGCTTCGTGCATCTGCAGGGCACTCTCCACATCGATGCGGGTAACGCCGGCCGGGGTGGCCAGTGCCACCGGGCCGCTCACCAGGGTCACCTCCGCGCCCGCTTCGCGCGCGGCGCGGGCGATGGCGTAGCCCATCTTGCCGGAGCTGTGGTTGCTGATATAGCGCACCGGATCCAGCGCCTCGCGGGTCGGCCCGGCTGTGAGCAGCAGCCTGACGCCTGCCAGGAGTGGCTCGGCGGCGAGCTGCTGGCAGCAGCGTTCCACCAGTTCCAGGGGATCCAGCATCCGGCCCGGGCCCACATCGCCGCAGGCCTGGCTGCCGGAATCCGGCCCCCACAGCTGAATGCCGCGTTCGGCGAGGGTCTGGAGGTTGGCCTGGGTGGCGGCGTTGCGGTACATCTGCTGGTTCATGGCTGGCGCCAGGGCGACAGTCGCCGGGGTGGCAAGGCAGAGGGTGGTGAGCAGCTCGTCCGCCATGCCGGCGGCCATGCGGGCCATCAGGTTGGCGCTGGCGGGGGCGATCAGCACCAGATCGGCCCACTTGGCCAGTTCGATGTGGCCCATGCCCGCCTCGGCAGCCGGGTCCAGCAGACTGTCGGCCACCGGGTGGCCTGAGACGGCTTGCAGGGTCAGCGGGGTGATGAACTCCTTGGCGGAGCGGGTCATCACCACTCGCACCTCGGCCCCCTGATCTTTCAGGCGACGTACCAGTTCGGCACTCTTGTAGGCGGCGATCCCGCCACTGACACCCAACAGGATGCGTTTATCGGCCAATCTCATCTGCTGCTTCTCTTCCGGCTCACTCTGACTGGTCGGCTAAGATAGCACAGGCAATGGGTGGCGACAGAGGCTGACATGGGGGAGTTGTGGTCGGGCTCGCGGGATTCTTTGCTATGTTTTCTCTCAATAGCCATGAGGGAGAGACAAATGAGCATCAAGGAGTGGCCGGAAGAGGAGCGCCCGAGGGAAAAGCTGCTGCGCCGAGGAGCGGCGGCGCTCTCCGATGCCGAACTGCTGGCCATCTTCCTGCGCACCGGGGTCAGCGGGTTGAGTGCGGTGGATCTCTCCCGCCAGTTGTTGCAGCAGTTTGGTTCCCTGCGGGCACTGCTGGGAGCCGAGCAGCAGGATTTTTGTGGCGCTCACGGGCTGGGACCTGCCAAGTATGCCCAGTTGCAGGCGGTGCTGGAGATGGGGCGGCGCCATCTGGCCGAACAGTTGCAACGGGGAGAGGCGCTCACCTCGCCCGGGCTTACCCGTGACTTTCTGCAAGCCCAGTTGCGGGATCGGGGGCGGGAGGTGTTCGCCCTGTTGCTGCTAGACAACCAGCACAGGGTCATCCGGTTTGTCGAACTTTTTTACGGCACCCTCGACTCGGCGAGCGTCTGGCCCAGAGAAATCGTGCAGATCGCGCTCAAACATAATGCAGCCGCCGTGATTCTGGCGCATAATCACCCATCCGGCGTGGCCGAGCCCAGTCGGGCGGACCGCCAGATCACGGATCGGATCCTGGCCGCCCTGGCCCTGGTCGATATCAGAGTGCTTGATCACCTGGTGATCGGTGATGGCATCACGGTTTCTTTCGCAGAGCGTGGTTGGTTGTGACTGGGCTCTGGCACTGTATTAGTTGATCTTTGATCACGGATGCTGTATAAAATGCCGCCTTCTGTTTGCCCCGCAATCGAAGGCCAGCGGGGCAGATATTTGCTCGAGCAATGAAGTAAGATTTGGAGAGACTGACATGTCTAGAGTATGCCAAGTAACCGGCAAGCGCCCGGCAGTTGGTAACAACCGTTCGCACGCTAACAACGCTACCAAGCGTCGTTTCCTGCCGAACCTGCACACTCACCGTTTCTGGGTTGAGAGTGAAAAACGCTTCGTGAGCCTGCGCGTATCCGCAAAAGGCATGCGTATCATCGACAAGCGCGGCGTTGAAGTGGTTCTGGCTGAACTGCGTGCCAGCGGCGTTAAGGTATAAGGAATTAGATCATGGCTAAAGGTATTCGCGATAAGATTCGCCTGAACTCCAGCGCCGGTACTGGTCACTTCTATACCACTACCAAGAACAAGCGCACCATGCCCGAAAAAATGGAGATCAAGAAATTTGATCCCGTGATTCGTCAGCATGTGATCTACAAAGAAGGCAAAATCAAGTAATTACTTGGTTTCGCTGCAAAAACCCGGCCTCGTGCCGGGTTTTTTTATGGCTGGAATTCAGTACACTGCCGATTCGAAGGGAGGCTAGCCATGTTCAGACTGAGCCGCAAAGGCTGGAACAACGTGATCATCGTGGTCGTGTTGATCGTCATTACCCTGTTGCACCGGCTGGAGCAGGCCCAGCAGGAGAACAGTGCCAAACGCGCGCGTCCGCTGTTGCCGGAGAGTGCCGTGGTGCTGACCTGGCAGGGGCCGAGCTGGCAGATAGAGCGTATCGGCCAGGGCTGGCGCAGCGTGCCGGATCTGGGGCTTGGCAGCGCCCAGCTGGCGGCCCGCATCGAGGCGTGGCAAGGATGGCTGCTGCCCCCCGGCGAGCCCGTGCGCGGCACCCCGGTGACCCTCAAAATCTGGATCGCCGGACAGAGCGATCCGGTGGAAGTCGGGCTCTATCAGGACGACGGCAAGTTTGCCGCCCTGCTGCCCTCCTCGACCTGGCTCAGCTTGAGTCAGGCGCAATACCGTGACCTGATGCGTCCCATTCCCTGAACGAGAGATCGCCCATGCCTGAATTACCGGAAGTCGAAGTCAGCCGCCAGGGCATCTCCCCCTGGCTTACCGGCATCAAGGTGACCCGCGTGGTGGTGCGGGACGGCCGCCTGCGCTGGCCCGTGCCCGGCGAGATCCAGGAGCTGGTGGATCTCGTCATCCACCGCGTCAGCCGCCGCGCCAAATACCTGTTGCTGGAGACCGACTTCGGCACCGCCATCCTGCATCTCGGGATGTCCGGCAGCCTGCGGGTGCTGGACATCGGCACCCCGGCCGAGAAGCACGATCACGTGGATATCGAGCTGGCCAACGGCAAGCTGCTGCGGCTCAACGATCCGCGCCGTTTTGGCGCCCTGCTGTGGACCCGCGAACCGGCCGAGGCCCATGCCCTGCTCGCCAAGCTGGGGCCGGAACCCCTCACCGATGCCTTCCATGCCGATTACCTGCGGGAGCGGGCGAAGGGGCGCAGCACCGCCATCAAGCAGTTCCTGATGGACAACCACGTGGTGGTCGGGGTGGGCAACATCTACGCCAACGAGGCGCTCTATGCCGCCGGCATTCATCCCAGGCGGGCGGCGGGCAACATCAGCGCCGAGCGGCTGGGCACCCTGGTGAGCGAGATCAAGCGGGTGCTGGCCGAAGCCATTCGCCAGGGGGGCACCACCCTCAAGGATTTCACCAGCGCCGACGGCAAGCCGGGCTATTTCGTCCAGCAGCTGCAGGTCTACGGCCGCGGGGGGCAGCCCTGTTTCCACTGCCACACCCTGCTCACCGAGGTGAAGATGGGCCAGCGAACCACGGTGTTCTGCTCCCACTGCCAACGCTGAAAGTGGGATTTTTGAGCCGGGATCGGCCAAGTTGTAAGAGAGTATTTCCGGTCTGTTGAAGCGGCGTCAGCCCATGACTACTATCTCGCCAGTTCAGGCTGCGAGGTAATAAAATGACAGCTAAATCAATAGACTGGGAACATTTATCCCGGCAGGGGCACTATTGTGCCCACGATATGGCCCGCTTCCTCTATCCCGAAGACAGCGCCCGCAAGACCTTCAATCGCGGCAAGTTTTTGCTGCGCAGTCTGCTCTACCGTGCGCAGTTGAACCGGGTATTCGAGCTGTTCCAGAGCGCCCCCCTGCGGGCGCTTCCCGCCCGCCACCCCGAGCTGCTCGACAAGCCGATGCGCCCCTATCGCTTCGCCTGCTCGACGGTGAACCAGCGGGTCAAGATGGTGGAGGATCACTACCGCCTGCTGCTGGGCCTGTACCCCGAGCTCATCGACCCGCTCTATCTGGGGGAGGGGATAGTGCTGGGCCATTATCCCGATGGCGGCTGGCGCATCGTGCTGCGTCACGACGGCACCTTCCGCCGGGAGGCGGAGCTGGCGCTCTCCATCGTCAACGCGCGGGGGGAGCGACTCTACAGCTGTGCCTTCTCCCTGGCGGGCAACGAACAGGAGCTGGCCCTGGTGATCGGGTCGGTGCAGGGGCCGGAGCCCTGTGTCGAACAGCCCCAGGAGCAGGTACGGGCATTGACCCGGGCGGGTCAGGGTCTGAGACCCAAGTCGCTGGTGGTGATGCTGGTGATGGCGCTGGCCGGGGCCATGGGGGCCCACCGGGTCTGTGCGGTGCGCATGAAGGCCCACATCTTCCAGGCAAGACGGTACAGCAAGAAGAAGAAAGCCTGCCTGCAGGCGGACTACGACGAGCTGTGGCAGGAGTTTGGCGCCCTCGATCAGGACGCCAACTTCGTGCGGCTGCAGCCCGTGGTGCGCAAGCCGCTGGAGGAGGTGGCCGCCAAGAAGCGGGCCATGTACCGGCGTCGCTACGAGTGGCTGGACGGGCTGGAGCGGGCGATCCGCCAGCAGTTTGCCCGCAGCTAGGCGTGCAGTGCGTTGATGCAACAAGGGCTACCCGCGGGTAGCCCTTGTTCGTTTCTGCCCATCAGGGGAGGGGATTAGCGCTGCTGCCTGGCGGCAATGGCCTGAGCCACCAGGGGGTCGACGAACTGGTGGATGTCGCCTCCGTGCAGCGCCACCTCCTTCACCAGGGTGGAGGAGATGAAGGAGTTCTCCTCCGCCGGGGTGAGGAAGACGCTCTCCAGGGTGGGCATCAGGCGACGGTTCATGTTGGCGAGCTGGAACTCGTATTCGAAGTCGGAGACGGCGCGCAGGCCGCGGATTAGCACGTTGGCCTGCTGCTCCCTGGCAAAATCCACCAGCAGGCCGGAGAAGCCCACCACCTTGACGTTGGGCAGGTGAGCCGTCACCTGCCGAGCCAGCTGAACGCGCTCCTCGAGATCGAACAGCGGCCGTTTGCTCGGGCTGTTGGCCACCCCGACCACCACCTCGTCGAACAGTCTGGCGGCGCGGCCAATGAGATCGGTATGGCCGTTGGTGATGGGGTCGAAGGTGCCGGGATAGATTACCTTGTTGGTCATGCTGCTGATTCCTGAAACCGGAAAACTGGTCGCATTATAGGGGCTGTTGCCGGTTTGTCGCGACCGGGATGGCGCGGATTTCTGGCGCTGATCGGCGGCCGGGGTCGCACAAATCGGAGCCCCGTGGCGTCTTCGCTTGAGAATCGCCCTGCATCAGGCAAGAATACCCGCATCGCGCATCAAGCCTCCTTCGCTGGTGACAGGGAGCATAGGGATTTTTTATGAAACGTATTCTGGTAGTCCGCAATGACAAGATTGGTGACTTCATGCTGGCGTGGCCGAGCTTTGCCATGCTCAAGCGCTCCATGGAGTGTCATGTGACTGCCCTGGTTCCCGCCTACACGGCGCCCCTGGCCCGCCTCTGCCCATGGATCGACGAGATCATCCTGGATCCGGGTGCCCGGGCCGACAAGGAGCAGCAACGCGCCCTGCTGGCGCGCATCAAGGCGGCCGCCTTCGATGCTTCCATCTGCCTCTTCTCCAACACCCGCAATGCCAAGCTGGTGTGGAAGGCGCACATTCCCTACCGGCTGGCCCCGGCCACCAAGCTGGCCCAGGTGCTCTACAACCAGCGCCTGGTGCAGCGCCGCTCCCGCTCCCAGAAGCCGGAGTACGAATACAACCTGGATCTGGTGCGCCGCTTCCTCGCCGATCAGCATCAGACCGTGGTGGAGCCACAAGGCCCCTACCTCGACTTCGACCCCGAGAGCCTGCTGCAGGTGCGCGAGCAGGTTGCCGCCCGTCTCAGGCTCGACGCCAGCCGCCCCTGGCTGATGGTGCATGCGGGCAGCGGTGGCTCGGCCAACAACCTCTCCATCGAGCAGTACTCGCGCCTCATCATCAAGCTCAACCAGGCCTGTCCCGAGTTGCAGTGCGTGCTGACGGCAGGCCCGGGGGAGGAGGGGAAGGCGGAGCAGTTGGCGGCCGAATTGCTGGCCCATGGGGGCAACGGCTGGATCTATCGCTCCGACGAGGGGTTGCCGAAGTTCTGCCAGGTGATGGCCAACGCCGCCCTGTTCGTGGCGGGCAGCACGGGGCCCCTGCACATCGCCGCGGCCATGGACGTGCCGACCGTCGGTTTCTTCCCGGCACACCGTTCGGCGACGCCGCTGCGCTGGCGGCCGCTCAACGGCGAGGGGCGCCATCTGCCCTTCAGCCCGCCGGAAGACAGCGACCACCCGGAGGACATGAGCCAGCTCGATCCCAAGGCCATGGCGGCAGAGATCGCCCGCTGGGCGCCGCCCTTCTGGCGCGCCGAGCGCTGAGAGCGCACACAGAACATACAGACAGGGCCCCGCGGGGCCCTGTCTTGTATGGGGATGAGCCCTGCTGGCAGGCCAGCCTACCGGACGTGGTCCCCGACAGCCCCCTTGACGGGCCTGCCCGGGCCCCGGGCAGGGGAAACCTGTCGGTATAAGCCGGAGTCGGGTCATGTTACCAATATCCATGCATTCGGCTTATAGCGGCCAGTTTTCGTCCGTGGCGCCCGGGGTTGCGCCGTGAGCGGCCCCGCGAGGGCTGCGCCCGATCCCTGGCCATGGGGTTTGCCCCTTGTCCCGCTGGAACAAGGGGTGAGTGATTAATGCGATGTTTGAGGCGCGATGCCCTATTTCGGCTGCTGGGGCTGCTGGCGAACCCAGAGATCGGCGTATTTGACGAAGGTGGAGTGGGCGGAGAGGATGGCCAGCAGCAGGCCCTGCTTGCCGTCGAGGAAACCGGCCTTGAGCAGGTACATCTTGAGGAAGCAGCCGACGGCGTGGACCAGCCCCTGACCGAGGGATCCCTTCTTGCCGCGGGCGGTGCGCTGATCGGCCCATGCGCGGGCATAGCCGGCGGATTTGACCAGGTAGTGTTCCAGATCCCGGTAGGTGTAGTGGAGGAGGTCGCCCTGCAGGTTGACGATCTTTATGTTGGCGCGTACCTCCACCTTCTCGTGTACCAGCGCCTCGTTGTAGCCGGTCAGCGCTTTGGGGTAGAGGCGCAGCACCCGATCCGGGTACCAGCCACTGTGGCGGATGAAGCGGCCGAACACCCAGGAGAGGCGCGGGATGGAGTAGATGGTGTCGCTGGCCGGGTTGGCCATGACCCCCTGGATGGCTTCCCTGAGTTCCGGGGTGAGCCGCTCGTCAGCGTCCAGCCACAGCACCCACTCCGACTGGACATGGGACTGGGCGAGGCGGCGCTGACGGCCGAAACCGGGCCAGGTGGTGTTGACGAAGAAGCGGGCGCCAAATTCGGCGGCGATGGCCGGGGTGTCATCCTGACTGCCGGAGTCGAGAATGACGATTTCATCCGCCAGGCCTTCGAGGGAGGCGAGGCAGGCGCGGAGGTTGTCGGCTTCGTTCTTGACGATCAGGACGGCCGCCAGGGTCGGTTTTTTCACAGGCAAGGGACTCTTGTTGGTGCCCGGCGGGCGGGTCATGCTCGGATTGGCGCCCATTCTAGCCTAAAACCCCGCGCGGGGCATGACCCGAGGGCCCGGTGGGCCCGCTTTTGAATGCGGGGGAAGGGGGATCTCTGCTACCCGGCAGTCGGTGGCCCAGGGCACGCCGTGTCCGGGTGGAAGAGGGCCTCAGGAGGGGGGCGCGGGGGAGCAGATCCTGCCAGGTAGGCGTTTGCGGGGGCAGACGGGTATCTTCTGTTATTTCTTCGGCCTTTCTTGGGGCATAATCTCGCCCAGTAATGATCAACAGCCGGGCCAGTCCCGAGAGAAGACGCGCGATGAAGATATTGGTGATCGGCCCCTCCTGGGTCGGCGACATGGTGATGTCCCAGAGCCTCTACAAGGCGCTCAAGAGCAACCACCCGGGCAGCGAGCTCCATGTGATGGCGCCGGCTTGGTGCGTTGCGCTGCTGGAGCGCATGCCCGAGGTGGACAAGGCCATCCCCATGCCGCTTGGCCACGGTGACTTCAAGCTGGGGGCACGCCGCCGCCTTGGCAAGCAGTTGGCCACGGAGCAGTACGATCAGGCCATCATCCAGCCCAACTCCATGAAGTCGGCCCTCATCCCCTGGTTTGCCAGGATCCCGGTGCGCACCGGCTGGAAGGGGGAGCACCGCTTCGGTCTGCTCAACGATATGCGCAGCAACAAGCAGGCCTTCCCGCTGATGGTGGAAGGCTATGTGGCTCTGGCCTACCCCAAGGGGCGGATGAAGAGTCGGGACGACATTCCCGCTATTCCCCATCCCTCCCTGCACGTGGATCTCATCAACCAGGGCAAGGCGCTGGAGCGGCTCGGCCTGAATCGTGCCCGCCCTGTGCTGGTGCTCTGTCCGGGGGCCGAGTTCGGCCCGGCCAAACGCTGGCCGGAGGGGCACTACGCCGTGGTGGCGCAAAAGCACCTCGACGAGGGGTGGCAGGTGTGGATCTTCGGCTCGGGCAAGGACGTGGACGTGGCCAACACCATCCGCGATCGGATCAACCCCCTGTCGCGCCCCAACTGCCACGTGCTGGCGGGCAAGACCAGCCTGCACGAGGCGATCGACCTGATGGCGCTGGCCGGTCGGGTCATCGCCAACGACTCGGGCCTGATGCACGTGGCGGCCGCCCTCAACCGGCCGCTGATCGGCGTCTACGGCTCCACCTCGCCCCTCTATACCCCACCGCTGGCGGACAGGGTCGAGATCGTCCACACCGACATCGAGTGCCGCCCCTGCTTCAAGCGCACCTGCAAGTTCGGCCACCTCAAGTGCCTGATCGAGCTGATGCCGGAACAGGTCATCGAGGCGGGAAATCGGCTGGAGCGTGGTGAAATGGCAGATCTGACCATAGTGCGGCAGCCGGTGGAATCCTCTGCTGCTGAACCAGGTAATAGCTAGCATGATCTACCGGTTGCTCTACAACCTGCTGATCCACCTGGGGTTGCCCCTGGCGCTGCTGGCGCTCTACAAGCCCAAAAAAGGCAAGCCCGGCTTCGGGGCGCGCTGGGCCGAGCATCTGGGACAATTGCCGCCGACCGGACAGGAGGCTCCCCTCTGGATCCATGCGGTGAGCGTGGGGGAGACCCTGGCCATCACCCCCTTCATCCGCGCCCTCAAGGCCGAGCGCCCCGAGCTGCCCATCCTGCTCACCACCACCACCCGCACCGGCGCCGAACAGGCTGCCAAGCTCGGGGATCTGGTGGTGCACCGTTATGCCCCTCTCGACTACCCCTGGGCCGTCTCGGCGTTTCTGAGCACCGTCAAACCCCGCGCCCTCTGGGTGATGGAGACCGAACTGTGGCCGAACTGGCTGGCGGCCTGCGAGGCACGGCACCTGCCAGTGACCATCCTCAATGCCCGCCTCTCGGAGCGATCCTGTCAGCGTTATGGTCGTTTCCAGGGGGCCTTCGATGCCCTGAGCCGCCCGCTGACCCACCTACTGTGCCAGCATCAGGACGATGCGGATCGCTTCCATCGGCTGGGCATAGCGCGCAACCGGCTGGCGGTGACCGGATCCATCAAGTTCGACATCCAGTTTGGCGACGAGGTGCAGGCCAGGGGCCGTGCCCTGCGCCAGCAACTGGGGGAGGCACGACCTGTCTGGATCGCCGCCAGTACCCACCAGGGGGAAGACGAGCAGGTGCTGGCCGCCTTCGATCGGGTGCTCAAGGCCCACCCCTCCGCCCTGCTGATCCTGGTGCCGCGCCATCCCGAGCGTTTCGATCGGGTGGCCGAGCTGTGCGCCCCCTACGGTTGCGTGCGGCGCACGGCGGGCAGTGCGGTCGGCGAGAGCGACAAGATCTACCTGGGTGACACCATGGGCGAGCTGCCGCTGATGCTGGCGGCGGCGGATCTCGCCTTTGTCGGTGGCAGCCTGGTGCTTGTGGGCGGTCACAACCTGCTGGAACCGGCGGCGCTGGGCAAACCCTGCCTGACCGGCCCCGTCTATTTCAACTTCAGCGACATCACCCGCCAGCTGGTGGCTCAGGGTGGGGCTGCCGTGGTGGCGGACGCCGAGGCGCTCGGCCACCGGGTGAGCACCCTGCTCGGCGATGCCCCTGCCCGCCGCGAGATGGGGGAGCAGGCCCGCGCCGTGGTGCTGCGCAATCAGGGGGCGCTGGCGCGCACCCTCTCCCATTGCCTCGCCAGCCTGGAAAGTGACGACTGAGGCGGGGCGGCGTGGTGGCCACCCCGCCAGCATGTCTGCCAAACCCCGGGAGACAATCCGCGCCTCTTTCCTTTATGCTCTTCCCTTTGCCCCTGACCCTGTGATGCTCCGATGAACCGCGCTCCCCTGCTGTTGATGATACTGGTCACCCTGCTGGCGGCCGCTGGCTGGCTCTTCTCGAAAGAGGCGATTCGCGAACTGCCCACCGCCGCCTTTATCGGCAGCCGCTTCCTGCTGGCCGCCCTGCTGCTCTTGCCGCTCGCCTGGTTGCGCGAGCTGCCCCCCAGTGGCTCACAACTGCTGCGTGCCGCCGGGTGTGGCACCTTGCTCGGGGCCAGCCTGCTGTTCTGGGTTACCGCCATCAGCCAGAGCGATGCCCTCGGCAGTGGCGCCTTCATCATGAGCGTGGCCACCCTGATGGCGCCGCTCGCCGCCTGGGCCGCCTTCAAGGCCAGACCCGGCCGTCACTACTGGCTGACTCTGCCCGTGGCCGTCGCGGGTCTGCTGCTGCTCTCCAGCAGCACCCACTGGGGCGTGTCGCTCTCCCTGTTCTGGTTTCTGGCGGCGGCCGCCACCCTGGGGGTTCAGCTCGCGGTACACCGCCACTTCGCCCAGTCCATTCCCCCTACCTGGCTCACCTGCATCCAGCTGGCGGTGACCGGACTGCTCGGCACCCTGCTCTCCCTGCTGACCGAGCAGTGGCCCGCCAGCATCGGCACTGGTATCTGGGGCTGGTTTGCGGCCAGCGTCCTGATCGCCACCACCCTGCGCTACTGGCTGCTCACCCACGCCCTGAGCCGGATGACCACGGCCCACGCCGCCCTGCTGATGCTGCTCGAACCGGTCTGGACTCTTATCCTGAGCACCCTCTTCTATGACGAACCCCTGGGCCCCGCCAAGCTGGCTGGTGCCGGCCTGGTGCTGGGGGCTCTGGTGCTCTACCAGCTCCCCCTGTTGCTGCGCAGCCGAAGGCTGAAGTCACCGGTCTAGCCTGCACGGGCGGGGGATGGATCAAAAAGAAGGAGAGGGTCTGCATGGCAGACCCTCTTTGCGTGATGGCACATGTCGGGCTCCCTTTGCTAGGGGTTACCATCAGTCAGGCGGCTGAGCGCTGCGGGAAACGAGCATAAAAAAGCCCCCGGGTGGCGGGGGCTGGTGCATCGATGAGGGAGATCACTCGATGTTCTGGATCTGCTCGCGCATCTGCTCGATGAGCACTTTCAACTCGACGGCGGACTGGGTCACCTCGGCGTTGATCGACTTGGAACCGAGGGTGTTCGACTCGCGGTTGAACTCTTGCATCATGAAGTCGAGACGACGGCCGCAGGCGCCACCCTTCTTCATGATCTTGTTGGTTTCGCTGATGTGCATCTCCAGGCGATCCAGCTCTTCGGCCACGTCGATCTTCTGGGCCAGCAGCACGATCTCCTGCTCGATGCGGGCAGGATCCAGCTCCACTTTGGCCTCGGCCAGGCGGTCGGTGAGCTTCTGGCGCTGCCACTCGATGATCTGCGGCAGGTGCTCCCGCACCTTCTTCACTTCTACCTGAATGCCGGCCAGACGCTGTTCGATCAGCGCCTTGAGGTTGGCCCCTTCGCTGGCGCGGGAGGCGAGGAAGTCTTCCATGGTCAAGTCGAAGCCGGCCATCAGCTCGGTGGCGACCACGTCCATGTCCTGCTCGGCGGCAGCCATCACGCCCGGCCAGCGCAGCACGTCGACCGGGTTGAGCTGGCCCTGGCCCGCCTCTTTCATCACCCAGTTGGCGCTGTCGATGATGAGTTTGGCCAGTTCTTCATTGATGTGCAGCTGGCTGGCGGCGGCCTGGGCGGCCTCGAAGCGCAGGTTGCACTCCACCTTGCCGCGCTGCAGCTTGGCCCGGAAGCGCTCACGCAGAACCGGCTCCAGGCTGCGCAGTTGTTCCGGCAGGCGAATGTAGGTCTCCAGATAGCGCTGGTTGACCGAACGAATTTCCCAAACGGCTGTGCCCCAGTCGCCCTTGAGTTCCTTGCGGGCGTAGGCGGTCATGCTGTGAATCATTGATTGTTCCGGGCTTGATGAAGTGTGCGGCCAGTATACTCAGCCAGGCCTGCTCCGTCAGCCGACGAGGTGGTTTTAGCGGCTGATATTTGAGTAGCGATCGCTTATACTCCTGCGCCAATTCAGCCAGCCCAGAGGTCAGTCCCATGTCCCGTCCCAGCGATCGCAGCGCCGCCCAGGTGCGTCCGGTAACCATCACCCGCCACTTCACCAAGCATGCTGAAGGGTCCGTGCTGGTGGAATTCGGCCACACCCGCGTGCTCTGCACCGCCAGCGTCGACACCAGCGTGCCGCGCTTCCTCAAAGGCAAGGGGCAGGGGTGGGTCACTGCCGAGTACGGCATGCTGCCGCGCTCCACCCACTCCCGGATGAACCGCGAAGCGGCCTCCGGCAAGCAGAGCGGCCGCACCCTGGAGATCTCCCGTCTGATCGCCCGCTCCCTGCGCGCGGCGGTAGACTTGAGTGCCCTGGGCGAGCACACCATTACCGTTGACTGCGATGTGTTGCAAGCCGACGGCGGTACCCGTACCGCCGCCATCACCGGGGCCTGCGTGGCGCTGGTGGATGCGCTGAACTGGATGGTGGAGAAGGGGCTGATCAAACAGAGCCCGCTCAAGCAGATGATCGCTGCCGTCTCCGTCGGTATGTTCGAAGGGGAGGCCATCTGCGATCTGGAGTACATCGAAGACTCCGCCGCCGAGACCGACATGAACGTGGTGATGACCGAAGATGGTCGCATCATCGAGGTGCAGGGCACCGCGGAGGCCGAACCCTTCACCCACGAGGAGCTGCTGGAGATGCTGGCCCTCGCCAAGGGCGGCATCGCCGACATCATTGCGCTGCAGAAGCAGTCACTTGCATGATTTTAAAAACGCGGCATTGACCGCGTTTTTTTATACCCCCACACAAGACAACGACAAGCCAAGCAAGGAGCCAGAATGAAAGCCTACCAGCGTCAATTTATCGAGTTCGCCCTGGAGAAACAGGTCCTCAAATTCGGTGAATTTACCCTGAAATCCGGTCGTAAAAGCCCCTACTTCTTCAACGCCGGCCTGTTCAATAGCGGCCGCGATCTGGCCCGTCTCGGCCGCTTCTATGCCGCCGCCCTGATGGATGCCGGCATCGAATTCGACGTGCTGTTTGGCCCGGCCTATAAGGGGATCCCCATCGCCTCCGCCACCGCGGTGCAGCTGGTGGAGCAGCACGACGTGGACGTGCCCTGGTGCTTCAACCGCAAGGAGGCCAAGGATCACGGCGAGGGTGGCAATCTGGTGGGCAGCCCGCTCAAGGGGCGCATCATGCTGGTGGACGATGTCATCACTGCCGGCACCGCCATCCGCGAATCCATGGATCTGATCCAGGCCAACGGCGCCTCCCTGGCTGGCGTGCTGATCGCGCTGGACCGTCAGGAGAAGGGCAAGGGCGAGCTCTCCGCCATTCAGGAAGTGGAGCGTGACTACGGTGCCCACATCATCGCCATCATCCAGATGAGCGATCTGATCCAGTATCTGGAAGAGAAGCAGGCCGAACAGCCGGAGCTGGCGGCGCAACTGGCCGCCATGAAGGCTTACCGCGCCCAGTACGGTATCTGAGTCGCCGCGCATACCGCGCAATAGTTGAAGGCGGCGCCCGTTTGTTCTCTGGCAGCAAACGGGCGCCGTTTTTTCATCTGCAAAAAGTGGATCATGTGGCTTGAGCTTACCCTTACAGTAAAGGTTAGGGTTTGCCAGTCGGCATTTTGTGGTGCCGACGGGTTCCTGGGAGGAACAACATGACCACTCATCTTCAATCACCCATTCATCTGCAGTTGCCGCTCAGCGGCATGAGCTGCGCCAACTGCGCCGGCCGCATCACGACCGCCCTCAACAAGCTCGACGGGGTATCGGCCACCGTCAACTTCGCGCTGGAGCAGGCGGCCATCGAGCTGACCAGCCCCGACCGTCTGCCGGCGGTACTGGAGAGCATCCAGGCGCAGGGTTATGACTACGGCAGTGAGACCATCCTGTTTCAAATCACCGGTATGACCTGTGCCGGTTGCTCGGCCCGCCTGAACAAGATGCTGGCGGCGCTGCCCGGCGTCATCTCCGCCGACGTCAACTTCTCCATCGAGCAGGCTCGTATCGTGCTGGTACCCGGGATGCAGACGCCCGCGGCCCTGCGCGAGCAGATCGAGGCCCTCGGCTTTGGCGCCCAACTGGCGCAAGGCTCGGCCAGCGGCCGCCGCCAGCAGTTGCTGGAGCGGGAAGCGCAGGAGGCCGCCAGCGCCCGTCAGGCGCAAACCCAGGTCATCGTCTCGACGCTGCTTACCCTGCCGCTGCTGGTGGGGATGCTGGCCATGGCCGGTCTGCTGCCCTGGCATCTGCCCGCCTGGCTGGAGCTGGTGCTCGCCACCCCGGTGCAGTTCTGGATCGGGGCCCGTTTCTATCGCGGCGCCTGGCTCGCCATCAAGAACCGCTCCGCCAACATGGATGTGCTGGTGGCCACCGGTACCAGCGCGGCCTTCTTCTACAGCCTCTATCTATTGCTTAACCTAGGGATGGCCGCCAGCGGCCAGCTCTATTTCGAGGCGAGCGCCATCATCATTACCCTGATCTCCCTCGGCAAGTTGCTGGAGGCTCGGGCCAGACGCAGCACCCAGTCCGCCATTCGCGAACTGATGGCGCTGCGGCCGGAAACCGCCACCGTCTGGCGTGGCGAGAGCTGGCAGAGTGTCGCCATCGACGAGGTACTGCGCGGCGACAGGCTGCGGGTGCTGGTGGGGGAACGGGTGCCGGTGGACGGCAGAATCGTGAGCGGTGCCAGCGAGCTGGACGAGTCGATCCTCACCGGTGAGAGCCTGCCGGTGCCCCGCGGTGAGGGCGACAAGGTGCTGGGCGGTGCCATCAACCGCTCCGGCGTGCTGGAAATTGAAGCCACTACGGTGGGGGAGGACTCCAGCCTCAGCAAGATCATCGCGCTGGTAGAGAACGCCCAGATGGGCAAGGCCCCGTTGCAACAGCTGGTGGACAAGGTCTCTGCCGTGTTCGTGCCGGTGGTGATGGCCATCGCCCTGTTCACCCTGCTGGTGTGGTACGCCATCAGCAACGACTTTGGTCAGGCGCTGCTGGCGGCGGTAGCCGTGCTGGTGATCGCCTGTCCCTGTGCGCTGGGGCTGGCGACACCGGCGGCCATTGTCACCGGTACCGGGGTGGCGGCGCGCCACGGTATTCTGATCAAGGATGTGGATACCCTGCAGAAGGCCCACGCCATCAAGGCGCTCATCTTCGACAAAACCGGCACGCTCACTCAAGGCAAGCCGGTGCTGGCCAGCTGGAGTGGCAACGACGAGCAACTGCGCCTCGCCGCCGCCCTGCAGCAGGCGAGTGAACACCCGCTGGCACTGGCCATGCGCGAGGCGGTCGGCAAGGAGGCTACGCTGCCCCAGCCGGAAGCCGTCGAGGTGCGGGTCGGGGCCGGTATTGTCGGTCAGGTCGCCGGTCATACGGTCGCCATCGGCAATGGCTCTTTGCTGGCCCAGCTCGGCATTGAGGTGCCCGCGCAGGATCAACAGCCTGCCGACGGCGCGACCCGGGTCTGGGTGGCCATCGACGGCGTGGTAGCGGGCATTGCGGCCCTGGCCGATACCCTGCGCCCCGAGAGCCCGGATGCCATCGCCACCCTGCGTCAGCGCGGCATCGCCAGCTGGCTGGTGAGCGGTGATGCGCCGGCGCCGGTGGCCCATATTGCCGCCAAGCTGGGGCTGGACGGGGCCTTTGACTCCGTGCTGCCGGCCGGCAAGGTGGAGAAAGTAGAGGCGCTGCGGGCGCAAACCAGCGGGCTGGTCGCCATGGTGGGAGACGGGGTGAACGACGCCCCGGCGCTGGCGGCGGCGGATGTGGGTATCGCCATGGGCTCCGGCTCCGACGTGGCGATGGAGACCGCCTCCATCACCCTCATGCGGTCTGATCCGCGGCTGGTGGCCGATGCCATCGACATCTCGGCGGCCACCTGGCGCACCATCCAGCAGAACCTGTTCTGGGCCTTCGTGTTCAACATCATCGGCATTCCGCTGGCGGCACTGGGTTACCTCAGCCCCGAGCTGGCGGGGGCGGCCATGGCCTTGAGCAGTATCACCGTCTTGAGCAATTCCCTGTTATTGAAGCGCTGGCAGCCCCGGGCGGGCAGCCTGCGTGCATCTGAATCCCAAAGGAGTCATTCATGAACATCAGCAAGGTCGCCAAGGCCACCGGCCTGACCGCCAAGACCATCCGCTACTACGAGAGCATCGGCCTCATCTCGTCGCCGGTGCGCAGCGACAACGGGTATCGCAGTTATACGGATGCCTCCCTGCGGGAGCTGCGCTTCGTCAAGCGTGCGCGGGAGACCGGCTTCAATCTGGAGGAGTGTCAGGAGCTGCTGGCGCTCTATCGGGACGAGCACAGAACCAGTGCCCAGGTGAAGAAGCTGGCGCAGGAGAAGATCGTCGATCTGCGCTCCCGCATCGCCGGTTTGCAAGCCATGCTCAGCGCCCTCGAGGAGGTGGTGAGCTGCTGTCACGGAGATGCGAATCCCCAGTGCCCCATCCTCGACGAGCTGGAGAAAGGGTGAGGGAGGGCTGCGCCATTCGACCCTGCAGAAAAGGGTCTGTCGGGGCCTGTACGGGAGAGGACGCGCTGAGTGGCAGCTTAATAGCGGTCGATTGATTGTTGAGCAGGAAAGGGGAGTGTTAAACTGTGCGGCTCTTGTACAGGGAGTACCCAGTTGACACAGAGTGTGAAATATCAGGTGCGGCGGGCCATCATGGTCCAGCTCTATACCCATGCCTCCTTCAGCCTGCCTTGCCTGGGGCTGCTGGCGATCAGCTGGAGCCTGCTGTTCCACGATTACCTGCCGGCCAGCGAGTCGCTGGGCTGGCTCGGTCTGGTCCTGCTGCTGTTGCTGGGGCGCTGGTGGCATTTGCGCTGGCGCCAGCCCAGGCTGGCGGAGCTTCCGCTGCCGGTGCTCGAGCGCGAACTCTTTGTCGGGGTGACCATCACCTCCATCATCTGGGCACTGGGAGTGCTGCTCTACATGGACAAGCTGCCCGACACCTATCGTGCCGCCATGATGATGCTCTCCAGCCTGATCCTGACCGGCAGCGCCATCATGCTGTTCGGCAGCCGTCGTACCCTCTATGGGGCCGTGCTGCCCCTCGGGTTTGCCATGTTGTTCGAGCTCAGTGGCGGCAACACCCAGGAGCGTATCGTCTCCTGCATGCTGGCGGGGTATCTGTTCGTCTTTCTGCCGACCCTGCTGCGGCGCCTGCGGCGGGATCAGGTGGCCTCTCTCTACCACAGTTTTTCCAATGCGGACCTGGTGGCCGAGCTGAAGGCGGTCTCCGAGCACCTCAAGCTCACGTCCCGCCTCGACGGTCTGACCGGCATCGCCAACCGGGCCCATCTCGACGACTCCCTGGCGCGCGCCTGGCGTCGCTGCCACCGTGCCAGGGCGCCTCTCTCTCTGGTGCTGGTGGATGTGGACTACTTCAAGCAGTTCAATGATCACTATGGTCATCAGGTGGGGGACCAGTGCCTGCAACAGGTGGCGAGCCTGCTGGCCGAAGTGCTGCGGCGGGAAGACGATCTCGCTGCCCGTTACGGCGGAGAGGAGTTCGCCCTGCTGCTGCCTTGCACCACCTTGCAGGGTGCCATGCAGATCGCCGAGCAGGTGCGTACCTCGTTGCGAGCCCTCGGCATTCCCCACCACAAATCCCGGGTCTCGGGGCGGGTCAGTTGCAGCTTCGGGGTGGCGACCCTGGTGCCGGATCAGCATCACTCCATTGCCGAGCTTATCCAGAAAGCGGATGCGGCGCTCTATCAGGCCAAGCATAATGGCCGGGATCGTATCGAAGTAGCCTTGATGGGTAAGGTTGCCTGAGTTTCACAAGACAGATTAAAGAGGTCGTCTATGCAATGTCATCGTATCGAAGAGCTGCTGGAACTGCTGCAGCCTGCCTGGATCAAGGAGCAGGATCTCAGCCTGGTGCAGTTTGTTGCCAAACTGGCCGAGGAGGCGGGATTTGACGGTCCGCTGTCCGCACTGACCGACGACATGCTGATCTACCACCTCAAGATGCGGGAATCCGACAAGCAGGCGATGATCCCGGGGCTGGCCAAGGATCACGTGCCCGACTTCAAGGAAGCCCTGCTCAAGGCCCGCGGCATCAAGTAATCCGGGCGTCACATCGCCATCAGAGAAAGGTTTCAAGAGAATCTGTGAAAAGGCGCATAGTCAACTGGCTATGGGCCTTTTTTGTTGCCTGAAATTGCGACGGGACTCGAACTATAGATACATTTAACCCACACAATTAGCAGGTTGTTTAAGATATAATCGCTTTCATAACAATATGAGTGGAGCGATGTGTTGCAATGGCCGACAAGGACAAGATCGACATCAAGGATGTGACCGGTGACGTCACCGGGACCTTCAATCCCAACACCTTCAAGGCGGGAGATGACAGGTTCAACCCCGGCAACCGCATCTATGTCCGCTCCCAGACCGGCTACTGGCAGCGGGTGCGCAAGGCCATGGGCTGGTTCTTCGTCGCGCTCTTTGTCCTCCTGCCCTGGCTGCGTTATGACGGCCGTCAGGCGGTGCTGTTCGATCTGGAGCACCAGCAGTTCCATATCTTCGGTGCCACCATCTGGCCGCAGGATCTCACCCTGCTGGCCTGGGTCTTCATGATCGCGGCCTTCGCCCTCTTCTTCGTGACCACCTTCCTGGGCCGGGTCTGGTGCGGCTACCTCTGTCCCCAGACGGTGTGGACCTTCCTGTTCATCTGGTTCGAGGAGAAGCTGGAAGGGGCAGCCAACAAGCGTCGCAAGCTGGATGCGGCGCCCTGGAGCGGCGAGAAGCTGGCCCGGAAGGGCGCCAAGCACCTGGCCTGGATCCTGCTGTCGCTGGGCACGGGGCTGACCTTCGTCGCCTACTTCCAGGATGTCTTCCACCTGGTACCCGATTTCTTCACCCTGCAGGCGGGAGGCTGGGTCATCTTCTGGGTGCTGTTCTTTGCCGCCTGCACCTATGGCAACGCCGGCTGGATGCGCGCCATCATGTGTATCCACATGTGCCCCTATGCCCGCTTCCAGTCCGCCATGTTCGACAAGGACACCTACATCGTCGGCTATGACAGCCAGCGTGGCGAGACCCGCGGCGCCCGTGGTCGCAAGGCCGATCCCAAGGCTCTGGGGCTGGGGGACTGCATCGACTGCGACCTCTGCGTGCAGGTCTGCCCGACCGGTATCGACATCCGTGACGGTCTGCAGTACGAGTGCATCAACTGCGGCGCCTGTGTCGACGCCTGCGACCAGACCATGGAGCGGATGGGGTATCCGAAAGGGCTCATCAGTTACACCACCGAGCACAAACTGGCCCACAGTGAAACCCAGGTGGCGCGGCCCAAGCTGATTGGCTATGGCCTGGTGATGGTCGTCATGCTGGGGGTCTTCGTCTATAACGCCATGTCCATCATGCCCATGGGGCTCGACATCCTGCGGGATCGCAACCAGCTGTTCCGGGAAAACAGTGAAGGACTCATCGAGAACACCTATACCCTGAAGATCCTCAACAAGACCCTGAACTCCCAGACCTACCGGCTGGACGTGGAAGGGCTGCCGGAGTACCAGTGGTTCGGACCCCGCGAGGTGACCCTGAAGGCGGGCGAGATCTATACCCTGCCGGTGAGTCTGGCGGTGGATCCCTTCAACCTGAAGCGCCCCACTCTGGACGTCCAGTTCGTGCTCAAGCGGGAAGGCGCGGCGCCGGACGACAGCAAGGGGACCTTGCGCCAACCGAGCAAGTTTATCAGCAGGTTGTGACGGCAAGGCGCACCGCCATGCACGGCAACGGCAGACAGTGGTGATAGAATGGGGCGCAACAGCGCCCCTTTTCTATGGTGGATGACATGCGTTTCAACTATTCCGACCTCAATCCCGATCTCATCATGGATGCCATCGATCTCAGCGGCTTGCGCATCGACTCCGGCCTTATCGAGCTCAACAGTTACGAGAACCGCGTCTATCAGTTCCAGGATGAGGATCGCCGTCGCTACGTGGTGAAGTTCTACCGCCCCGGTCGCTGGAGCCGGGCCCAGATCCTGGAAGAGCACGCGTTTGCCGCTCGCCTCTGTGAAGCTGAGATCCCGGTCGCCGCTCCCATTGCCTTTGCCGGCGAGACCCTGCTGGAGCATCAGGGCTACCCGTTTGCCATCTGGCAGAGCGTCGGGGGGCGTCAGTTCGAGGTGGACAACCTGGACCAGCTGGAGTGGGTGGGGCGTTACCTCGGCCGCATCCACAGCGTCGGTGCCAGCCATGCCTTTCATCACCGGGTTCCGCTGGATGTGGAGAGCATGCTGCACGAGCCGCGTCAGTTGCTGGCGGCAGGCGAGTGGTTGCCGAGCGGGCTGGCCAAGTCCTTCTTCGGGGTGCTGGACGAGCTGATCCGGCACGTATGCGACGCCATGACCCTGGACGTGGCGCGCATCTCCCTGCATGGGGACTGCCACCCGGGCAACATCCTGTGGCGTGACGGCCCCCTGTTTGTCGACCTCGACGATTGCCGCACCGGCCCCGCCATCCAGGACCTCTGGATGATGCTGAACGGGGAGCGTCATGAGCAGCAGATCCAGCTCGATACCCTGCTGGCGGGGTATGAGGAGTTCATGGAGTTCGACCCGCGGGAGCTGGCGCTCATCGAGCCGCTGCGTGCCATGCGCATCGTCCACTACATGGCCTGGCTGGCAAGACGCTGGGAAGATCCCGCCTTCCCCCGCCACTTCTCCTGGTTCAACACCGAACACTACTGGCGCCAGCAGATTGCGACCCTGCATGATCAGCTCGAGGCATTGAAGGCCCCGCCCCTCAGCCTGATGCCGCAGTGGTAGGGGCGTGAACCCGGCAGATCGCCACACCACGGGGCGTCCGCTGGTGGTGTTGCCCGTACCATTGCCACAGCGGCAAGGTGCCCGTGGGAGGCGGGATGGCGGTCCCGCCTGTCTGCCTTTGCCATTGACGGCACGAGGGTGAGGCAATAGGCTTGGACTGCTTCGGTTCGCCGGGCGTGCCTCACAGTGATCCCTTAACAGGAAACGTCATGAAAAAAGTACTATTTTTCCTCGCTGCCATGCTGATGATCCCCATGGTTCACGCCGCCCCGCAATTCAAGGAAGGTGTCAACTATGACGTGGTCAGCCAGACCGGCAGCGCCCAGCCGGAAGTGATGGAGTTCTTCTCCTATTTCTGCCCGCACTGCGCCAAGTTCGAGCCGATTGCCGAGGATCTGAAGAAGAGCCTGCCGGAAGGCGTGCCGATGAAGAAGAACCCGGTAGCCTTCCTGGGCCGTGAAATGGGCCCCGAGATGCAGCGTGCCTACGCCGTCGCCAATCTGCTGAACGTGGAAGGCAAGCTGACCCCGGCCATCTTCGACAAGATCCACACCCAGCGCCAGATCCCCCAGAGCCGCGCCGACGTGAAGCAGGTCTTCGTGGACAATGGCGTGCCGGCCGAGGAGTTCGACGGTGCCGTCGACAGCTTCGCCGTCTCCGGCATGGTCTCCCAGTTCGATCGCAACACCGAGAGCTACAATGTGCGCGGTGTGCCGGCCTTCCTGGTCAACGGCAAATACATGGTGAAGATTGAATCCATCACTTCCCAGGAGCAGTTCAACCAGCTGGTGAAATTCCTGCTGGCCAAGAAGGACTGATCATTCCTGAGTCGATACAAAAGCCCGCCGGTGCAAACCGGCGGGCTTTTTTGTTTTGCGTCTCGCGGGCCTGACTCAGACCCCGACGTGGAAGGCCTGCTTGAGGTTGCGAATGAAGTCCGCATCCCGGCAGAGGGTCTTGCCCGGGCTGTCGGAGATCTTGGCGACCGGGCCGCCGTTGCACTCCATCAGCTTGAACACGATGTTCATCGGGCTGACGCCGGGCAGATCGCAGGTGAGCTTGGTGCCGATGCCGAAGCTGGTGTTGATGCGGCCGCGGAAGTGGCGCAGCAGCTCGACGGCCTTGTCGAGGTTGAGCCCGTCGGAGAAGACCAGCGTCTTCTCGGCAGGGTCGATGCCGAGCCGCTGATAGTGGCTGATGGCCTTCTCGCCCCACACCACGGGATCACCGGAGTCGTGGCGCAGCCCCTGGTAGCGGCTCGCCAGCTCGAAGTCGAAGTCACGCAGGAAGGCATCCATGGTGATGCAGTCGGTGAGCGCGATACCGAGGTGGTTGGTGAATTCGTCCAGCCAGCTGGTGAGGGCGGCGCGCTGGCTGAGCTCCAGCGGGAAGCCGAGCTGCTGGTGGGCCTGGAACCACTCGTGAGCCTGGGTACCCACCGCGGGCAACCGGTACTTCTGGGCCAGCAGGTAGTTGCTGGTGCCGCGAAACGCCGGCAGTCGTTCTTTGAGGCGACCCACCACGGCGTCTTGTACCGCAAGGGAGAAGCGGCGACGGGTGCCGAAGTCGATGAGGTTGAACTCGCTCATCTCCTCCCGGCTCAGTTCCCGCTCCAGCTTGTCGATCTTCTGATCGAGCCGCTCCAGTGCCTGGCTGACACCGAACTGGGGATAACGGAAGCGGTTACGCATCTCGCTGATGATGGCGAGCACCGGGATCTCCCACAGGATCACGTCCTGCCAGGGGCCTTCGACCCGCACATTGATGCGGCCATCCTGCTCGAACACCTTGAGCAGGGAGGCGTCCAGCGGCTTGCGGCGCAGGTGGTCCAGGTAGTCGGGCGTGAAGAATGGGCGTTCGGCCAGGAAGTCGAGTTCGGACCGGGTCAGGCGCAGGGAGCCGGCGAGGCGCAGTTGTTCCTCGATCTGGCCCATCATGGGCAGCAGATCTTCTTCGTTGCGGCTGTGGAACTCGGCGACGACGTCGGCATCCGGATAGCGATGGAACACCGCCTGCTGCATGTGCAGCTTGTAGGCATCGGTGTCGAGCAGGCTGTGGAGGATGGGAGGCATATCAGGCTCCTGTGATGAGTGCTGCGCGGGCAACGCACTCTGGCTGCATCTGTGACGGGTGGGCGCCGGTGTCGGGTGGGCAGTGGAAAATGGAAGGCATATCAGGCATCCAGCAGGCGTTGAATGTCGGCCAGGGTCTGGGCCAGCTCGGCGCCGGCCTCGATCATCCGGGTGCGGGCCTGGTCGATTGTCTCGGGGGCGATGCCGCGGCAGGCGTCGAGGTGGACGATGACCCGGAAACCGGCGCGACGCAGTTGCAGCACGCTGGTTTTGACGCAGTAGTCGGTGGCGAGGCCGCCGACCAGCACGGTAGTGACGCCGCGGGCTTGCAGAAACTCGATAAGCCCGGTGCTGCGCAGTTCCGCCAGGTCGTGATAGCAGACGCCATAGGGATGCAGGTCCGGCTCGACCCCCTTCCAGACGAAGAAGTCGTAGTCGATGGGGGCGGGCAGGCCGTCGAGCAGCTCGAACCCAGGTGTGCCGGGCACGCAGTGGGCCGGCCAGGTGAGATCGGCATTCGCCAGAGCAAGGGGTTGCAACATGGCGCCGGGTTCGGTCACCACCCAGGGGGCGTTCGCGGGGTGGGCATCCTTGCTGCCGGTTCGCAGGGTGGCGAGGGCAGCCTGGGCATTGAGCGCCGCCACTATGGTATCCCCGCCAGCGACGGGCAGCTCGTTCGGGCAGAGGGGGGTGAATCCCTTCTGCGCATCAATATCCAGGCTGGCGATGATTCCCATGGATGGCTCCTTCACATAATATTCTTGTGATATTATCTACCAAACATTATTAGAAGGCGAGCAGGTCGACCAGGATGCCGAGAATGAGTCTGGATATGGTGGTGCTGCGGTTGCGCGAGGAGCGGCTCGAGCTGCTTCTCGAGACCCGGGATCGCCCCCCCTTTGCCCACTGCTGGCAGTTGCCGGCCCTGCGCATCGACGAGGCCCGGGATCGGGATCTGGACGCGGCTCGCCATCGCCTGTTCGCAGAGTGGGGGCTGGAGCACTGCTACAGCGAGCAGGTCTGTACCCTCGGCAACCTGGAGCGGGATCCCCGCGGCTGGTCCACCACCCTCGTCTATCTCTGTCTGGCGGATCCCGATGGGGGGGCGGTGCGCGGTCGCTGGCATCCTCTGGACGATCTGCCCGGCCTGCAACTCGCCTTCGATCACGGCAAGCTGGTCGCCATGGGGCTGGAGCGGCTGCGCATCAAGAGCCGTTACAGCACCCTGCCGCTGCATCTGCTGGGGGCAGAATTCACCCTCTCCGAGGTGCAACGGGCGTTCGAGATCGTCCTGCAGACCCCCATGAACACGGCCGCCTTTCGCAAGCGGCTCCACCGTGCCGACATCCTGGTGGACACAGGGCGCAAGCGCACCGGCAAGCAACGTCCCGCCATCCTCTATCGGCTGGAGACCCCCTGCTGCGTCATGTTCGATCAGGTGATGCACGGTGCGGAAGCATAAGCCGATGTCTGCGAAAGCCGGGTTGTCACCCCATAACGGGTCTGGTGCACTGGCACCTCACACAGTAAGTGAAAGCATGGGAGAGACGGGAATGCACAAGGTGCTGGTGAGTGCCTGTCTGCTGGGGCAGCCAGTACGTTACGACGGCCAGAGCAAGGGGATTGTCAGCGACTGGCTGCAGGCGCTGGGAGCCGAGGGGCGGGCATTGGCCTTCTGCCCCGAGGTGGCGGGTGGCCTGCCGACGCCACGCCCCCCTGCCGAGTGCCAGGGGGAGCGGGTGGTCACCGAAAGCGGGCTGGATGTGACGGAGGAGTTCGATCGGGGCGCCGCCCTTGCGCTGGCCCTCTGTCAGCAGCAGGGCATTCGCTTCGCCCTTCTGAAGGAGGGGAGCCCCTCCTGCGGCAGCAGTCGCATATACAATGGCCGCTTCGAAGGGGTTTCACTGGCGGGAGAGGGCAAGACCACGGCTTTGCTGCGTCGCCATGGCATCGCGGTGTTCAGCGAGGGTCAGCTGCCCGAGCTGGCCTCGGCGCTCGCCTTGGCTGCCTGCGGGTCGGTCTGAGCCGCCGCATCGGCCGCCTGCCACTGCGCCAGCACGTCGTCTTTTTCCTTCCAGCGTGCGTTCAGCCACTCCTGGAAACCGCGTTTAAACTGCTTGTCGTTGAAGTAGTCCCCCACCAGTTGCTCGTCCACCGGCAGCTCCTCGATCCGCACCCGGATGCGCTTCATCTTCCCCATCAGGAAATCCTTGAAGGGGGTGTCGTGGTTGTCCGGGTAGCTGATGGTGACGTTGATCAGGCTGTCGAATTGATCGCCCATGGCTGCCAGGGTGAAGGCGAGTCCTGCCGCCTTGGGGGGCATGAGATGGCGATAGCGGGAGCGGGCGGCCTCGCGCTTCTGATCGGTGAAGCGGGTCCCCTCCACAAAGTTGATGACGGTGGTGGGAATCTGGCGAAACTTCTCGCAGGCGTTGCGGGTGGTCTCGATATCCTTGCCCCGCAGATGCGGATTTCTTAACAGAAACTCTCTCGAATAGCGGCGCATAAAGGGCATGTCCAGCCCCCAGCAGGCGAGCCCCAGCAGCGGGATGTAAATGAGCTCGTGCTTCATGAAGAACTTGGGCACCGGCAGCCGATTGCGAAACAGGTGGCCGAGCACCACGATATCGGTCCAGCTCATGTGGTTGCTGATGATGAGATACCAGCCATCCTTGCGCAGCCGGGTATTGTCCTCAATCTGCCAGTCGATGCGGGTAGTGAGGCGGATCACCAGGGCGTTGCAACCGAGCCACAGCCCCATGAAACGGTTGTTGAGCCGGCTGCAGGCGCGACCAAAGGCCGGTACGGGCAGCAGCAGTTTGGCCAGTGACACCAGCAGGATCAGGCTGGCACACAGGGCGGTAAACAGTATGGTCAGGCTGGCGCTGATGAACAGCACCAGGGGGCCCGGGAGCAGGTTTGGCATGAGTGTCTTACTGCGTCTTGTCCGCCAGCAGCTTATCCAGGGTCTGGTCCTTCTCGTGCCAGATCCCGTTCAACCACTGTTGAAACTCTTGTTGGAACTCGGGGTCATTGAAGTAATCCCCCACCAGATTGCGTTCGATCGGCAGGAAGCGGACCCGAACCTTGATCTCCTTGACCCGACCGCACATGAAGTCCCAGTAGCTGGGGACGCCACCGGGATAGGCGATGGTCACATCCACCAGCTTGTGCAGTTGATCCCCCATGGCCGCCAGGGTGAAGGCGATGCCCCCTGCTCTCGGGTGCAGCAGATGACGATAGGGTGCCCCTTGCCTGTCGTGCTTGCCGACGGTGAAGCGGGTCCCTTCCACGAAGTTCATCACACTCACCGGCATATGGCGGAAACGGGCACACGCCTTGCGCGTGGTTTCTATGTCTTTTCCCCTCAGATGCGGGTGCTTTTCCAGAAATTTTCGGGAATAACGCCGCATGAATGGGAAATCCAGCGCCCACCAGGCCAGACCGAGAAAAGGTACCCAAATCAGTTCTTTCTTGAGGAAAAACTTCAGGAAGGGGATTTTTTGATTAAAAATCCGCTGCAATACCAGTATGTCGACCCAGGATTGGTGGTTGGCAATCACCATATACCACTCATTCCGGCGCCCTTTGTCCACTCCGACCACATCGAAAGGGGTGTTGATGATGGTTTTCTGGATCAGATTGTTAAAACCTATCCAGTGGGTGGCACAGCCGTCCAGGAGTGTGTTGCAGAGACGTCGCGCCCCCTTGAAGGGCAGCAGCAGCTTGATGAGGCCAAGCAGCAGGACGGGGACAAACCAGAACAGGGTGTTGATGAAATAGAGCAGGGTCGAGAGGCTGCCGCGCAGTCGCTCTATCAGCTTGTTGGGCATGGTGGAATCCGTCTTCGTATCGGTGGATGGCAACCAAGTGGTCAGATCTGTGGCCATAATATCAGCCGGCCCACGACTAGACCATGGTGGCGCCCTTTCCGAGTCGGGAGGTGGCTGCTGCCGTTCCCCCGCTCACTGGCCCCCGCGCAGCCGTGACAACAGCCTGTCCATGGCACGATAGCCCAGGGCTTCGATCAGATGCGCTCTCTCGATGGTGGCGTGTCCCGTCAGATCGGCGATGGTGCGCGATACCCGCAGGATGCGGTGCCAGGCCCGGATGCTGAGCCCCAGCTTCTGGATTGCACCCTCCAGAAACTCGGCATCCTGTGGCGATAATCTGCAAACATCTTCGATTTCACGACTATCCAGCAGATTGTTGAGTTTTCCGCTGCGACTCAGCATGCGCTCTCGCGCTCCCAGCACCCGTTCGCGTATCTGCTGGCTCGACTCCCCCCGCTCCGCCTTGCCGGTCAGGCTTCCCCTGGGCAAGAGTGGGACCTCTACCGTCAGATCGAACCGGTCGAGAAAGGGGCCGGAGAGCTTGCCCAGATAGCGCAGGATCTGATCCGGGCTGGAGCGGGTCTGGCCGTCGCCATAATGGCCGCAGGGGCTGGGATTCATGGCACCCACTAGCTGGAAGCGGGCGGGAAAATCCACCTGGCGGGCGGCACGACTGATGGTAATGTGCCCGGTCTCCAGCGGCTCGCGCAGGGAGTCGAGCACCTTGCGCTCGAACTCCGGCAGTTCATCCAGAAACAGGACCCCGTTGTGGGCGAGGGAAATTTCGCCAGGCCTGGGATGGGTACCCCCGCCCACCAGCGCCACCGCCGAAGCGCTGTGATGGGGCGTGCGATACGGCCTGTGGTGCCAGTGGCCGGCGCGGGGGGTGAGGCCGCCGATGGAGTGGATGGCGGCGGTCTGCTGCGCCTCCTGTTCGCTGAGCGGTGGCAGAATGCCGGGCAGACGGCTGGCCAGCATGCTCTTGCCGGTGCCGGGGGGGCCGATGAACAGCAGGTTGTGGCTGCCGGCGGCGGCGATCTCCAGCGCCCGCTTCGCCTGGGACTGACCGATCACGTCCTGCAGATCCGGCACGTCGGGCAGGATCTCCGCGCTCTGGGGTTCCGGCAGCGGCAGTTCGTACTGGCCCGCCAGCCAGGCGGTGACTGCCAGCAGCTGGTGGGCGGTGCGCACCTCGGCATCCTGTATGAGGGAAGCCTCCGGACCGTTCTCCCGTGGGACCAGCAGGGTGCGCCCTGCGTCGCGGCAGGCGAGCACCGAGGGGAGCACCCCAAGCACGGGGCGGATCTCGCCCGTCAGGGCCAATTCCCCTAAAAATTCGTGATTTAGCAGGTATTTTGCGGGTATCTGCTTGGATGCGGCGAGAATGCCGATGGCGATGGCCAGGTCGAAGCGGCCCCCCTCTTTGGGCAGATCCGCAGGGGCCAGGTTGACCGTGATGTGCTTGGCCGGAAATTCGAAATTGCCGTTGAGCAGGGCGCTGCGCACCCGATCCCGCGACTCTTTCACCGAGGTTTCCGGCAACCCCACCATGTTGAAGGCGGGCAGGCCGTTGGAGAGGTGCACCTCCACCGTGACTTGCGGCGCCGCTATCCCCAGGCTGGCACGGCTATAAACAACAGCTAATGACATAAATACCGTCCTTGGTTTGATGTATATGCTGGTTAACCGTTTTTTATTAGTTTTTTGTTCCAGTTGTCAGGTTTCAGAGCAGTTAAAATCAGAGTCTTGTCAGGTAAAAAGTGCTTGCCCAATAAAAATCACCGTGCTAGTTCTAATAGCCATTCGCGGCAAGCTCCGCTCCCATTTCACAGGATTTCCGGTTGTAACTATGAACATGGCCTCCCGTTTCGTCAGCATTATTGTGGTCCTAGTGGTGATTATTATCTCACCGCTCGGGGCTCGTTTGGCTGCACGGAACAAGGGATAGACCCACCACCGGACAGAACGAAACAAGCGACCCCCGAGCCTCACGGCCCGGGGGTTTTTTTTCGACCAAAGGACAGGATTTTCCACATGAACGGCGCGCAGTTTTTGGTACAGGCTCTCAAAAAACAGGGTGTGACCCAGGTGTTTGGTTACCCGGGCGGGGCCATCATGCCGGTCTATGACGCCCTGTATGACGGTGGCCTGGCCCATCAGCTCTGCCGCCACGAGCAGGGTGCCGCCATGGCTGCGGTGGGTTATGCCCGCGCTTCCGGTCAGGTGGGGGTCTGCATCGCCACCTCTGGCCCCGGCGCCACCAACCTGGTCACCGGCCTCGCGGAGGCACTGCTCGACTCTGTACCGCTGGTGGCCATCAGCGGCCAGGTGCCCTGCGCCGCCGTCGGTACCGATGCCTTTCAGGAAGTGGACGTGCTCGGCATGTCCCTCTCCTGCACCAAGCACTCCTTCATGGTGACGGACCCGGCGGATCTGGGACGGGTCATTGCCGAAGCCTTCGCCATCGCCACCGAAGGGCGTCCGGGCCCCGTGCTCATCGACCTGCCCAAGGATGTGCAACTGGCCGCCGTTCCCTCTCAAAGCCCGCTGTTTGCCGTGGAGGAACCCGAGCCCCTGAATCAGGCCGAGCTGACGGTCGCCCGCACCCTGCTGACCGGAGCTGAGCGTCCGGTACTCTACGTCGGTGGTGGGGTGGGCATGGCCAATGCCGAGCAGCAGCTGCGCGACTTTGCCGCCACCACGGGGATGCCGGCGGTCACCACCCTCAAGGGGATAGGTGCCCTCGACCCCGACAGCCCCGTTTATCTGGGCATGCTCGGCATGCACGGTACCAAGGCCGCCAACCTGGCGGTACAGCAGTGCGATCTGCTGGTGGTGGTAGGCGCCCGTTTCGATGATCGGGTGACCGGCAAGCTGGAGGAATTTGCCCCCGAGGCGAAGGTGATCCACCTGGATGTGGACGCCGCCGAGTTCGGCAAGCGCCGCGCCGCCGATGTGGGCATCACCACGGATCTCAAGCGTGTGCTGCCCGCCCTGGCGATGACGCTGACCCTCGACCCCTGGCGCGAGCACTGCGCCACCATGGCTCGGGAATACGCCTTCCGCTACGACCATCCGGGTCAGGCCATCTACGCCCCGGCCCTGCTCAAAGAGCTTTCAAGCCAGCTGCCTGACACCAGCGTGGTGGCTTGCGACGTGGGTCAGCACCAGATGTGGGTGGCCCAGCACATGCGTTTCACCAGCCCGCGCAACCACCTGTCCAGTGCCGGCCTAGGCACCATGGGCTTCGGCCTGCCCGCCGCCATCGGCGCCAAGATGTCGCGCCCCGATGACGAGGTGGTGCTGGTGAGCGGTGACGGCTCCTTCATGATGAACGTGCAGGAGCTCGGCACCATCCGCCGTGCCCGGCTCAAGGTGAAGATGGTGCTGCTGGACAACCAGCGCCTCGGCATGGTGCGCCAATGGCAGGAGCTGTTCTTCGACGGTCGCTACAGCGAGACCAATCTGTCCGACAACCCCGATTTCGTCGCTCTGGCCGCCGCCTTCGGCATCCCCGGCGAGACCATCACATGCAAGGAAGAGATAGGTCCGGCACTGGATCGCCTGCTGGCGAGCGAGAGTGCCTATCTGCTGCATGTGGCTATTTCAGAGGAAGAAAATGTCTGGCCCCTGGTTCCGCCAGGAGTCGCCAACCACAAGATGATGGAGCAACGCCCATGAACCAGCTCAATACCAGCACCCTGGAAATCCATGCCCAACCCAGACCCGAAGTGATGGAACGGGTGCTGCGGGTGGTCCGTCACCGCGGTTTCAATCTCTGCGCCCTCAACATGGAGCAGGATTGCCAACAGCTGCGGATCACGGTTACTGTCGAATCGGTACGTCCCATCCAGCAGTTGTGGAGCCAGCTGGTGAAGCTGGTGGATGTCTCCCGGGTCGATGCACTGGAACAGCAACCCCGGATCAGAGCTTAAGGAGCCAAGCCAATGTCACAGCCTTCCCAATCCGCCGCCCACCCCCAATACATCTGGTTCAACGGCAAGCTGGTCCCCTGGCAGGATGCCCAGGTGCATGTCATGAGCCATGCCCTGCACTACGGCTCCTCGGTGTTCGAGGGGGTGCGGGCCTATGACACTCCCAAGGGGACCTGCATCTTCCGCCTGCAGGAGCACACCCGCCGCCTGTTCGACTCCGCCAAGATCTACTGGATGGACGTCCCCTACAGCGAGACCGAAGTGAATGAAGCCTGCCGCACCGTGGTGCGCGAGAACGGCCTGAAGAGCGGCTACCTGCGCCCGCTGGCCTTTGTCGGCAACGTGGGGCTGGGGCTGCATCCGCCGCTGGATGCCAAGGCCGACCTCATGGTCGCGGCCCTGCCCTGGGGCGCCTACCTCGGAGAAGAGGGGCTGAAAAACGGGGTGGATGTGTGCGTCACCTCCTGGAACCGGCTCGCTCCCAACACCATCCCGACCGGTGCCAAGGCGGGGGGCAACTATCTCTCTTCCCAGCTCATCAGCCGCGAGGCCAAGCGCAACGGCTTCGCCGAGGGGCTGGCGCTGGATGTGAACGGCTATCTGAGCGAAGGGGCGGGGGAGAACCTGTTTCTGGTGAAGAACGGCGTGCTGTTCACCCCGCCCGCCACCGCTGCCATCCTGCCCGGCATCACCCGCGACACCATCATGACGCTGGCGCGCGACTTGGGTTACGAGGTGCGCGAGCAGGCGCTGCCCCGTGAGGCGCTCTATGTCGCAGACGAAATCTTCATGACCGGCACGGCGGCCGAGGTGACCCCGGTGCGCTCGGTGGATCGGATGAAGGTGGGCGCCGGTTGCCGTGGCCCGGTGACCGAGCAGTTGCAGAACGCATTCTTCGGCCTGTTCAACGGCAAGACCGAAGACAAGTGGGGCTGGCTGACGCCGGTCAACGACTGATGATAGCGGGGAGGCGTCACGCCTCCCCGAGTCGCTTCCGGTGAAGGCTCCTCAAGGTGCCTTCACCAGGATCGATTCCCGATCCGCGAATCACACATTCATGTTGAAAGACAATGCGCCCCAGGGGCATTCAGGGAGTAGAGACAATGCCGAAGTTGAGATCCGCCACCACCACCCACGGACGTAACATGGCCGGGGCCCGCGCCCTCTGGCGTGCCACCGGCATGACCGATCAGGATTTCGGCAAGCCCATCATCGCCGTGGTCAACTCTTTCACCCAGTTCGTGCCGGGCCACGTCCACCTCAAGGATCTGGGCCAGTTGGTCGCCCGCGAAATCGAGGCGGCTGGCGGGGTCGCGAAGGAGTTCAACACCATCGCCGTGGATGACGGCATCGCCATGGGCCACGGTGGCATGCTCTATTCCCTGCCGTCCCGCGAACTCATCGCCGACTCGGTGGAGTACATGGTCAACGCCCACTGCGCCGACGCCATGGTCTGCATCTCTAACTGCGACAAGATCACCCCGGGGATGCTGATGGCTGCCCTGCGCATCAACATCCCGGTGATCTTCGTCTCCGGCGGCCCCATGGAAGCGGGCAAGACCAAGCTCTCCGACCAGATCATCAAGCTGGATCTGGTGGACGCCATGATCCAGGGCGCCGACCCCAAGGTCTCCGATGCACAGAGCGATCAGATCGAGCGCAGCGCCTGCCCCACCTGCGGCTCCTGCTCCGGCATGTTCACCGCCAACTCCATGAACTGCCTGACCGAGGCACTGGGTCTCTCCCAGCCGGGCAACGGCTCCCTGCTGGCGACCCACGCCGATCGCGAGCAGCTGTTCAAGCTGGCGGGCCAGCGCATCGTCACTCTGGCCAAGCGCTGGTATGAGCAGGACGATGCCTCGGCACTGCCGCGCAACATCGCCACCAAGGCGGCGTTCGAGAACGCCATGGCGCTCGACATCGCCATGGGCGGCTCCACCAATACCGTGCTGCACCTGCTGGCGGCAGCCCAGGAGGCGGGCGTCGACTTCACCATGGCCGACATCGACCGCATGTCCCGCAAGGTGCCCCAGCTGTGCAAGGTGGCGCCTTCCACCCAGAAGTACCACATGGAAGACGTGCACCGCGCCGGCGGCGTGGTCGCCATCCTGGGTCAGCTGGAAAAAGCGGGCCTGGTGCACGGGGATACCCGCAACGTGCTGGGCACTTCCCTGGTGGAGCTGCTGGCCGAATATGACGTCAGCCGCAGCAATGACAAGGGGGTTCACGACTTCTACCGTGCAGGCCCTGCCGGCATCCGTACCACCAAGGCGTTCAGTCAGGATTGCCGCTGGCCCGAGCTGGATCTGGACCGCGCCGAGGGGTGCATCCGCTCCTTCGATCACGCCTACAGCCAGGAAGGTGGCCTGGCGGTCCTCGCTGGCAACCTCGCCCTCAACGGGGCCATCGTCAAGACCGCCGGGGTGGACGAGGAGAACCTCACCTTCCGCGGCCCGGCCCGGGTATTCGAGAGCCAGGAGAGCGCGGTGAGCGGCATTCTGGACGGCACGGTGAAAGCCGGTGAAGTGGTGGTGATCCGCTACGAAGGCCCGAAAGGGGGCCCCGGCATGCAGGAGATGCTCTACCCCACCACCTATCTCAAGTCCATGGGATTGGGCAAGGCGTGTGCCCTCATCACCGACGGTCGCTTCTCCGGCGGCACCTCGGGTCTCTCCATCGGCCACGTCTCCCCGGAGGCGGCCTCCGGTGGCACTATCGGTCTGGTGGAGGATGGCGACATCATCAACATCGACATCCCGGCCCGCAGCATGGTGCTGGAGGTGGCCGACAGCGTGCTGGCTGCTCGTCGCGCCGCCGTCTCTGCCCGTGGCTGGAAGCCGGTCGATCGTCAGCGCGAGGTCTCCTTTGCCCTGCGTGCCTACGCCATGTTCGCCACCAGCGCCGACAAGGGCGCGGTGCGCGATCGCACCCTGCTGGGGGAGTGAGAGGATGAACTGTCATGATATGGGCGCATTGCACGCCCTTCGCCACGAGACGGGGGTATAAACCATGGTCTCTGCGGCGGATTATCTACGCAAGGTACTGCTCTCCCCCGTCTACGAGGCGGCGCGGGTCACCCCCTTGCAAACCCTGAAGAAACTCTCCGAGCGGCTCGGCAATCACGTCAGCCTGAAGCGGGAGGATCTGCAACCGGTTCACTCCTTCAAGCTGCGCGGCGCCTACCACAAGATCGCCACCCTGACCCAGGAGCAGAAAGAGCGCGGCGTCATCGCCGCCTCCGCCGGCAACCACGCCCAGGGGGTTGCCCTGTCGGCCGCCAAGCTCGGCATCAAGGCGATCATCGTGATGCCCAAGACCACGCCGGACATCAAGATCGACGCGGTGCGCCGTCAGGGCGGCAACGTCATGCTGTTTGGCAACAGCTTCGATGAGGCCTACGGCGAGAGCCGCCGACTCGCCGAGTTGGAGGGCTACACCCTGATCCCGCCGTTCGACGACGTCGAGGTGATCGCGGGCCAGGGCACCATCGGCAAGGAGCTGCTGGAGCAGGATACCCACCTCACCCACGTCTTCGTGCCGGTGGGCGGCGGCGGCCTGGCCGCCGGGGTGGCGGTCTACATCAAGCAACTGCTGCCGGATGTGAAGGTGATCGGGGTGGAGGCGGAGGGGTCCGCCTGCCTCAAGGCGGCGCTGGCGGCCGGCGAGCCGGTCAATCTGGAGCGGGTCTCCCTGTTTGCGGACGGGGTGGCGGTCAAGCGCATCGGCGAGGAGACCTTCCGCCTGTGCAACCAGTATCTGGACGAGGTGGTGACCGTCTCCAACGACCAGATCTGCGCCGCACTGAAAGACATCTTCGATGACTGTCGCGCTATCGCCGAGCCGTCGGGGGCCTTGTCCCTGGCAGGCCTCAAGGCCTACAGCGAGCGAGAGCAGGTGAAAGGGGGACGGATGGCGGCCATTCTGTCCGGCGCCAACGTGAACTTCCACAGCCTGCGCTACGTCTCCGAGCGCTGCGAGATCGGCGAGAAGCGCGAGGGCATGCTGGCGGTGACCATCCCCGAGCGCAAGGGGGCCTTCCTTGACTTCTGTCGTCAGCTGGGGCCGCGCATGGTGACCGAGTTCAACTACCGCTATGCGGATGCCGAGCAGGCGTCGCTGTTCGTTTCGGTGCGCCTCACCGGCGGTGACGAGGAGCTGGGCCAGATCATCGATCAGCTCGGCGGCAACGGTTATCCGGTGGTCAACATGACCGAGAGCGAACTGGCCAAGAACCACGTGCGCTACATGATTGGCGGCCGCCCGGCCCGGCCCCTCGGTGAACGCCTCTACAGCTTCAAGTTCCCGGAGCAGCCGGGGGCCCTGATGCGCTTCCTGGAGACCCTGGGCTGTCGCTGGAACATCAGCCTGTTCCACTACCGCAACCACGGCGCCGACTATGGACGGGTGCTCTGCGCCTTCGAGCTGCCGGACGAGGACGTGGCCGCCTTCCACGACTACCTGCACGAGATTGGCTACGGCTGGAAAGAGGTGAGCGAGGATCCCGCCTACCGCCTCTTCTTGGCGAGCCAGGGCAGTCAGTGAGCGGGGAGCCATCCCCTTGCCAGATGAAAAACGAAGAGCCCGGCTCTTCGTTTTTTTATGGGCAACGCGCCGGCCTCCATGATTGGGGGCACGGTGGCTGATAATGTCGCCAATATCACACTCCTGAGTCCCTGGTCGTTTGAGGCTGGTTGCAGATGGGATAATCTGAATGCGGGGCTTGGGTTCAGGGCCCCGTCAGGGAAGAGAGACGCAGCCGCGTCATAACAATTCATTGCAGGGGCTCATCCATGAACAGATCTATGCTCGCCGTCCTGATCGGCGCTTTGATGGCAACAGGGACGGTGCAGGCTGCCGCCCAGGACAACACCTGGTATGTCGGCGGCAAGGCCGGCTGGTCAAATTATTACGGGGTGGATTACAACGCTCAGGTCGAAGAGCTGTTCGATGCGACCAAGGTGAACGAGAACAGCGATGATCTCGGTCTGGGGCTGTTTGCCGGTTATCAGGTGAACAGAAACGTGGCGATTGAGCTCGGCTATGACTGGCTCGGCAAGTATCAGGTGGACAAGCACTACTCGGGCAACGGGGTTGATTTCGCACTCGATGGTGAGGCCAAGGCCCAGATGGTGCAGGCCACCATGAAGATTATCCTGCCTGCAACCTCGGCACTGGATATCTACGGTCGTCTCGGGGGTGCCTATGCCTGGACCGAGAGCTCACTCAACGTCAGGGCCAGCGATGGCACCAGCAGCCCCTCCGAATCCCATGAGGGCAACAAATATCATGGTGCCGCCTTTGTCGGGGCGCTGGGGGTCGAATACGCCATCGACAAGGATTGGGCCGCCCGCCTCGAATACCAGTACACCACCCCCCTTGGCAAGACTTCCCTCGACGAGTCAGGCATCGAGATGGACAACGGCCTGCTGTCGGTCGGCATGCTCTATCGCTTCGGCCAGATCGGCGACGAGCCGGTGGCACCAACGCCTGCGCCCGAACCTGCGCGCGCCCCGGCCCCCGTGCTGGTAGAGAAACAGTTCAGCCTGGATTCCGATGTGCTGTTCGAGTTCAACAAGGCGACCCTGAAGCCGGCCGCCAGTCAGGCCCTCGACAACCTGTTTGCCCAGATCCTGGCGGCCAATCCGAAAGACGGGGTGGCGACGGTGATCGGTCATACCGACCGCATCGGCTCGGAGGCCTACAACCAGTCCCTCTCCGAACAGCGTGCCCGCACGGTGGCGGATTATCTCATCGCCAAGGGATTGTTTGCCGACAAGGTGCGTGCCGAAGGGCGGGGAGAGTCTTCGCCCGTGACCGGGGGCAGCTGCCTGGATGGCGCCAAGGCGCAGATGATCGCCTGCCTGGCCCCGGATCGCCGGGTCGAGGTGCGCCTGACCGGGGTCTCCCAGGTCGCCGAATAAGCCATCTTTGCCTTGCTATTAAACAACGAGGGGGCCAAGGCCCCCTCGTTGTTTATGTGGGTGTGAGCCGTGACGTTTGCAGCCGCTTGGCGCAATGACTGACCATGATCAGCAGCAAGGCGCCGGGCAGCACTGTTTGCCAGAGGAAAGGCCAGGACTGGGTGGTGAGCAGGATCAACAGTGGATTGGCTCCGGCGGGTGGGTGGATCAGCCCCAGTCCCTGCATGAGTGCAATGGACAGGCCCACACCCAGCGCCAGCTTGAGTTCCATCGGTAGCGGGAGCAATTGCACCACCAACCCCACGGTGGCCGATAACAGGTGGCCTCCCAGCACGTTCTGCGGACGGGCCAGCGGACTGTCCGGCAGTGAGAAGAGCAGCACACAGCTTGCCCCGAACGGTGCCATCAACAGGGTTGACTGCCAGCTCATGTCCAGCCAGCCGAGCAACATTATGGCCAGGCAGGCACCGAGCCCTGCCAGCCAGGCACTTCGCCATCGTCTTGTTTCCATCTCCTGTCTCCTTGTCTGTGTCGGATCACTTGATCCAGCCTGCGACATTAGGTAGACAGATCGGTGTACTTCAAGAGGAAAGTCACCATGAGCGACAAACGGCAACAGCTGATGACGACAGCCTATCGGTTGTTCAATCGTCACGGCTTTCACGCCACCGGCATCGATCGCATCTGGGCCGAGGCAGGCAGTACCAAACGTACCCTCTATCGCCACTTCCCCACCAAGGATGCCTTGATCGAAGCCGTGCTGATGGCGCGGGATGCGGAGTTCTTTGCCCTGCTCGATGCCAGGATGGATGGGGTATCGGGACGGGAGGCCAGGTTGCTGGCGCTGCTCGATGGCTTTGCGGACTGGTTTGGCCGCAGCGACTTCTACGGCTGCAACTTCATCAACGCGAGCGCCGAGTTCTCCGATCCTCGCCACCCGGTGCGCAAGCTGGTGGTGGCCCACAAGCGTGCGTTGCTGAACTGGGTCAGGAAGGCCCTCGAATGCACCGAGGTGCAGGCCACCGGGTTATGCCTGCTGCTGGAAGGGGCCGTGGTGATGGCCCACAGCTATCAGCAGCCCCTGGCTCTGGAACAGGCCAGGGTGTTGACGGAGGCCGTGCTGGCAGAGCCGCGCTAGTTCAGTTCCGTGGGGTCGATATCCAGACTCCAGCGCACCCGCTTGGTCTCGGGCCACCCCTCCAGCTCCGTCACCGCCCAGTCGAGCAGCTGGGCCAGCGGTGCCCGATTCGGCCCCTGCACCAGCAGCTGCATGCGAAACTTGCCCGCCTTGCGCTCCATGAAGCCGCTGATGGGCCCCAGCACCTGCACCTGGGGATAGCGGGCGCTGCGCAGGGTATCGGCGAGACGACTGAGGAACAGCTGTACCTCGTCGCGGCCGTTGGCCTCGGCCCGGAACAGTCCCTGATGGCTGAACGGTGGCAGCCCCAGCAGGCGGCGCTCTTTCAGCGCCGTGTCGGCGAAGTGGCCATAGCCGTTCTGGGTCAGATCCTGCAGCAGAGCGTGTTCGGGATGGTGGCTCTGCAGCACCACCAGCCCCGACTTGCTGGCGCGACCGGCGCGGCCCGCCACCTGGGTGTAGAGCTGGGCCAGCTTCTCGGCGGCGCGAAAATCGGCGCTGAAAAGAGCCCCATCCACATCCAGCAGCCCCACCAACGTCACATCCGGGAAGTGGTGCCCCTTGGCCAGCATCTGGGTGCCGATCAGGATCTTGTACTTGCCCGCCTTGATGTCGCCGAGGTGCGTCTCCAGCTCCCCCTTGCGGCGGGTGTTGTCCCGGTCGATGCGCACCACCGGATATTGGGGGAACACGGTGCCAAGCAGCTGCTCCAGCTGTTCGGTGCCGACCCCGGAGCCGATGAGCTCGTTGCTGCCACACTCGGGACAGTGGTGGGGCAGCGGGCGCACGCTGTCGCAGTGGTGGCAGTGCAGCCGCCGACCGGCCTGGTGCCAGGTGTACCAGGCGTCACAGCGCTCGCAGGCGGCACTCCAGCCGCACTGGTGGCAGATAAGAGCCGGGGCATAGCCACGGCGGTTGAGAAACAGCATCACCTGGTTGCCCGCCGCCAGGTGTTCGGCCATCAGCTGCTCCAGCTGGGGGGAGAGCCCGGCCTGTAGCCGCACGTTCTTGATGTCGAGGATCACCTGGCGAGCGGTCTGGGCGTTGCCGGCGCGGCGAGTGAGAGTGAGGTGGTGATACTTGCCGCTGCTGGCGTTGTGCAGCGTCTCCAGCGACGGGGTGGCAGATCCAAGCAGGATGGGAATGCCGGCGCGATGGGCCCGCATCACCGCCAGATCCCGCGCGTGGTAGCGAAAGCCGTCCTGTTGCTTGAAGGAGCCGTCGTGCTCCTCGTCGATGATGATGATGCCGAGGTCCTTGAACGGCGTGAACACCGCGGATCGGGTGCCGATCAGAATGGCGGCACCACCGTCGCGGCAGGCCAGCCAGGCATCGAGCCGCTCCCTGTCGTTCATGGCGGAGTTCATCGCCACCACGGGCACGTTGAAGCGGCGCCGGAAGCGGTTGATGGTCTGGGGGGTGAGGCCAATTTCCGGCACCATCACCAGCGCCTGCTTGCCCGCCTTGAGCAGGGGCTCGAGGATGCTGAGGTAAACCTCGGTCTTGCCGGAGCCCGTGATGCCGTCCAGCAGGAAGGCACCGAACTTGTTGCTCTGGCTGGTGACGGCGGCCACCGCCAGCGCCTGCTCGCCGTTGAGGCGCAGCCCCTCACCCGGCTCGAAGCGGGTGGCCCAATCGCCATCATGGCTCGGCTCCAGCGAGCGCTTCTCCAGCAGTCCCTTCTTCTCCAGCGCGGTGAGGGCTGCGCTCTGGATCTCCTCCTGTTTGAGGGCGGAGGGGGTCTGCGGCCCCTTGCGCAGCAAGGCGAGGGCCTGCTGCTGCTTGGCCGCCCGCTTGAGCTCGTTGAGGTCGATGGCCATGCCCGCATCGGTGGCAAACCAGAACTCCAGCTCCCGATAGGCGGCGGGCTCCCCCTTGCGCACCAGCACCGGCAGGGCGTGGGGCAGTACCTCTCCCAGCGGGTGCTGGTAGTAACCGGCGCTCCAGGCCATCAGCGCCAGAATGTCGGGCCCCAGCACGGGGGCGCTGTCGAGCACCCTCTTCAAGGGCTTTAATTTGTTGCGGGGGACCTGGCTCTCGGTCGGGTGATCCACCACCAGACCGACCAGGGTCTGCGGGCCGAACGGGATCTCGACCCGGCAACCGGGGGCAGGCAAGGGCAGGGGAGAGAGATAGTCGAAATGACGGCGTAACGGCACCGGCACAGCCACACGAACCAGATCCAGCGTTTGGGAAGAATTCACCAGGGGTTGCCTATTTTTTCTGCGAAGCCACTTGCCTGATCTCAGGCGTTTCCTATATTATTCGCAGCCTTTGAAACTGTGTTCAACAATCGTGTGGTGTCCGACAAGAGATCGGATGGCGACACGGCCTGATAATTGAGGTTGTCCATGAAAGCTGGTATCCATCCTGACTACGTAGCCATCACCGCCAAGTGCTCTTGCGGTAACGTCATCAACACCTTCTCTACCATCGGTAAAGATCTGAACCTGGACGTGTGCTCCGAGTGCCACCCGTTCTACACCGGCAAGCAGAAAGAAGTTTCTAGCGGCGGCCGCGTAGACAAGTTCAACAAGCGTTTCGGTGGCTTGACCTCCAAGAAGTAATCTTGCTTCTGAAGAATTCTGAAAAAGGCGCCCATCGGGTGCCTTTTTTATTGGCCGCCATTCTGTAATTCCCCGCTTTGCCCTATGGTGTTGGCTCAACCAAGGGAGAAGAGCCGATGCGCACATGTCTGGTGATGGGAGCTGCCGGGTACATAGGATCCTACCTGGTGCCCCATCTGCAGGGTCTGGGGTACAGGGTCATCGCCGGGGCCCGTCGTCCCTGCCGTCTGCCGGAGGGGGTGGCGTTTCGCCTCGCCGACAGCCTCAAGCCTGCCACCCTGCCCCCTGCGCTGGCGGGGGTCGACACCGTCTTCTATCTGGTACACGCCATGGGGGCGGGGGCCGGTTTTCACCGGCTGGAGCAGCAGGGAGTGAAGAACTTCGCCGCCGCCGCCCGTGCTGCCGGGGTGCGCCGCATCGTCTATCTCGGCGCCATCCAGCCCGAGCCCTGCAACAGTCGCCACCTCAACTCCCGGCGCTACTGTGGCGAGCTGTTTCGCAGCGCAGGGGTGCCCACGGTAGAGTTGCGTGCCGGCATCATCATAGGCCCAGGCTCGGCGGCGTTCGAGGTGATGCGGGATCTGGTGTACAACCTGCCCATGATGGTGACGCCCAAGTGGGTGCGTTCCCGCACGCCCCCCATCGCCCTCTCCAACCTCTTGCACTATCTGGGCGGGCTGGTGGAAGCCGACGGGGTGGATGGCCAGATCTTCAATGCGGCCGGCCCCGAGCTGCTCAGCTACCAGCAGCAGCTCCAGAAGTTCGCCGCCCATATCGGCAAACGCTGCCCCATCATTCCGATCCCCTTTTTGAGCCCCCGGCTCTCCGCCTGGTGGCTGCAGTTCGCCACCTCGGTTCCCCAACCCATCGCCAAGGCGCTGGTGGGGGGGCTCAAGCACGACATCCCGGCGGATGACGGCACCTTGCGCGCCCTGTTGCCCCAGCATCTGCTCAGCTTCGACGAGGCGCTGGCGGAGAGCCTGGCGCTGGAGCAGAGGCTCGGTGCCGAGCAGCACGGGGAGGAGACGCCCCTTGGTCTGCGCTGGCGCCATCCCGAATATGGCTTCTACGACCGCACCGCCAGCGGGGAGGCGGATTGCCTCGCCGCCCCCGAGGTGGTGTGGCAGGTGTTGCAGCAACTGGGGGGTGAGCAGCGCTACTTCTACATGAACGAGCTGTGGGTGGTGCGCGAATGGATGGATCATCTGATCGGCGGCCCGGCCCGGACCCGGGGGCGCACCAACCCGGATCGCTTCGTGAAGGGGGACATGCTGGACTCCTGGCAGATCCTCGGGGTGGATGAAGGACGCAGGCTGGATCTGTTGTTCAACATGAAGGCCCCCGGCGTCGGTCGGCTGGAGTTCAACATCCAGCCCCTGGAGTCCGGCCTGACCCGGCTGCGGGTGACGGCCCACTGGCATCCGCAGGGGGCCTGGGGGCTGGCCTACTGGCTTGCCATGCTGCCGTTCCACCTCTTCATCTTCCAGGGGATGACGGAGGCCATCGCCCGGCAGGCAGAGGCAAAAGCCGGCATTCCAGTCATGGATTGAAATCGAATCTATAACTAATTGGGTAATTTGGGGTGGCATGACATGCTACTGACTAGCGTGTCATTGCTATCCAGCGATATTTTATGCTGTGAAAGGGCGAGGGATTTCTTTATGATCCTCAGCCCTCGCCCGCTGGCGAGCCAACGCATCACTCATTCATTTCCGTATCGGGGTCCCCCATGTCCGATCAGCAGCACGATCTCCGCCAACAGGCACTCGACTACCACGCCCAACCCGTTCCGGGCAAAATCGCCATCGCCCTCACCAAGCCCGCCGAGACCGCTCGCGATCTGGCGCTGGCCTACAGCCCGGGCGTTGCCGAACCGGTACGCGAGATCGCCGCCAATCCGGCCGATGCCTACCGCTACACCGGCAAGGGCAACCTGGTGGCCGTCATCTCCAACGGCACCGCCATTCTGGGGCTGGGCAATCTGGGCCCGCTGGCCTCCAAGCCGGTGATGGAGGGCAAGGCCCTGCTGTTCAAGCGCTTTGCCGGCATCGACGCCATCGACATCGAGGTGAAGCACGAGACCAGCGCCCAGTTTATCGATACGGTGGCCGCCATCGCCGACACCTTCGGCGGCATCAACCTGGAAGACATCAAGGCCCCCGAGTGCTTCGAGATTGAAGAGGCGCTGATCGCCCGCTGCGACATCCCGGTGTTCCACGATGACCAGCACGGTACCGCCATCGTCACCGCCGCCGGGCTGCTCAACGCGCTGGAAGTGCAGGGCAAGGAGATTGGCACCAGCCGCATCGTCTGCATGGGCGCAGGTGCCGCCGCCACCGCCTGCATGGATCTGCTGATCAAGTGCGGGGCTGCGCCGCACAACATCTTCATGCTGGACCGCCAGGGTGTGATCCGCAGCGGCCGCACCGATCTCAACCAGTACAAGCAGCGTTTCGCCAACGACACCTCCCTGCGTACCCTGATGGATGTCATCGACGGGGCTGACGTCTTCGTCGGCGTCTCCGGCCCGGACGTACTGCCCGCCGAGGCGGTGGCCCTGATGGCCCCCAACCCGGTGATCTTCGCCTGTTCCAACCCGGACCCCGAGATCAAGCCTGCCCTGGCTCACGGAGTGCGCGGGGATCTCATCATGGGTACCGGCCGCTCGGACTACCCGAACCAGATCAACAACGTGCTCTGCTTCCCCTTCATCTTCCGCGGCGCCCTCGACGCCCGTGCCAGCCGCATCAACGATGCCATGAAGATCGCGGCAGTGGAGGCGATCCGTGCTCTGGCCAAGGAGCCGGTACCCGCCGAGGTGCTGACCGCCGCTGGCGTGAGTGAACTCGCCTTCGGCAAGGACTACGTCATTCCCAAGCCCATGGATGCCCGCCTGCTGCCGCGGGTTGCCCGTGCCGTGGCGCTGGCGGCGGTTGCCTCCGGGGTGGCCCGCATCGAACTGCCAGGGGATTACATGCTGGGTTGAGTCACGGCAAGCGCGCAAAAACAAAAGGGGCCCCCTGTCGGGGGCCCCTTTTTCATGGCGGAAGCGGGCGGCTTACTTGGTCTTGGGGGCAACCTTGACGGCCGGCGCCTTGGCGTGGGCAGCCTTGTGATGCTTTTTCACGACCTTGGTCTGGGTGGCGTGGGGAGCGGCGGCCTTGGTCGGGGTGGCGGCCATGGTAAAGCCGGAGGTCAGGGCGAAGACAGCGGCCAGAGTCAGGGGGATCAGCTTGTTCATATTCCAGTTCCTCGTTCGGTTTGATGACATGGAGCGTTTCTCCATGACTTCATCCTAGGGTTGTTCGACCTGCGGTTCAGTGAGCGACTGGTGACGGTTTGTATCCAAATGTACGGGCAGGGTCAGGCAGAAACGGGCACCGCTGCTGCTTGGCAGCAGTTGCACCTCGCCGCCATGGTGGTGGGCGATGCTGCGCACGATGGCCAGCCCCAGCCCGGCGCCGCCGGTGCGTCTGTCCCGGCTCTGATCCAGGCGCACGAAGGGCTCGAAGATTTGCGGGGCCAGCGCGGGATCGATGCCGGGGCCATCGTCGGCCACCTCCAGCAGATAGTCGTCCCCCTGTCGCGCTATGCAGAGGCTTGCCTGGCTGGTGGCATGGCGCAGGGCGTTGCCGATGAGGTTCTCCAGCGCCCGGTCTAGCAATCGGGTGTCGCCGCGCCAGGGCAGAGCCATGGCCGGGCGCACGAAGTCGAGCTGCTTGTCCGGTCGCAGGGCCTGCCAGTCGGCCAGGCGGCTGCCGGCCCAGCTGCCGAGCTCCAGATCGCTGCATTGCAGCGGCAGTTCGGGGCGATCGAGCCTGGCATAGGTGAGCATCTCCTCGATGAGGGCATCGAGGGCGCCGAGGTCCCGCTCCAGTCCCTGCTGCTCCTCGGGTGAGGGAGGCTCGGCCAGCATGGCGAGGCGATAGCGCAGCCGCACCAGGGGGGAGCGCAGCTCGTGGGAGATGGCGTCGGTCAACTGCTTGCGACTGGCCAGCATGGCCTGCAACTGCTCCGCCATCTGGTCGAAGGTGCGGCCGACCCGGCCCAGGCTGCTGCCGGGCGGCAAACGGGTGCGACAGGAGAGATCCCCGTCGCCGACCCGGCGGGCGGTCTGTTCGAGCTGTTGCAGGCCGCGCCAGTGGGGGCGCAGCCAGAGCAGGATGGGCAGGCCGAGGGAAAGGCCGATGAGCAGCAGCAGCCCCACGTCCACCCAGTGCAGCTCGTGCAGGTAGGAGAGGTAGGGGACGGGGCCGACGATCAGCACCTTGTCGGTGTTCGGGATGCGCTGCAGGAAGGTGTCATCCTCCTCGACGATGACGATGTTTCCCGCCTCGAGGAAGGCCTGATCCTCGCTGGCCAAGGGCTGGTTGGCGAGGACGCCGATCTGCAGCGGCAGATTGAGCTGGCGGCTCTGCTCGCCGGTGCGGGTGGCCCAGTGTTCCGGCGGCAGCCGGGCCAGCTCGCCAGTGAGCAGGCCGAGGGAGCCTTGCATCATCCGCTCCAGATAACGGTCCCCCGCCCGCTCTGCACTGACCTGATAGACCAGCCCGATGAGCAGAATGGCGAGGGTGAAGCAGCCTATCAGCAACAGATAGAACTGGATAAACAGGCGTCGCATGGGGGCTCTCCTCTTGCCTGGATTGCGTCTGGACATTGCCTTGTTGCCTCTCATCCCCAACCCTTCTCCCGCAAGGGGAGAAGGCTGAGTGCATCAAGGTCATTCGGCGGGGCTTATTCCCAGGCCTGGGGCACCAGCAGGTAACCTGGCGCACCGTCTTGATCCAGATCGAGTTGTTGCTGTCATTCCCTGGCTTCTGGTGTGCAGGCGTGTGAGACACCAGCTCATTCCCAAGCCTGGGGTACGAGTAGATAACCCTTCTGGCGCACCGTCTTGATGCGGGTCGGGTTGTTGCTGTCATCCCCGAGCCGGCGGCGCAGACGGGAGATGGCCACGTCCATGCTGCGATCCTGGCCGTCGTAGTCGCGCCCCCGCAGGCTGCGAAACAGCGCCTCCCGCCCCAGGATCTGGCCCGCGTGGCAGGCCAGCTCCCACAGGAGGTCGAAATCGGCGGTGGAGAGGGGAATGCTCTCCCCATCGAGGCGCACGTCCCGACCCGGGCCGTCTATCTGGAGGCGGCCGAACTGCAGGCGCTGGGGCGGGGCGGCGGGGACCACGGCCTGCTGGCTCTGCCCCTGCTGGCGGAATTGGACTCGTAGCCGGGCCAGCAGCACCGGGGGGGGCGTGGTCTTGAGGATGTAGTCGTTGGCCCCCAGCTCCAGGCTCAGGATCTGGTTCATGTCGCTGTCCAGCGAAGTGAGCATGACGATGGGGCCGGCAAAGCGCGGGCGCAGATCCCGGCACAGGGAGAGGCCATCCTGCCCCGGCAGCATGATGTCGAGCAGCACCAGATCCGGCTGCTCGGCCAGGGCCCTGTCGAGTGCCCGGTCACCCCGGGTCTCCAGCATCACCTCGATGTCGTGGCGACCGAGCCAGCTGCTGATGAGCTGGCCTATCTCGGGATCGTCTTCAACAAACAGAACGCGTGGCATGGTGGCGTGGTTCCCCGGTCATGGCGTGAGTGGGCGTGTCGCCAGCATAACGGCTGCGTCCGCGCTCTGCACCGGGATAACTAATCAATGCGGGGGTTTTTGCCCTTTCTCCCGGGGGAGAAGGGGGGACAGGATGAACCGGTTGGCATCGGGCCGCCCCACTTGTCCCGTGGCGGGTCGGGGCAGCGCGATGAGGCAGGATCCGCGCCCTTTAGTGGCCAAAGCGGCTCCGGCTGCCATGGAGCAGCCGGGGAACCGCCCGGATCAGCCGCCCTTGCGCTTCAGGTACACCCCGGCTTCCATGTGGTGGGTCCAGGGGAACTGGTCGAACAGGGCGAAGCGGGCGATCTCGTGGGTTTCACCGAGCACGGCCATGTTGGCCTGCAGTGTCTCGGGGTTGCAGGAGATGTAGAGGATGTTGTCGTAATCCTGCACCAGCTTGACGGTGGCGTCGTCCAGACCGGCCCGGGGCGGGTCGACGAAGATGGTGTTGCACTGGTAGGCGCCGAGATCGACCCCCTTGAGGCGGTTGAACTCCCGCTCGCCGCGCATCGCCATGGTGAACTCCTCCGCCGACATGCGCAGGATGATCAGGTTGTCGACACCGTTGGCGGCGATGTTGAACTGGGCGGAGTCCACGCTCGGCTTGGCGATCTCGGTGGCCAGCACCTTGCGAAAGTTCTGCGCCAGAGCGATGGAGAAGTTGCCGTTGCCGCAGTAGAGCTCCAGCAGGTCCCCCTCGCTCCCCTTGGTCACGTCCAGGGCCCAGCCCAGCATCTGTTCGTTGATGGCGGCGTTGGGCTGGGTGAAGCTGTTTTCCACCTGCTTGTAGACCAGCTCGCGCCCCTGCACGGTCAGGCGTTCGATGACGAAGTCATCCCCCAGGCAGATCTTCTGCTTGTGGGCGCGGCCAATCAGTTGCAGCTCGAACCCCTTGGCACGCAGGTCGGCCTGCAGCGCCTCGGCGGCCTGCTGCCACTCGACTTCCAGCTTGCGGTGGTAGAGCAGGCTGACGCAGATCTGGCCGGACTGGGTGGAGAGATAGTCTATCTGGAACAGCTTCTTGCGCAGCACGGGGTGCGGGCGCAGCCCGGCCAGCAGCACAGGCATCAGCCGGTTGATGAGCAGGCTGGCGGTGGGGAAGCTGTCGACCCGGATAATCTCCTTGGTGGCCGGTGCATACATGCAGTGGAAGAGGTCGTCCCCCTCATGCCAGATCCGGAACTCGGCGCGCATCCGGTAGTGTTCGGCGGGAGAGGCGTGCAGCTCCAGCGCAGGCGGATTGAAGGGGGCGAACAGCTGGGTGAGGCGATCGCGCTTCTCGTCGAGCTGGGCCTGGTAGTCGGCAGGAGTCCGTCTGCCCTGGGCGTCGGCGGAAGATGGCTGGGATTGAGTCATGGATACCTCGCATGCACCGGGCTGAGCCGGGGAAAGACCGGGGGAAGGCCGCAGCCAACCAAAGGGTGGGGATTTTAAAAGGCCGTTGCGGATTGTCCAAGTTTTTTGTGGTCAAGAAGTGGCCAGTCGGGCCGATAACCGATCCACCACTATAGGCGGGAGAGTAATGATGCAAATTGATGGCATGGGCGCAGCCCAACCCAAGGGAGTGGGCATTGCTCCCAAATCGCCTCAACAGACGGAGTCGAAGACGGCGGACAAGGGGGATGAGGTCTCCCTGAACAAGCCCCCGAAATGGGCCCAGGTGCTGATCCAGCAGGCGCTGCAATTTGCGCTGGAGATCAACGGCCAGGGCTACAAGGCACCCAAGGTGCAGGAACCCCAGGAGATCACCCCGGAGACCCTGTTCGATTTCCAGTCGGTGGCGGACAACGTGTTGCAGTTCGTCACCGGGAGGATAGGCGCGGCCCGTGCGGACGGCAAGTCCGACGACGACCTGACCAAAATGATGGAGCAGGCCCGCAAGGGGGTGGACAAGGGCTTCGGTGACGCCAGGAAGCAGCTCGGTGACTGGGCGGACAACGAGGACATCAAGACCGGCATGGATCAGAGCTACAAGCTGATCCAGAAGGGGCTCGACGAGTTCGAGAAGGAGTTCTTCGGCAAGGTGTCGACCACGGATCTGGGGGATGCCAGGATGGCCAGCCGCCAGCAGGCCCTCCTCGAGATCGAGACCCGGGACGGGGACAAGGTGATGCTGCGCTTCAGCGACAGCTGGCAGTTCAAGTCCCAGAGCGACGGGGGCGGCAGCCAGTTCAGCCTCAAGTCGAGCCAGAGCTTCGACTTCTCCCTGGAGGGGGATCTCGACAGTGCCGAGATGGATGCCATCGGCACCCTGGTCAAGGGGCTGGACGAGCTGGCCGGGCAGTTCTTCAAGGGGGGCGACGGCAAAACCCTGGCGGACGGGCTGAACGGGCTGCAACTGGATGACAGCCAGCTGGTCTCCTACTCCCTCAAGCTCAAGCAATCGGCCAAGTTGAGTCAGACCTACCAGGGGGCCAGTTCCCTGCAGGAGAGCCTCAAGCCCCTGGCGGACTACCTGCCGAGGCTCAGCCGGTTGCAGCAGCAGGCCGACGCCCTGCTGCCCCCTTCCCAGCAGGAGGCGCTGACGCCCACCGTGCTGGCGGCGCGGGGTCAGGACGGGGCGACCCAGGGGGCAGGCTTCATGGGCTTCAACCAGCGGATGCTGGAAGCCATGAGGCTGCTTGGCCAGCAGATGGCGACCGGCTAGTCTGGCGACGCCCCCGTGATGCCGGCGGGGGCGGGGTGTTTGCCAGCCCGTCCCCGGGCTGGCACACTGCCCTTTTCCCCAGCCCGGCGATGCCATGAACCCCAAGAAGCCAAGAGACAAGCGCGAGCTCTGCTACCCCTTCATCTTCGAAACCCAGTTCCAGTGCGACTACGAGATCGCCACCGACGAGCTCTGCTGCCAGGTGGGGGCCGTGCTCTCTCATCTGATGCCGGATGAGGATACCCGGCCCGTGATGGCGGATCTGGCGACCCTGCAGCGGCTCATCTACAACCTCAACGGCTCGGTGCGGGGACGGCTCGGCATCTTCGAGGAGGATCTGGACTGGCTGAAGGGACGGTACGATCACTACAACGAGGCGAGTCGCGGCCGGGTGACCGGCTTCGTGCTGCCCCAGGGGCCCCAGCCCATTCCCACCCTGCACCTGTGCCGCTGTGGCAGCAAGAAGGTGGTGCGTCTGCTGGTACGCCTGGAAGAGAGCGGCGTGCGCTTCGATCCCATCCTCTATCGCTTCGCCAATCTGCTGGCCAACTTCTTCTTCGTGCTCACCGTCTACCTCAAGCAGGCGTGGGATGTGACCGAAGTCCCCTATGTCAGCATCAACTACTGATGAAGAGATGATGTTTGATGTATTCGTCGCATCACACATGGCGACGTAGGGCTATCGGATCGAAAAACAGCGATGAGGCAGCATCCGCCACTTCGGTGGGTGCGGGCATAAAAAAACCGGCGCCCCGAGCGCCGGTTTTCTATTGCCGCGATCCCTAGCTCGACAGCAGTACCCTGGCGGAGTTGGCCGGGATGGTGAGCTGCACCACCCCCTGCACCACCTCGAACTTGTCGCCGTTGAAGGCGTCGGTGAAGCGGCTGGCGGGGCTGGCGGTCTGCCACAGGGGCAGGCTGATGGTGCGGGGCTCCGTGGGGTGGCGGTTGCAGGCGACCACCACCTGATCGCTTTGCAGGGTACGGGCGAACACATAGCTGTGAGGGCCGGCGTAGAGGGTCTGGATGTCTCCCCGGCGCAGGGCCGGGCGCTGGCGGCGCAGCTGGATCAGGCGGCGATAGTGGTCGTGCAGCACGTGATCCCAGTCGGTAGTATCCCAGGGGAAGCAGCGGCGGCAGTCCGGGTCGTTGCCGCCGGAGAGCCCCACCTCGTCGCCGTAGTAGATGGAGGGCACGCCGATGTAGGTGATGAGCAGGGTGGCGGCGAGTCGCATCCGCTGCTTGTCTTCTCCCAGCAGGTGCAGGAAGCGGGCGGTGTCGTGGCTGTCCAGCAGGTTGAACTGGGCCAGCTGGTTCTTGAACGGAATATGGGCCCGCGCCAGCTTGAGCCAGTGATCCAGCTCGGTGGCGCTGATCTTGATGGGGTGATAGGCGATGTCCTGCCCCGCCAGGAAGGCGCGGATGGGGTGGGCGAAGCCGTAGTAGTTCATGGCGCCGTCCTCCTGATCCCCCTGCAGCCACTGGCTCGCCTCGAAGAAGTGCTCGCCCAGCACGTAGGCGTCCGGATTCTCCTGCTTCACCGCACCGCGAATGGCGCGCACGTGGCCGCGATTGCCCTCGGCAGTGCCTCGCTCCCCCAGCATGTGGATGACGTCAAAGCGCCAGCCATCGATCTGGTAGGGGGCGCGCATCCAGTAGCGCAGAATGGCGTTGTCTGCCCGATAAACGGCGTCCTGCACCTGTTCACTTGAGAAATCCAGCTTGGGCAGGCTGCGGATCCCTTTCCAGCTAACATAATCCCCTTCCTGATCGAAGGTGTAGAAGCTGCGCCAGGGGGAGTCCGGGTTGCTCTGGGCGCCCAGCGGCGGGCAGAACCAGGGGTGCTCGGTGGAGGTGTGGTTGACCACCGCATCCAGGATGATCCTCATGCCGCGCTGGTGCAGGTTGCGGGTCAGCTCGGCAAACTGGGCATTGGTACCGAGGTGCGCATCCACCTTGAAGTAGTCCTGAGTGTCGTACTTGTGGTTGCTCGGCGAATCGAAGATGGGGTTGAGGTAGAGCGCCGTCACCCCCAGGGATTGCAGGTAGTGCAGCTTGGCGTCGATGCCCGCCAGATCCCCGCCGTAGAATTCACAGGCGCCGTGCCCCTCTTCGTGGCGGCTGACCGGCTCGCCCCAGGCCTTGCTGATGACCGCCTTGCCCCTGTACTCGTACTCGTGATGCTTGACGCTCAGCGACGGGTCGCCGTTGCAGAAGCGGTCGGGGAAGATCTGGTAGAACACCTGATCCTGCACCCAGGCCGGGGGCTGGTGATGGCTGTTGAAGCGGAAATGCTGCTCCCGCGGCGGCATGGCGGCGCTGACGCCCGCCCCGTGCAGCCACCACTGCTCCTCGTCGGTGAGGCACTTGAAGCAGTAGAGGTGGATCTCCTGCCCCTTGGCCAGCGGCAGTTCGACCTGCCAGACCTGAAGCCTGTCCCGGGGGGCGACCGGCGTCATGGCGACCAGATACTCCTCGTTGTCCGGCTCGTGGCGCAGCCACACCTCGCGGATGGGGGCGTCCAGCTCGCTGAACAGGGTGAGCTGCAGGGTGTCGGCACTCTCTTTGAACCAGGGTGCCGCCTGGGGGTGAAACAGGAAGGGATGGGTCATGGTATCTACTGTGTCAGAGAGGCTCAGGAGTGGGGGATGGGCGCAGGCCATCTTATCCCGTCCATGGGCGTGTGTATGTGGCGACCGGTCAGAATGAGACGGTGCTTCCGGCTTGGCTGGGCGGCCTGCCGTGACGCTATTGGGTCAGCAAATCGGCCAGGGCGTTGCCCTGTTCGTGGAGCTGCTCCAGCTGATCCGCCAGAATGAGACGGGGATCCGGCTCCTGCTGATCGGCCGTTGTGCATCTACTGGGTCAGCAAATCGGCCAGGGCGTTGCCCTGCTCGTGGAGCTGCTCCAGCTGATCCGCCAGTCTGGCGGGATCCAGCCCCAGCTGGTCAGCCAGGGTTCTGGGGAAACGGGCGATGATGGCCTGGGCCGGTACGCCGGCCTGCCAGGCGAAGGAGACGAAGACGGCGAGCCGGATGAGCACGGCCTCCTTGCTGACCGGATCGTGGGAGAGGGGGTCGAGCTGCTGGGCGATGGCATCCACGAAGGCGGGCGACAGGTTCCAGCGCCGCGCCAGCTCTGCGCCGAGCTGGGCATAGTCGTAACCCAGCATCTCCCGCTGGGCATCGACCCGGCTGCTGCCTTTCTCGATGGCCAGATTGATGAGCCCCGCCTCTTCCGGCAGGGTGCTCTGGATCAGCAGCTCGCCGATGTTGTGAATGAGGGCGCAGGTGAAGGCGGTCTCGGGATCCACCGAGGTGGTCTGCTGTGCCAGGGTGCGGGCAATGGTGGCTACCTGGAAGGTCTGGGTCCAGAAGTGGAGCTTGTCAAAGCCGGGGGGGGCCTTGAAGCTGCTGATGATGCCGGAGGCGACCACCACGGAGCGCAGGCGGTTGAAACCGAGGCGGATCACCGCCTGTTCGATGGAGGTGATTTCATTGCCACGGCGCAGGGCGGCGGAGTTGGCCATCCGCAGTACCTTGACGCTGATCACCTGGTCCATGGCGATCTTGGCCGCGATCTCGTCGATGCGGGCATTCTCGTCGTTGAAACTCTGCATCAGCTCGTGCAGCAGTTTCGGAATTGTGGGCAGTTGCTTGATCTTGCCAAACAGGCGATCCATCGACATGGCTGAGGCAGCCTCCATTGCTAACAATGCCTCATATTGTGCCACAGCCTGGCCAGTTGTTCCTGCTGGCGAGCGGTTTTGTGAGCCCTAGTACACCCAGTCTTGCAGTCTGTATTCCAAACGGTGCCGTTTTCCCTGGAGGATCAGGGTCTGGGTGGAACCGCTCAGTGTGGCCCCCTCCGTCAGGGTGGCGAGCACGGCCTGCTCTATCAGATCGAGTTCGGGGGGGCAGGCCATGGCGGTGCTGCCGAGGCTGGTGACCCAGAGCTTGTTCCCCTTGAGGTGACCCTGGCCGAAGTAGCGGTTGCAACCGGCGATGCCGTTGACGGTGAAATGCTCACCTATCTCGATGTCGGGGGGATTGCTGCGGCGGCTGGCGATGGCCTGGCCATCCAGCCGATCGAGCACCCAGTGATGGTGTTGCAGGTCTTGCGAGGCAAAGCGGGGAGCACTGCTGCAGGCGCTGAGCAGAAGCAGGGCGAGCAGCAGTAGCAGGTATCTGGGCATTGAAGGGGCTCCGGTGGTGGGTATGACAAGCATACCCGTCCCCGGGCCCGGGCGGCAGGGCGAGGGGGGAGGAGCCCGACCGCTTCTGTCGCCCCGGGGGAAGAGGGGGTGTCGGCAAATGGCAACACCCGCCCCGAGCGAACCTGTCTACCGGTTGCCCATGGCTCCCCTGGCCGTTTCAGTCCGCAAACAGGCGCTCGGCATAGCGGGCGAGGCCCGAGGCCACCGAACCGAAGTCATCACCCCCCTCCAGCGGTACCTTGGGCAGTTTCTGCTGGATGAAGGCCTTGATGAGGGGGGAGCGGGCACTGCCGCCGGTGACGAAGACCCGGTCAGGCTGCACGCCTGCCGCCTGGATCGCCTCGTCCATCAGCTCGCCAATCTTCTCCAGCAAGGGGGCGGAAGCACTGGCCAGCTGGGGGCGGGTGAGTGCCGCCTCCAGCCCTTTTTCCAGCTCGTTCAGGGTCTGGTGATTGTGCTCGTGGTCGGAGAGGGCGATTTTGCCCTGCTCGGCGCGCCACACCAGTTGATGGCTCAGCTTGTGGGCCCGCAGGCTGGCAAGGCGCGGGAGCTTGCTGCCGGGTTGGCTGTCGAGCTGGAGATCCTGCAACTGGCGGGCGGTATCCAGGCTGTAGAAACGGCTCTGGGCACTGACGTCATTGATGGCGGCGGCGTCCCAGAACAGGGGATGGGGCAGTGGCTTGCCGGTCTTGAGGGTCTCGTGCATGCCGAGCAGCGGCATCATGCCCTCAACGGTCAGGCGGATGTCGAAGTCGTTGCCCCCGATGCGCTGGCCGCTGTGACCGAGCAGGTCGCCGCTGCGATCCAGCTGGTCACGGTGGCTCGGGCCCATGCGCAGCACGGAGCAGTCGGTGGTCCCGCCCCCGATGTCCACCACCAGCACCACCGCATCCTCGGTGAGGCGCGCCTCGAACTCGAAGCCGGCGGCCACCGGCTCATAGAGGAACTCCACCCGCTCGAACCCGGCGAGGCGTGCCGCCTCGCTCAGGATGGCGATGGCCTGGCGGTTGCTCTCTTCCCCCGCCAGTCCCTGGAAGTTGACCGGTCGGCCGATCACCGCCTGGCGGATGGTGCTGCCCGTCTGCTGCTCCGCCTCCCGGCGCACGTGCAGCATCATGGCGCAGACGATGTCCTCGAACAGGGCGATCTGGGGAGCCTTGAGGCCATAGGCCCCGAGAAAGGATTTGGGGGACTTGATGTAGTAGCCCTCGTCCGGCTCTTCCAGATAGCGCGCCAGCGCCGCACCGCCGAAGCTCAGCTCGTCGATGAGTCCCTCTTCGCGCATCTGGCGGCGCACCGCCTGTGCCCGGGTCACCACGGGACCGCGCAGCTTGAGGTATTCGCTCTGCTGGACGGGGGCCAGCCCTTCGGCCAGGAGGCCGGCGATGGCGTCCCGGTGGGGGGCGTGCAGGGTGGAGGGAAGGTAATGGGAACCGGAGAGGGTCAGCAGCCTGGGGCTGCCCTGTTCCATCACGGCGACGGCACAGTTGGAGGTACCGTAATCAAATCCGATGAACATGCTGGCCAGACTCCTGTACAAAAAAGGGCTGGTAGCCTACCCGATGCCGCCGGGTCTCACAACCCGGCGGCGGGATCAATGGCGTGGAGACAACGCCTCAGGGATCACTCCACTTCGTTGTCAGAGCGGCCCTGGCTCTCGATGGCCTGGATGTTGCTGAGGGTGGTGTCGGCGATGGCGTGCAGTGCCTCCCGGGTCAGGAAGGCCTGGTGACCGGTGAACAGCACGTTGTGACAAGCAGACAGGCGGCGGAAGACGTCGTCGGTGATCACCTCGTTGGACTTGTCCTCGAAGAAGAGGTCTTCCTCCTCCTCGTAGACGTCCAGCCCCAGGGCGCCGATGCGGGCAGTCTTGAGAGCCTCGATAGCGGCGTTGGAGTCGAGCAGGCCGCCCCGGCTGGTGTTGATGATCATCACCCCGTCCTTCATCTTGGCGAAGGCCTCCTTGTTCAGCAGGTGATAGTTCTCCTTGAACAGGGGGCAGTGCAGGCTGATGACATCGGACTGACGGAATAGGGTGTCGAGATCCACGTACTCGGCGCCCAGATCGATGGCCGCCTGGTTCGGATAGGGATCGCTCACCAGCAGGCGCATGCCGAACCCCTTGAGGATGCGCAAGGTGGCGATGCCGATCTTGCCGGTGCCTATGATGCCGGCGGTGCGGCCATGCATGTTGAAGCCGACCAGCCCCTCCAGGGAGAAGTTGGCGTCCCGGGTGCGCTGATACGCCTTATGGATGCGGCGGTTGAGGGTCATCATCAGGCCCACCGCATGTTCGGCAACGGCCTCGGGGGAGTAGGCAGGCACCCGCACCACCTTGAGTCCCAGCTCCTTGGCGGCGGCCAGATCCACGTTGTTGTAACCGGCGCAGCGCAGGGCGATGACCCTGGTGCCGTACTGCGCCAGCTCGGTCAGCACTTCGCGGTCGGCATCATCGTTGACGAACAGGCAGACCACGGGGAAGCCGTGGGCGAGACGGGCCGTCTTGGCCTCCAGCCGCACGTCGAAGAACTCCAGATCGAAACCGTACTGGGCGTTGGCCTGGTGGAAATGTTCCTTGTCGTAGCTCTTGGTACTGAAAACGGCGACTCTCATGGTGCGCTCTCCGTAGATAATGATGTGGTTAAATTACAACAAATAGTGACCGTCATCACGGGATAAGTGGTGCTGTTTCAACCCCAGGGCATGATGGGGACGGCACTCACCGCACTCTTGTACGAACCATCCACCAACTTGGTGCTGTAAGTCAGATAGACAAGGGCATTGCGCTTCTCGTCGTAAAAACGCACCACCTTCTGCTCCTTGAACACCAGCGAGGTGCTGACGTCGAACACCTCTTCCCCCGCCTTCAGCTTGGCGGGCAGGGTGATGGGGCCGATCTGGTGGCAGGAGAGGGAGGCGTGGGAGGGATCTTCCGCCAGCCCGAGTCCGCCCTTAACGCCACCGGTCTTGGGGCGCGCCAGATAGCAGGCGACGCCGGCGATTTTCGGGTCGTCGAACGCCTCCACCAGGATCTTGTGGTTGGGGCCGAGCAGCTTGAAAGCGGTGCTCACCTCGCCGACGGGATCGGCCTTGTCGGCCAGCACCGGGCCGGCCATCACTGCCCCCAGCAGCAGGGGCAGGGGGCGAGCAAGGGTCTGAAGATGTCTCATGGTCTCTCCTGTTGGCCTCCCTCAGAAGGGGATGCCCAAACGACGATAGAGGCTGGCCAGCACCCAGGCGGGGCCTACCAGCAGAAATTGCAGGTCGGTGAGAAAGGAGGGGCGTTTCCCCTCGATATGGTGACCGACGAATTGAGCTATCCAGAACAGCACGAACCCGATGAGGGCAGGCCACAGCAGCGGCCCCTGCCAGACGTGGCAGAAGGCCAGCCCCAGGGCGGTCAGGGCCGTCATCCCCGTAAAGATCGTCAACGACAGCCGCAGGTAGAAGACCAGCACCGGGATGGCCACCAGCCCCGCCCAGTTGAGGGACGCTGGCAGGGGACCGGCGGGCAGACACCAGAGCAGTGCCAGGATGCAGAGGTAGATGCCTGGCACCGCCACCTTGTGGATGGCCACATTGACGGGGTGTTGATGGCTCTGGCCGTAGTCGCGAAACCAGTCATCCAGTCGTTTCATGGCACCTCCCTAGTGCGCGTATTGAGGCCGGGCGACCTCGGGTTCCTGTGCGTCTGCGGCGGGCTGCGCCCACCGGATGGGATGACCCGCGGCTGATCACGCTCCCGGCGGCGGATATTCCCAACGTCGGAGGCCGTGTCCGTTCACGCTCGCAGCGGTGGATATTCTCAACGCCGGATATCGTGTCCATTTACTCCTGCGACGGTGGATACTCCCAATATTGGGCCGGAATGCTTTTGAGCAAGGGGGTCATGTCGGGATTGGGCAGGGCGATGGTGACTCTCTGCTCCAGATTGGCGCTGGCCAGGGCCTCGCGGATCTTGGGGTTCTCCCGAAAGAACGCCATGAAGCTGCCGTCGGCATAGGCACGCTCGAGGCCGGTCTGGATCGCCTTGGCCAGCTTCGGCGACTCCGGGCTGACGAAGAAGAACTCGGCGAAGGGGTAGCGGATCAGCAGGTGCTGATCGATCACCAGGTTGGGATATTGTGCCGCCAGCTCGCTGCGTTCGGCGAAGATTTCCACCAGACCACGGGGGAAGAAGTCCAGCTTGTCGCCGTCATTCATCAGGCGAAACAGGTTGCTGTAGCGCCCGGCATAGGTGGGAATGCCTGCCAGTTCCAGGATCTTGTTGTCGGCCCAGCCCACCCCCTGTGCGGCTTTCAGTTTCTTGAGGTCTGCCAGGGTGTTGATCTGGTTGAACCGCTCCTGGGCATCGGCGTGGATGAAGGAGAGGCGCAGCCCTTCCAGGCCACGAAACAGCGGGATTGGCACTGCGGTGAGGGAGGATTCCAGCGCGCTGGAGGTACCCATCCAGAACACATTGATGACCTTGCCCTTGGCAAGCGCCTGCTGGAGGCTGTACTGGTTGAGATTGAGGTCGACCCGCTCCAGCTTGTAGGGCTGCCCGGCGTGGTTGAGCGCCAGTTCCAGCAGCTTGAGCTGGTATTCGTTGTCGAGATCGTTGATCGGTCGGCTGGGGACCTTGACGGTGAGCGTCTGTGCTTGTGCCAGCAATGGCAGGCACAAGCACAGCCTGATGAGCCATTTCACGCTTTGATCTCCTGTAGGATCCGGGACTTGCCCGGAGTCTAACAGAAGTTGTCACGCTCTTGCTGTGAAAGGGGCCGGGGATCACCCGGCCGCGTCATCTTCGGGCATGGCCTGCCCTGTGCCCGGCTCGTACCTAGGCCGGGCTTGTTCGCCGCATCAGGCGACGCGACGGAACACGTGAGTGTCGTTGAATTCCTTGGTGCTCTGGCATTCAACACAGAAGCGGGACTCGGGACGGGCCTGCAGCCGCTTGAGAGAGATCTCGTCGCCACAGGATTCGCAATAGCCGAAATCCCCTTCATTGATGCGCTTCAACGCCCCTTTCAGCTTGCGCAGGTGCAACTTGTCGTGCTCGATGCGGTTCAGCTCCAGGCGACGGGCCTCCTCGACACTGGCACGGTCAATTTCATCCGCCATCTCGTTGGTATCGGTGGCGATAGCCTGGCTGGCCTGGGAGTTGAGACGTTCTTCGAGCTCAAGGATTTGTCGCTCGATCTGGCCTTTGTAGAAGGTCAGTTGGTCTTCTGTCATGAAATCACACATACGGTTTGCTACCAGTCAGTTTCCCAATGTTACCCATTGATGGGGGCTGTCTGTCGTCAGACCAAGCCCTTGTATCCCGTTTTGCACCAAATCCATGCAGGAGAGTGCAAATCAGGGCGGGCCTTGTACCAAAAAAATGCAGACATGCAAAGGAAATTGGATAAGGAGTGTGCGCCCTTGCAAAGAAATGGGCCTTCTCCGACAGGGTCTGACTGAGTATCGAACGAGATCCCGCCGCCGTTGGCATCGAGCTTGCAGTGGGCTGATCGTGACACAAAGTGTTTAGTATTTGGTGCCGCGCTGGTCATTATACAGGCCGTTACTTATAGTTTTTTAAACACCGCTGCTTGACAAAGGCCTTTATCACGGGCTTTTATGGTGTGGTCGATTACATTTTCTTAACAAGGGTGTTCCTTATATTAGACACCCTTGACAATGGCAACCGTAAAGTCGGGGTTTAACATGGACAGTATCAAGGGCTGGATGGAGAGCAATCGCATCACGGAAGTGGAGTGCCTGTTTCCGGATTTCACCGGCAATGCCCGAGGCAAGATCATTCCAGCCAACAAGTTTCTGCGCGAAGGAGGCATGCGGCTGCCCGAGGTCATCTTCACCCAGACGGTGACCGGCGAGTACCCGGATGACGACAGCATGATAGACCCGCTGGAGCGGGACATGCAGCTCTATCCCGATCCCAACACCATTCGTTTCGTACCCTGGGCGCTGGAGCCCACCGCCCAGGTGATCCACGACTGCTTTGACGTCAACGGCAAGCTCATCGACATTGCTCCCCGCTCCGTGCTGCGCCGGGTTCTGTCATTCTACGAGAAGCAGGGCTGGAAGCCGGTGGTGGCGCCGGAGCTGGAGTTCTACCTGGTGACCCGCAACGAAGATCCCGACTATCCGCTGGTGCCGCCGGTGGGCCGCAACGGCCGCCCGGAAACGGCCCGCCAGTCGTTCAGCATCGATGCGGTGAACGAATTTGACCCCATCTTCGAGGACATGTACGACTACTGCGAGGCCCAGGAGCTGGAGGTGGACACCCTGATCCACGAATCCGGTGCCGCCCAGATGGAGATCAACTTCCTGCACGGGGATGCCATCGATCTCGCCGACCAGGTGTTTCTGTTCAAGCGCACCATGCGCGAGGCCGCCCATCGCCACGGCATCTATGCCACCTTCATGGCCAAGCCCATGAGCAACGAACCGGGTTCCGCCATGCACATCCACCAGAGCCTGGAAGACATGGATGGCAACAACCTGTTTGGTACCAGCGAAGGGGGCAACTCCGATCTGTTCATGCACTTCATCGCCGGCCTGCAGAAATACACCCCGGCAGTGACCGCCCTGCTGGCGCCGAACGTCAACTCCTACCGCCGCCTCACCTTTGGCGAGAGTGCGCCGCGCAACGTGCAATGGGGGGTGGAAAACCGCACCTGCGGCCTGCGGGTCCCCTTCTCCGAACCGAGCGCACGCCGGGTCGAGAACCGCTTCGCCGGGGCCGATGCCAACCCGTATCTGGCCCTGGCCGCCACCCTGGCCTGCGGCTACCTCGGCATGCTGGAGAAGCTGGAACCCATGCAGGAGATGAAGGCGAGTGCCTACGACCTGCCCTATAGCCTGCCCCGCTCGCTGGAGGAATCGCTGAGCCACCTGGAGCAGTGTGAACCCATCAAGGACATGCTGGGGGAGCGCTTCATCCGCGCCTTCGTGGCCGTCAAGCGCAAGGAGTACGAGACCTATTTCGGCGTGATCAGCCGCTGGGAACGGGAATTCCTGCTGCTGAACGTCTGATCTGTCCCCGGGGGAGGCGAGGCCTCTCCCCGTCATATCGCAAGCAAGGGGCCGAAGGCCCGTCTGGCGGGGGCGCCCGCGACCCGGAAGGCACCGAGTAAAGGTGAGGCCCGCTCCCGCAATGGAGAGGGGGTCACCTGCAATCAACTGGCGACGATGTTCGCCCCATGGAAAGGCATCGAGCAGGCAAGAGAGTGCCAGCCCCGTGAATGGCAGTGACCGGGCAGGCCATCCGTGCCCTCATGAATGGCGACAAGATTCGCCGAATCGAAGGAACCGAGGAGCAAGCAATGCAGCACACCACCCGTGAGTGGCAGCAACTGGAAGCCAGCCATCATCTGCATCCGTTTACCGATTTTCAGGCCCTGAACAAGAAGGGCAGTCGCATCATCACCAAGGCCGAAGGCGTCTATCTGGAAGACTCCGAAGGCAAGCGCATTCTGGACGGGATGGCGGGTCTGTGGTGCGTCAACATGGGCTACGGCCGTCAGGAGCTGGTGGATGCCGCCACTCGCCAGATGCAGCAGCTGCCCTACTACAACCTCTTCTTCCAGACCAGCCACCCCCCTGCTGCCGAGCTGGCCACCCTGCTGGCCGAGATCACGCCTTCCCACCTCAACCACGTCTTCTTCACCGGCTCGGGCTCGGAGTGCAACGACACCGTGCTGCGCATGGTGCGCCACTACTGGGCCAGCAAGGGACAACCTGACAAGCAGGTGATCATCAGCCGCCACAATGCCTATCACGGCTCCACCGTGGCGGGGGCCAGTCTGGGCGGCATGAAGGGGATGCACGCCCAGGGCGGCTTGCCCATTCCCGGCATAGTACACATCGACCAGCCCTATCACTTCGGTGAGGGAGAGGGCATGAGCGCCCACGAGTTCGGTCTGGCCCGTGCCCGCCAGCTGGAAGAGAAGATCCTGGCACTGGGGGTGGACAAGGTGGCCGCCTTCATCGGCGAGCCTATCCAGGGTGCGGGGGGGGTCATCATTCCACCCGAGAGCTACTGGCCCGAGATCCAGCGCATCTGCGACCAGTACGGCATCCTGCTTATCGCCGACGAGGTGATCTGCGGCTTTGGCCGCACCGGCCACTGGTTTGCCAGTGAAGGTTTTGGCATCAAACCCGACCTCATGTGCCTGGCCAAGGGCATTACCTCCGGCTATCTGCCGATGGGCGCCGTGATGGTGGGGGACAGGGTTGCCAGGGTGCTGGTGGAAGAGGGGGGCGAGTTCAACCATGGCTTCACCTATTCCGGCCATCCGGTCGCCTGCGCCGTGGCCATTGCCAACATCCAGCTTATGCAAAGGGAGAGCATAGTTAAGCGAGTTCATGATAGTATCGGCCCCTATTTGCAGCGCCGCTGGGCTGAGCTGGCGGACCATCCGCTGGTGGGGGAAACCCGTGGAAAAGGCCTGGTCGCCGCGCTGGAAATAGTGCAGGACAAGCAGACGAAACGTCGCTTCCCGGCCGAGCTCCATGCCGGGATGACCTGTCGGGAGTTCTGTTTTAACAATGGCTTGGTGATGAGGGCTGTCGGCGATACCATGATCATATCGCCCCCCTTGGTGATCACCGAGGAACAGGTGGATGAATTGGTCAAACTGGCCAGGCTCAGTCTGGACCTGACGGCTGCAAAGCTGCGGGAATAGGCGGGAACCGGGCAGGTTGGCTTACGCATACAATTTGCTTAGGAGACAAGGACTATGTCTTTTAAAAAGGGAATGATGGCTGCTTCCGTGGCGCTGGTCATGATGAGTACCGGGGCGATGGCCGACGAGAAGGTGCTGCACGTCTACAACTGGAGCGACTACATCGCGCCGGATACGCTGGAAAACTTCCAGAAGGAGACGGGCATCAAGGTGGTCTACGACGTGTTCGACAGCAACGAAGTGCTGGAAGCCAAGTTGCTGGCAGGCAAGTCGGGCTATGACATCGTCGTACCGTCCAACCCCTTCCTGGCCAAGCAGATCAAGGCAGGTGTCTTCCAGAAGCTGGACAAGTCCAAACTCTCCAACTGGCAGAACCTGGACGTCGACCTGCTCAAGGCGCTCGAACCGAGCGATCCGGGCAACCAATACTCCATCCCTTACCTGTGGGGCACCATCGGCTATGCCTACAACGCCGAGAAGGTGAAGGCCGTGCTGGGGGCCGATGCGCCGGTGGATTCCTGGGATCTGGTGTTCAAGCCGGAGAACATGGCCAAGCTGAAGGAGTGCGGTGTCTCCTTCCTCGACTCGCCGACCGAAATGCTGCCGGCCGCCCTGCAATACCTGGGCTTCAAGCCGGACAGCCAGAAGCCGGATGAGCTGAAGAAGGCAGAGGAGCTGTTCCTCTCCATCCGTCCCTATACCGCCTATTTCCACTCCTCCAAGTACATTTCGGATCTGGCCAACGGCAACCTGTGCGTGGCGGTCGGTTACTCCGGTGACCTGCAGCAGTCCAAGGCGCGTGCCGCCGAGGCCAAGAACGGTGTCAGCCTGACTTACACCATTCCGAAAGAGGGGGCAGGCAGCTTCTTCGACATGATCGCCATCCCGGCGGATGCCAAGAACGTCGAGGCGGCCCACACCTTCATCAATTACCTGATGAAGCCGGACGTGATCGCGAACATCACCAACGTGGTGCAGTTCCCGAACGGCAACAAGGCGGCCACGCCGCTGGTGGACGAGGCGATCCGTACCGACCCGGGTATCTACCCGACACCGGATACCCTCAAGAAGATCTACACCTTCCCGGATCTGCCGGCCAAGGTGCAGCGTCTGATGACCCGCAGCTGGACCAAGATCAAGTCAGGCAAGTAAGAGTGACGAGTACCCCTCCCGGTCCGCAGTTCGGCCGGGAGGGTGGTGACCACCCGACAGGTTGGACGGCGCGTATGGATGCGCGACTGGCAAAATCACACAAATGAGGACTGATAAGTGCACATGACCAAGATGGCAACGCTGGCCCTGACCCTGGGGTTTGCAAATCTGACCCAGGCAGCCCCTGTGGTTCATTTTTACAACTGGTCCGATTATATCGGCGAGACCACCCTCAGTGACTTTCAGCAGAAGACCGGGATCAAGACCGTCTACGACGTGTTTGACTCCAACGAGACGCTGGAAGGCAAGCTGCTGACCGGACGCACCGGCTACGATCTGGTCGTGCCCTCCAACAATTTCCTGGCCAAGCAGATCAAGGCGGGGGCCTTCCAGAAGCTGGACCTCACCCTGCTGCCAAACCTGAGCAACCTGGACCCCTTGCTGCTCAAGCAGCTCGAGAAGGTGGATCCGGGCCATCAGTACGCCGTGCCCTACCTCTGGGGCACCAACGGCATCGGCTACAACGTCGACAAGATCAAGGAAGTGCTGGGTGTCGACAAGATTGACTCCTGGGCGACCATCTTCGAGCCGGAAAACATGAAGAAGCTCTCCCAGTGCGGCGTGGCCTTCCTCGATTCGGCGGACGAGATGATCCCGGCTGCCCTCAACTACCTGGGGCTCAACCCCAACAGCCATGAGCCGGCGGATATCAAGCGGGCCGAAGAGCAGCTGCTCAAGGTGCGCCCCTACGTGGCCTACTTCCACTCCTCCAAGTACATCGGTGACCTCGCCAACGGCAACATCTGCGTGGCGGCGGGTTTCTCCGGCGACATCCTGCAGGCGGCGTCCCGGGCCGAGGAGGCGGGCAAGGGGATCAATATTGCCTACAGCATCCCCAAGGAGGGTGGCAATCTCTGGTTCGACATGATGGCGATCCCGGCCGATGCTACCAACGTGAAAGAGGCTCACGCCTTGATCAACTACATTCTCGAACCGCAGGTCATCGCCAAGGTGAGCGACTATGTGGGTTACGCGAACCCGAACATCAAGGCGGGAGAGTTCATGGACAAGGCCGTGCGCGAGGACGAGTCTGTCTATCCCCCCCAGGCGGTGCTTGAGCGTCTGTATGTGCAGGAAGCACATCCCCGCTCGGTGCAGCGCCTGATCACCCGGAGTTGGACCAAGATCAAATCCGGAACCTAACCTTGGCGCCCATCCCGGGGCGCCAGATTGTATTGATGGATCGGCCCAGGCCGGAATCACCTTTGGGAGTTTGGTAATGGCGATAGCCTCCAGTGCCTACAAGAAAGCCCTCGAGGGCAGCCAGCAGCGTAAAGAAGTGCTGGTCAAAATAGACAGGGTAAGCAAGCAGTTCGACGAAACGCTGGCGGTCGACAACGTGTCTCTCAACATCCACAAGGGCGAGATCTTCGCCCTGCTGGGTGGGTCCGGCTCCGGCAAGTCCACCTTGCTGCGGATGCTGGCCGGGTTCGAGCGACCCACGGAAGGACGGCTGTTCCTCGACGGCGTCGACATTACCGACATGCCGCCCTATGAACGCCCCATCAACATGATGTTCCAGTCCTATGCCCTGTTCCCCCACATGACGGTGGCCCAGAACATCGCCTTCGGCCTCAAGCAGGATGGCCTGCCCAAGGCGGAGATCGATGCCCGGGTGGAAGAGATGCTCAAGCTGGTGCAGATGACCCAGTATGCTCGCCGCAAGCCGCACCAGCTCTCCGGTGGTCAGCGTCAGCGGGTGGCCCTGGCTCGTTCCCTGGCCAAGCGTCCCAAGCTGCTGCTGCTGGATGAGCCCATGGGGGCGCTGGACAAGAAGCTGCGCTCCACCATGCAGCTCGAGCTGGTCGAGATCATCGAGCGGGTGGGCGTGACCTGCGTCATGGTGACCCACGATCAGGAAGAAGCCATGACCATGGCCGAGCGGATCGCCATCATGCACCTCGGTTGCATCGAGCAGATCGGCAGCCCGATGGACATCTACGAGACCCCGGCCAGTCGGCTGGTGTGCGAGTTCATCGGCAACGTCAACCTGTTTGACGGCCTGCTGGTGGAGGATGAGCAGGACCACGCCATCATCGCCTGTGCGGATCTGGAGCAGCCCATCTATGTGGGTCACGGCATCAGCTCCCGGGCGGAGAACAAGAAGGTCACCTATGCCCTGCGTCCGGAAAAATTGCTGATGAGCCTGCAAAAGCCGGAAGAGATCGAGCATCCGGACTTCAACTGGACCAAGGGCGAGGTTTATGACATCGCCTATCTGGGCGGCCATTCCGTGTATCACATCCAGTTGCCCTCGGGCAAAATCGTTCAGGCTTTCATCGCCAATGCCGAACGCCACGGCAAACGGCCGACCTGGGATGACCAGGTGTTCCTCTACTGGGAAGATGACAGCGGCGTGGTGCTGCAATCATGAAGGCATTGAGACGACTCAAACAGGTGGGAGGGCGGCAGCTGGTCATCGGCATCCCCTTCTTCTGGCTGTTCCTCTTCTTCCTGCTGCCCTTCATCATCGTCGTGAAGATCAGCTTCGCCGAAGCGGACGTGGCCATCCCGCCCTACACGGACGTGGTGAGCTGGGCAGACAATCAGCTCACCATACTGCTCAACCTGGGCAACTACCTGCTGCTGCAGGAGGATGAGCTCTACATCGCGGCTTATCTGGGGTCCCTCAAGATAGCCCTGGTCAGCACCCTGCTCTGCCTGTTGATCGGTTATCCCATGGCTTACGCCATTTCGCGGGCCAACAAGGAGACCCAGACCGTTCTGCTGCTGCTCATCATGATGCCGACCTGGACGGCGATCCTGATCCGGGTCTACGCCTGGATGGGGATCCTCAGCAACAACGGCCTGCTCAACAGCGTCCTGCTGGGCATCGGGGTGATCGACGAACCGCTGCAGATCCTCAACACCAACCTGGCGGTCTATATCGGCATCGTTTACTCCTACCTGCCGTTCATGGTGCTGCCGCTCTATGCCAACCTGGTCAAGCACGACCAGAGCCTGCTGGAGGCGGCCTCCGATCTGGGGGCCCGCAACCTGACCCGGTTCTGGCAGATCACGGTACCACTCTCCAAGAACGGCATCATCGCCGGTTGCATGCTGGTCTTCATCCCGGTGGTGGGCGAGTTCGTCATCCCCGAGATGCTGGGTGGCCCGGAGACCCTGATGATCGGCAAGGTGTTGTGGCAGGAGTTCTTCAACAACCGTGACTGGCCGGTGGCCTCCGCCCTGGCGGTGGTGATGCTGGCGGTGCTGATCATTCCCATCATCCTGTTCAACCGCAACCAGGCCAAAGAGCTGGAGGGCAAGGCATGAGACGTTTCGGTTTTGCCAAGCTGATGCTGTGGCTGGGTCTGCTGTTCATCTACCTGCCCATGATCATCATGGTCATCTACTCCTTCAACGCCTCCAAGCTGGTGACGGTGTGGGGAGGCTGGTCGCTCAAGTGGTACTTCGGCCTGCTCGACAACAAACAGTTGATCGGGTCCGTGTTCCGCTCCCTGGAGATCGCCTTCTACACCGCCATCGCGGCGGTGGCGCTGGGGACGGTGGCGGCCTTCGTGCTGACCCGGATCCCTCACTTCCGTGGCCGGACCCTGTTCGGCGGCATGGTGACGGCGCCGCTGGTGATGCCCGAGGTGATCACCGGTCTCTCCCTGCTGCTGCTGTTCGTGGCCATGGCCCAGCTGGTGGGTTGGCCCGCGGAGCGGGGCATGCTGACCATCTGGATAGCACATACCACCTTCTGTACCGCCTATGTGGCGATAGTGGTGTCGGCGCGGTTGCGGGAGCTGGATCTCTCCATCGAGGAGGCGGCCATGGACCTGGGAGCCAAGCCCTGGAAGGTGTTCTTCCTGATCACCATCCCGATGATCGCCCCGTCGCTGGCGGCGGGTGGCATGATGTCGTTTGCCCTGTCGCTGGATGATCTGGTGCTGGCGAGCTTCGTCTCCGGCCCGGGTTCGACCACCTTGCCGATGGAAGTGTTCTCGGCGGTGCGTCTCGGCGTGAAGCCCGAGATCAACGCTATCGCGAGTCTGATCCTGCTGTCGGTATCCCTGTTCACCTTCGGTAGCTGGTATCTGATGGCCCGGGCGGAGAAACGCCGTCGCGCCGAGATCGCCATGACCACCCAGATGCAGGCAGTTGCCTGACCTGCCCCGTGATAAGATCCGCATTCCCCCATCCGTCAGGAGAATGGAATGCGGATCTCCCTCTTCATCGGCCAGAGCGCCGAACTGAACCCAGAGCAGGCCCCCGGCCTCATCAGTGCCATCCACAAGCAGCCTGCCGACGTCCCTCTGTGGTGCGATTTCCTCGGCCTTCGCGGGGATGAGCATAGCGACAGACGCCATCATGGCGGCCCGGATCGGGCCCTGCACCATTACCCGGCGGAGCACTACGCCTGGTGGAAAACCTGGCAAACCGCGCTGGGACTGCCTGTACCACGCACACCCTGGCAGCCTGCCGCCTTTGGCGAGAATCTCTCTGGTTCGGGGCTGACGGAGGCGCAGGCCTGCATCGGCGATGTTTATCGACTTGGAGAGGCGCTGATCCAGATAAGCCAGCCCAGATCCCCCTGTTTCAAGCTCAACCAGCGCTTTGGCTATGGCCAGCTCTCCCAGGTGATGCAGCTGAGTGGTCGCTGTGGCTGGCTGCTGCGGGTGCTGGAAGAGGGAAGGGTGGATCCGCAGGGGGAGCTGACACTGGTGGACAGACCCTACCCTGAGCTGACGGTGAAGCGCACCGCCGACATCCTGTTCAACCAGGCTCGCAATGAGGAAGATCTGCAACTGCTGCTGGAGAACCCGGCGCTCTCTCCCAACTGGCGCCAGCATGCGGCCCATTGGCTTGAACATGGTGTGGTGGCGGATTGGAGCCGGCGTTTGCTGGGGCCGACCGAGTTCAGGTTGCCTCGACAGGACTGAAGGCAGGCGGAAAGATACCTTGTGGCGATTTTTGCTGCGACTCGCTGAATTATTGAGCGTAAAGCCATTTTTTTAGAGTGAATGCAAAAAAAGGCTTGTGTCGGGTCGGGGCTTTCGGTAAATTCTCGCCCCGCAGACATCGGTGTGTAGCGCAGCTTGGTAGCGCACTTCGTTCGGGACGAAGGGGTCGGAGGTTCGAATCCTCTCACACCGACCACATTTGAAAAGGCCGCTCAATGAGCGGCCTTTTCGCATTTGGTTTGTTGAAGCAAAGCTGACATTTCCATTGTCGATTGCTTCTACTGCTCCGATCTCCCTCATTTGCCCAACTAAAAGGGCCACCGCTCGGTGGCCCCACTGGTGGAGTCTGATCCTGACTCCGGCACTCTAGATTGTGACAATCTCGTTATGGGTCTTGTCGATGGTGCCCTCCTTGCGCCCCAGGCGCTCATTCAGATATGCCAGTGTTGATGCCGCAATGCCTTGAAACCGTGTTGGGTTTGCAGGGCCGCATGCTTGGGGTACTCACTAATGAAATGTGCTATTCCCTCCATCAGTTGTGAACGCAGCGAAGACACGGGCTCATGCCAGGCTTGCAGGCAGAGATGACCAGGGATCAGCTGTTCTCGATACGCTTCCAGCAGCGATTCCGGCCAGGGCTCGATATGGGAATCGTGACGCAGTAAATAGTGGGCGGCGGGTTCACGGGCATAGATGAACTGAACTTGGGCCAGGTCGCGTTGGCTTAGCGTTTGGCTGCCGATATGGCAAGTCAGATATTTTCCCGTCTTCAGATTCAGGAAGTGACCGCGTTGCCGACAGGCAATGATGCGATACCAGGGCAGGGGTGAACAGAGAGAATACCCCTCCAGCTCCTGTTCCAACCAGTGACGGCACTCTGGGGTCTGCACTTCTTCGCGCATGGCCTCAAGTCGTGTCAGCAAGGCTCTGGATGGTTGGGTAGCCAGTATCGCGCTCATCGTCTGCAATCCTCCCTCTGCACAGAATCCCGACTTTCAGTATGGACCCTGAGCGGAGGAGGGGGTAAGAATTCTAATGATTAAAATCAGCTTAGAAGCGCACTTTTTATGCAATAAAAACCATTAGCCGACGAGGTAGGTCCCCGTGCCGAAGGCGATGTGAGTGCCCTCTTCGTTGTGCAGCTCCATGCGGGCGACCGCGACCTTGCTGCCTGCTCGGATGATGTGGGCGGTGGCGATGAACTCGTTGCCGCGACCGGGACGAAGATAGTCCACCCGCAGATCGATGGTGCCAAGCCGCGAGAAGCGCTCCTTGAGATAGCTGGGGGAGAAGTTCTCCAGCTCGTCGATGCAGGAGGCTGCGACTATCATGCCGCCCGCCACGTCGAGCAGGCTGGCGGTGACGCCGCCGTGCAGTATGTTGTGGAAAGGGTTGCCGATGAGCTTCTGTTCCATCTTGATGCGCAGCTCCACTTTATCGAAGTCGTAGTGGGTGACTTGCATGCCGATCAGCTTGTTGAAGGGCATCTTTTCGGCGAACAGGTTGGCTATGCCACTGAGCGCCATCTTCTTGAGCATCTGTTTCATTCCTTGAGTCCGCCCTGTCATCAAAGCCGAGTAAAAACTCCAGCCAGTCTGCAACACTTCCTTAACACTCGCAATGGCAGGTTTATTGTGGGCGGCGGCTGCTTTAGAATGGCGACCCCAAAGGAGAGCCCATGACCGTCATTGCCGAAACCCTGCCTGACCCTCAGCCAGAGAATCCCCTTGCCCTGTTGCAGGCGGTGTTTGGCTATCAGCAGTTTCGGCCGGGCCAGCTCGAGATCATCGAGCAGATAGTGGCGGGGCGCGATGCCTTGGTGCTCAAACCCACCGGCGGCGGCAAGTCGCTTTGCTACCAGATCCCGGCGCTGCTGCGACCCGGGCTCGGTGTGGTGGTCTCCCCCCTCATCTCGCTGATGAAGGATCAGGTCGACACCCTGCGCGCCAACGGCGTGGCGGCGGTCTACATCAACTCGGCACTGAGCCGGGAAGAGATGATCCAGAACTTTGCCGCCATGCGCCGGGGCGAGATCAAGCTGGTTTATGTTTCCCCCGAGCGTTTGCTGCAGCACGAGTTCATGGACCGGTTGGCGGAGTTGCCCCTCGGCCTGTTCGCCATCGACGAGGCCCACTGCGTCTCCCAGTGGGGGCACGATTTTCGGCCGGAATACGCGGCGCTGGGACGGCTCAAGCAGTGGTTCCCCCAGGTGCCGGTGGTAGCGCTCACCGCCACCGCCGACGAGGCGACCCGCAGCGACATGCTGCACCGGCTGGAACTGAACGATCCCTTCATCCACACCGCCAGCTTCGATCGGCCCAATATCCGCTACAGCCTGGTGGAGAAGTTCAAGGCAGCGGAGCAGTTGCTGCGCTACGTGCAGAGCCAGAAGGGCAACTGCGGCATCGTCTACTGCTCCAGCCGCAATCGGGTGGAGGAGGTGGCCGAGCGGCTATCCCGTCACGGCTGCAAGGCGGCACCCTATCATGCCGGTCTGTCGCTGGAGCTGCGTCAGCAGACCCAGGAGGCCTTCCTCAAGGATGACATCGAAATCGTGGTGGCGACGGTGGCGTTCGGCATGGGCATCGACAAGCCCAACGTGCGCTTCGTGGTGCACTACGACATCCCGAAGAACATCGAATCCTACTATCAGGAAACCGGCCGCGCCGGGCGTGACGGCACTCCGGCCGAGGCACTGCTGCTCTACGATCCCGCCGACATTGGCCGGGTGCGCCGGCTGCTCGACAACATCGAAAACCCACAGCAGTTGCAGGTGGAGCAGTACAAGCTCAACGTGATGGCGGCCTTCGCCGAGGCGCAGACCTGCCGCCGTCAGGTGCTGCTCAACTACTTCGGCGAGTACAACGACAAGCCGTGCGGCAACTGCGACATCTGCCTCGATCCGCCCCAGAGTTATGACGGCACCGAAGATGCCCAGAAGGCGCTCTCCTGCGTCTGGCGGGTGGGACAGAATTTCGGGGTGGGTTATGTGGTGGAGGTGCTGCGCGGATCGCTGAACCAGCGCATCAAGGATCACGGTCACGACAAGCTCTCGACCTACGGCATCGGCAAGGATCAGAGCCACGAATACTGGATGAGCGTCATCCGCCAGCTGATCCACAAGGGGTTGCTGACCCAGAACATCACCCGCAATCTGGTGTTGCAGCTGACCGAAGCGGCTCGACCCGTGCTGCGTGGCGAGATGAAGCTTGAACTGGCAGTCCCCCGCCTGCAGCCCATCTCCAGTCGCAAGGAGAAGCGCAACGGCCTGCTCGACAACGCCAACTATGACAAGCGGCTGTTCAAGGAGCTGCGTGCCCTGCGCAAGCAGATCGCCGAGGATGAAGAAGTGCCGCCCTACGTGGTGTTCAACGACGCCACCCTGGTGGAGATGGCACAGCTCATGCCGATGACCGAGGAGGAAATGCTGGCGGTCAACGGTGTCGGTCACCGCAAGCTGGAGCGCTTCGGTGAGGCCTTTATGGACCTGATCATCGACTACTGCCGCCGGTAGGCTGGCACAACAAACAGTGAAAAGGCGCCCGTTGGTCGGCGCCATGCATTATTTCAGGCTGGCGTAATAGGCTGCCAGATTCTCCATGTCCGCCTCGGTCAGCATCGCCATGAAGGGAACCATCAGCGGCTCGGTACGGGAACCCTCCTTGAACGCTTTCATCTGCTTGAGCAAATAGGCCTGGTTCTGGCCCGCGAGGTGGGGGTAGGTCGGGACGCTCGCCTTGCCATCCACGCCATGACAGGCGGCACAGACCACGGATTTGGTCTTGCCTGCGTCTATGTCGGCCGCCTTGGCCTGATGGCCCCAGGCAAGCGCCAGCAGGGGCAGGGTATAGACCCACTTTGGCATCGTCTTCTCCTTGAAATGAATAATCGTGATCGCCTGTTAGCCTCGACGAGCCGACGGCGGTATAAAGAGTGACACGAGCATACGCAGGGACAACCTCCATCACCATGAAGTTGATCAACACTTTTGCCACCGAACTCCCTTGGGCTTGCGAGCCCGTTGTCCCGCAGCCGCTGCATGGCCCCAGATTGCTGCATCTGAACCGTGCGCTGCTTGGTGAGCTGGGGCTCGGGGAGGTGAGCGAGGCGCAGTGGCTCGCTTGTTGCGGCCAGGGGCAGCCCCTGCCGGGCATGCAGCCGGTGGCCCAGGTCTATGCGGGCCACCAGTTCGGTGGTTACAGCCCGCGCCTCGGGGATGGCCGCGCTCTGCTGCTGGGGGAGCAGCTGGCGCCTGATGCCAGCCGCTGGGACCTGCACCTCAAAGGGGCGGGCAAGACGCCATTCTCCCGCTTCGGCGACGGCCGTGCCGTGCTGCGATCCAGCATTCGCGAGTACCTGGCTTCCGAGGCGCTGCATGCCCTCGGCATTCCCACCACCCGGGCTCTGGTGCTGCTGGGCAGTGACGAGCCTGTCTACCGGGAGCAGGTGGAGAGCGGGGCGACCGTGCTGCGCACCGCGCCGAGCCATCTGCGCTTCGGTCACTTCGAGTATTTCGCATGGAGCGGGCAGGGGGAGAAGATCCCGGCCCTCATCGACTATGCGCGGCGTTACCACTTCCCCGAGCTGACCGATGGCGCCGAGCTGTTTGCCGAAGTAGTGCGCCGCACCGCGCGGCTCATCGCCAAGTGGCAGGCGGCGGGGTTCTGTCACGGGGTGATGAACACCGACAACATGTCCCTGCTCGGGCTGACCCTGGATTACGGCCCCTACGGTTTCATCGACGCCTATGTGCCGGACTTCGTCTGCAACCACTCGGATCCGGATGGTCGCTATGCGCTGGATCAGCAGCCTGCGATCGGCTACTGGAACCTGCAGAAGCTGGCACAGGCGCTGGCCGGCCATGTGGATGGCGACGCGCTCGCGTCGGCCCTGGCCCAGTACGAGCACCAGCTGATGTTGCACTACTCCGAGCTGATGCGCGCCAAGCTGGGGCTGGCGGTGTGGGAAGAGGAGGATCCGGCGCTGTTCCGCGAGTTGTTCCGGCTGCTGGCGGCGCACAAGGTGGATTACCACCTCTTCCTGCGACGTCTCGGTGAGGTGACGCGAGAGGGAGCGTGGCCCGCCAGCCTGCTGGCCCTGTTGCCGGATCCTGCCGTCTGGCAGGGGTGGCTTGAGGTCTATCGGGCACGCCTCGCCCGGGAAGGGAGCGAGGATGGCGTGCGCAAGGGGCAGATGGATGCAGTCAATCCCAAGTATGTGCTGCGCAACGCGCTGGCCCAGCAGGTGATCGAGGCGGCAGAGCAGGGCGACATGGCGCCGTTCGAGCGGCTGTTTGCGGCCCTGCAGCATCCCTATGATGAGCAACCGGCATACGAGGATCTCGCCACTCCGCATCCGGGCTGGTATTGCGGGGGCGAGCTCTCGTGCAGCAGTTGAGGAACCACAGATGAACTGGCGTATCACGCAGACAGACAGGGAAGCCGGGGTGGTGATGCTGACCTGCCCGGGCCTTGACTGGGACAGCTTCCCGACCTTGGCCGAGGCCCTGTTGCAGGAGTGGGAGCTGGCGGCCCTCGAGCGGGAGTGGGGGGCGGATCGCCACAGCTGGCTGCTGGAGTTTGAAGGCAGCCGCTTTCGGCTCGAGTACGAGCATTACAGCGGCTGCTGGCTGGCGGCGGTGCAGCCGGACGACGCGGAGGCGCTGCTCTGGCTGGCTCGGCAGTCCCGGGAGTGAGCTTGGCGTGCGATGCGAGTCAATCCCTTGAGATAACCGCATAAAGATTGAACTATCAATTTTGGGGCGTATAATCTCGCCCCTTGATTATCGCCATGGTGGCGATATGGGTTCCCTAACCCCATTAACCAAAAAGGTCACAATATGAACCTGACTCCGGCTCAGTACCAGACGGCACTGATGCGTCTCTCGTTGTTCCACATCCTGATCATTGCCAGCAGCAACTACCTGGTGCAGCTGCCGATCACCATCTTTGGCTTCCACACCACCTGGGGTGCCTTCAGCTTCCCGTTCATTTTCCTGGCCACCGATCTGACGGTGCGGATCTTCGGCGCCGGCCTGGCGCGCAAGATCATCCAGACCGTGATGCTGCCGGCATTGACCGTGTCCTACGTGCTCTCGGTGCTCTTCTTCGAAGGGAGCTTCCAGGGGGTGGGCAATCTGGCAGAGTTCAATCTCTTTGTTGCCCGGATCGCGTTAGCCAGCTTTATGGCCTATCTGGTGGGCCAGTTCATGGATGTGGTGGTGTTCAACCGCCTGCGCCTGCTGAAAGCCTGGTGGGTGGCACCGGCGGCCTCCACCCTGTTCGGCAATCTGGTGGATACCATCGCCTTCTTCAGCATCGCCTTCTGGCGCAGCACGGATCCCTTCATGGCCGAGCACTGGGTCGAGATCGCGACCGTGGATTACGTATTCAAGTTGCTGATAAGTCTGGGGTTTTTTGTGCCGCTTTACGGTGTGCTGCTGCGCTATCTCAGCCGCAAGCTGGTGGGGGAGGCCGGATTGGCTGGCCTGCAAGCTGCTACGCGACAAGCCTGATGAGATTGACCACCCCCATGGGTGGTCAATTTTTTTGCGATCTTCGCAAATAAGGCTTGCACAGTTAAATGAGAATGATTATTGTTACCTTGTTTTCCGGGAAAGACTTCATTTGTTCCAACGTGATGGACTTCTTGTGAAGGCACGACATTGCTCACATTGCTTCCAGTTAAGGGGCCAGTAGTTTACTGGCCCTCTTTTTTTTGCGTCTTTTCCGCCATCAGCGGGCATAAAAAATGGGAGCCAGGGCTCCCATTTTCACTCAGCGTTATTTACTCGATGTCGAGGGCATCGGGGGAGAGGATCACCCCTGTGGTATCGGCATAGAGGTGGTCATCCGGCAGGAAGGTGACGCCGCCGAAGTTGACAGGCAGATCGGTTTCCCCGATATCCTTGCTGTCGGCGCCCACCGGAATGGCCGCCAGGGCCTGAATGCCGATGTCGAGATCTTCCAGGATATCGACCTCACGGACGCAACCGTAGCAGACGATCCCTTCCCACTCATTTTCCGCCGCCGTGGTGGCGATCTCGCTGTCGATCAGGGCACGACGCATGGAGCCGCCACCGTCGATCAACAGCACGCGACCAACGCCGTTCTCCTTGACCAGTTCACGGATCAGGCCGTTTGATTCGAAGCATTTGACTGTGGTGATGACGCCGCCGAAAGAGGCGCGGCCGCCGAAGGAGCAGAGCATGGGTTCGAGCACATCCACCATGTCCTGATAGATGTCGCACAGTTCTGAAGTGTTGTATTCCATTGTGTCAGATCCACCGCTGGAAACAGGTGGATCCAGTATAAGGAGTGGGGTTGGCATTTCAACGACTATTCCTTGCCCAGTGGCGTGAAATGCCGTTTTTGCGCGAAAGCGGCCCCGTGTCATGGCAGGAGCCGCAGACGGTCAGCCTTGGGCCCTAGAGCAGGAACAGGGTCGCCAGCCCCAGGAAGATGAAGAAGCCGCCGGTGTCGGTGATGGCGGTGATCATCACGCTGGCCCCCACCGCCGGGTCGCGCCCCAGCCGACTCATGGTCATGGGGATGATGACCCCCATCAGGGCCGCCACCAGCAGGTTGAGGATCATGGCGAGCGTCATCACGCCCCCGAGCGCCGCATCCTGATAGAGCAGGAAGGTGGCGATGCCCATGATGCCGCCCCACACCAGGCCGTTGATCAGGGCCACCCCCAGCTCGCGCCACAGCAGGAAGGAGACGTTGCCTGTCTGGATATGCTGCAGCGCCAGCGCCCGCACTATCATGGTGATGGTCTGGTTGCCGGTGTTGCCGCCGATGCCGGCGACGATGGGCATCAGCGCCGCCAGCGCCACCAGCTGGGAGATGGTGTGCTCGAACAGACCGATCACCCGCGATGCCACGAAGGCGGTGCAGAGGTTGATGGCGAGCCAGGCCCAGCGGGTCTTGACCGCCTTGGAGACGGGGGCGAACACGTCTTCTTCCTCGCTGATCCCCCCCATCCGGCGCAGATCGGTGTCGCTCTCTTCATAGACCAGATCCACCACCTCGGCGACGGTGAGCCGGCCCATCAGCTTGCCCCTGGCATCCACCACGGCGGCGGAGACCAGGTCGTCCCGCTCGAAGGTGCGGGCGGCGGCCTCGTCGTTGTCTTCCGGATCGAAGGTGACCGGATCCTTCTCCATCGCGTCGCTCACCAGGGTTTCGGGCTTGTGCAGCAGCACGGCGGTGAGGGGCAGCTCCCCCTGCAGCCGGTTGCGCCGATCGGTGACAAACAGCTTGTCGGTGTTGTCGGGGATCTGGCCGCGCAGGCGCAGATAGCGCTGGACGGTGGCCAGGGTCACGTCGGGCCGCACCGTGATGAGCTCGAAGTCCATCATGGCGCCGACCGTGTGCTTGCCGTAGCGGATCACCTCCCGCACCTTGTCCCTGTCCACCGGCGCCATGGAGGTGAGCAGCCGCCCCATCAGGTTGCGGGGCAGGTGCTGGCCCAGGTAGATCTGGTCGTCGATGTCGAGGGTGCTCAGGGCGTGCAGCAGCTCCTTGTCGCTCATGCCGCTGATGAGGCTGTCCCACACCGTCTCCGACGCTTCCACCAGGATCTGGCCGTGCTTGTCTGCATCCACCTGCTGCCACAGCACGTGGCGCTCGTCCGGCGGCAGGGATTCCAGCGCATCGGCGATATCGGCGGCGGGCAGGCTGTTGACCAGCCGGGTCAGCTCGCTGGTCTGGTCCCGAAGCTCTGCGTCCTGCTCCCCTTGCGGGTCGAGCAGGCTCTCGGTGAGGGCGTCATCGGCCAGCAGCAGCGTGAGGATGCGGGCTCTGTCGTGTTCACGCTGTTTGGCGCTGTTCTTGGGGGGGAGGGACATGAAGCAGAATTCCTGAATTCGGTGGTCCGGCTGACACAGCCCATAGGATACCAGACTCAAAACAAGAGGTTATGACAGTAGATGCAGAAAAAGAAACGCCACCCGAGGGTGGCGTTGGAATGGATGCAGCGATCAGGCCGAGGCCAGGGCCGCGTCTGCGGCGCATCCTTGCCCGAACCAGGCAAGCTGGTCCGCCAGGGTCACCACAGATCCCACCATGATGAGGGCCGGGCTCTCGACCCCCAGCGCCAGTTCGGGCAACTGATCGAGGGTGCCGCGAATGACCCGCTGGCTTGGCTGGGTGCCGCGCTCGATCAGCGCCACCGGGGTGTCGCCCGCCTTGCCGTGGGCCAGCAGCTGCTCGCGGATGGTGGCGCAGGATGAGAGCCCCATATAGAACACCAGCGTCTGCTTGTCCTTGGCCAGCAGCGGCCAGTCGAGATCCCGGGCGCCCCCCTTGCCGTGGGCGGTGACGAAGCGCACGCTCTGGGCGTGATCCCGGTGGGTCAGCGGAATGCCGGCGTAGGCCGCGCAGCCGCTGGCCGCGGTGATCCCCGGCACCACCTGAAAACCGATGCCGCTGCCGACCAGCGTCTCCAGCTCCTCGCCGCCACGGCCGAAGATAAAGGGGTCACCCCCCTTCAGCCGCACCACCCGCTGGCCCTTCTTCGCCTCCTCCAGCAACAGCTGGTTGATCCCCTCCTGCGGCACGCAGTGGTTGCCCGCCTGCTTGCCGACGAAGATGCGTTTGGCGTCGCGGCGCACCAGCGCCATCACCTCATCCGAGACCAGCCGGTCATAGACCACTACGTCCGCCTGCTGCATCTGGCGCAGGGCGTGCAGGGTGAGCAGGCCCGGATCGCCGGGGCCGGCCCCCACCAGCACCACCTCGCCAGCGCTCTGGCTTTCGTCGGCAAACAGATTGTCGGCCAGCTGATTGGCTGAGGCGCTATCACCCCGTGCCAGTGCCTGCCCGAGCCGATCCGTTCCGAGCAGCCGTTCCCAGAAGCGGCGCCGCTCGCCCATGGTGGCGAAGCGGGCCTTGACCCGCTCCCGCAGGCTGCCGGCGAAGGTCGCCACGGCGCCCAGATGTTGCGGCAGCAGGGCCTCGAGTTTTTCCCGCAGCAAGCGGGCCAGCACCGGCGCCTTGCCACCGGAGGAGATGGCCACCATCAGGGGCGAGCGATCGATGATCGACGGCATGATGAAGCTGGAGCGTTTCGGGTCATCCACCACGTTGGCAAAGATCCGCGCCATATTGGCGCTCTGGTAGACCAGGGCATTCACCTCGCGCCGATCGGTGGCGGCTACCACCAGCCACTTGCCCGCCAGTTGCTGCGGCGCAAATTCACCGGCCAGCCACTCGATGGTCCCGTTGGCAGCCAGTTCCGCCAGCTCGGGGTCGAGATCGGGCGCGACCACGGTGAGCTGGGCTCCGGCATCCAGCAGCAGGCGCGCCTTGCGCTCTGCTACCTCGCCGCCGCCGACCAGCAGCACGGGTTTGTTGTCGAGTCGGCAAAAGATGGGCAAGTAGTCCATGGGGCCTCCTGATCAGGCGGTTTGGGTCTGGTTGGCGGTGCTGGTGGTCTCGCTCACCGCAACCGGGCGCTCAGCCTTGGGGGTGGCATACCAGTAGCCGAGGCCCATGAAGAGGGCGCCGGAGACGGTGTTGCCCAGGGTCACCCACAGCAGGTTGTGGCCGATGCCGCTCAGGGTGTAGGCCTCGGAGTGGGCACCGAACCAGGAGAGGGCGAACAGGGTCATGTTGGCGACCGAGTGCTCGTAGCCGGAGGCGATGAAGGCGAGCAGGCACCACCAGATGGCGATGAACTTGGCGGCACCCTCGGTGCGCAGCGCCATCCAGATGGCGAGGCAGACCAGCCAGTTGCACAGCACGCCCTTCATGAACAGGGTCAGCGCCGGTGCCTGGGTCTTGGCCAGCGCGACCTTGTGCGCCAGGCTGCCCGCGTCTGGCAGCAGGCTGCCGCCGTAGGAGTAGATCAGCGCCACCGCGATGGAGCCGAGCAGGTTGCCGGCCCAGGTCTGCGGCAGGATGCGCAGCAGATCCCCCATGGAAATTTTGCCGGTCTTCACCCCGAAGGTGAGGAACATGGTGTGGCCGGTGAACAGCTCGGAGCCGGCGATGATGACGAGCGTCAGGGCGATGCCGAAGGTGGCCCCCATCACCAGCGGCCTGATGGCGGGGTCCACCAGATTGCCCAGGGTGAAGATGAGGATGATGCCGAGGCCCACATAGGCTCCCGCCATGGCGGAGCTGAGCCAGAAGCCAAGCTTGTCGCTGCGCTCGAAGCGGTTGATGCGGGCCGCGTTGGCGGCGCACTTGTTGATGGTTTCGGTATACATCTTTGTTTCCTTCAAGAGGGCCGCCCGCGGGCAGCCCTGACTGTTTTTTAACCCCCTCCCTGCCTCCCCCTTGTCAAGGGGGAGGAGCTTTTTGCTCCCTCACCTGTGAAGGGGAGGGCCGGGGTGGGGTCTGGTGTTAGACGGCGACCCAGACCTGCTGGTCGCGCACTTCAACGGGGTAGCTCTGCACCGACATCGCAGGGTTGTCGAAACAGTGGCCGTCGCTCAGGCGAAAGCGCTGCTTCTTGAGGGGGCTGGCCACCCAGAGATCACCGTCGTGTTCGCAGATCAGGCCCCGCGACAGCACGTTGGCGGCGAAGAAGGGATCCCGGTTGTCGATGGCGAACACCTCGGCGGCCGCGCTGGGGCGGAACAGAGCGATCTGACGACCCTCGATCAGAGCGCAGACGCCGGTGCCCGGCAGGATGTCGTTGAGTTGGCAGGCAAGTTTCATCATTTGGTTTCCACCTCGATCTGGTAGACAGGGATGCGCTCGGCCGGAGTGGCGGGTCTGTGCTGGTCGCGTTCGGCGACGAACTGCACGTCCGGATCGCGCTTGTCGCTGTTGATGAAGTGGCTGAATCGCTTGAGCGCCTCCTCTTCGTTGAGGGTGCGCGACCATTCGCACTCGTAGCTGTCGATGAGGGTCTGGATATCGCGCTCCAGCGTCTCGGCCAGCCCCAGCTTGTCGTCGACGATCACTTCGCGCAGGTAGTCGACGCCCCCTTCCAGATTGCCAAGCCAGACCGAGGTGCGCTGCAGTTTGTCGGCGCTGGTGACGTAGAACATCATAAAGCGGTCGATCAGCTTGATGAGGGTCTCGCGGTCGAGGTCAGACGCCAGCAGGTCGGCGTGGCGCGGCTTCATGCCGCCGTTGCCGCCCACATAGAGGTTCCAGCCCGCATCGGTGGCGATGATGCCGACATCCTTGCCCTGGGCTTCCGCACATTCGCGGGTACAGCCGGAGACGCCGAACTTCATCTTGTGCGGGGTGCGAATGCCCTTGTAGCGGTTCTCGAGGAAGACCCCGAGGCCAACGCTGTCCTGCACGCCGAAGCGGCACCAGGTGCTGCCGACGCAGGTCTTGGCCATGCGCAGCGCCTTGGCGTAGGCCTGACCGGTCTCGAAACCGGCCGCCAGCAGCTTGCGCCAGATGGCGGGCAGATCATCCTTCTGGGCCCCGAACAGGCCGATGCGCTGGGCGCCGGTGATCTTGGTGTAGAGCTTGTAGTCGCGGGCCACTTCGGCCACTGCCAGCAGCCCCTCCGGGGTCACTTCGCCACCGGCCATGCGCGGGATGACGGAGTAGCTGCCGTCTTTTTGCATGTTGCCGAGGAAGATGTCGTTGGTGTCCTGCAACGGGATGTTGCGCGGGCTCAGCACATGCTCGTTCCAGCAGGAGGCGAGGATGGAGCCGACGGTCGGTTTGCACACCTCGCAGCCATAGCCCTGACCGTGTTTGGCCAGCAGCTCGTCGAAGCTCTTGATCCCCTCCACCTTGACCAGGTGGAACAGCTCCTGACGGGAGTGGGGGAAGTGGGCGCAGAGGTGGTTGTTGACCTCGATGCCCTGCTTCACCAGCTCGGCGTTGAGTACCTGACTGATGAGCGGCACGCAGCCGCCACAGCCGGTACCGGCCTTGGTGTGCTGCTTGATGGCGGCCAGGGTGGTGTGACCTTCGGCCACCGCCTTGGCGATGTCGCCCTTGGATACGTCGAAGCAGGAGCAGATCTGGGCGCTCTCCGGCAGGGCATCCACCCCCAGCGTCGGTTTGGCACCGGCGTAGGCGGGCAGGATCAGGGTGTCCGGGTGGCTCGGCAGCGGCAGGGCATTGAGCATCATCTGCAGCAGGTTGCCGTAATCTTCCACGTCACCCACCAGCACGGCGCCGAGCAATCGGCTGTTGTCTTCGCTCACCACGATCTTCTTGTAGACGCCGGCTTGATCGTCCTGGAACACATAGCTGTGGCTGCCCGGGGTGCGGCCGTGGGCATCACCGATGGAGCCGACGGAGACGCCGAGCAGCTTGAGCTTGGCGCTCATGTCCGCCCCTTCGAAACGGCTGTCGCCGCCGAGCAGATGGTCGACGGTGATCTGGGCCATCTTGTAGCCCGGTGCCACCAGCCCGAAGAAGCGGCCCTGCCAGGCGGCGCACTCGCCGATGGCATAGATGTCGGGGTCTGAGGTGAGGCAGTGATCATCGATGACGATGCCGCCACGCTCGGCGATGGCGAGATCACCGTAACGGCCGAGGGTATCTTGCGGGCGAATGCCGGTGGAGAAGACCACCACGTCCACTTCCAGCTGGCTGCCATCGGCAAAGGCGAGGCGGTGTTTCGCCTGCTCGCCGCCATGCATCAGGATCTCGCTGGTGCTCTTGCTGGTGTGTACCTGCACGCCCATGGATTCAATCTTGCGGCGCAGCAGCTGGCCGCCCTGACCGTCGAGCTGCTCGGCCATCAGCACAGGGGCAAATTCCACCACGTGGGTCTCGAGACCCAGCGCCTTGAGGGCGCCGGCGGCTTCGAGGCCAAGCAGACCGCCCCCGATCACCACCCCGCTCTTGCCGCTCCTGGCGGCGCTGCGGATGGCTTTCAGATCCTCGATGGTGCGATAGACGAAGCACTCGTGGTGCTGGCTGCCCTGGATGGGCGGCACCCAGGGGTAGGAGCCGGTGGCCAGCACCAGCTTGTCGTACCCGACCACTGTGCCCTTGTTGGAATGCACTTCGCGGTTGGCCCTGTCGATTTTTTTCACCGCTTCGCCGAGCAGCAGGCGGATGCCGTGCTTGTCGTAGAAGCCGGGTTTGACGAGGGAGAGATCTTCGCTGGTGTGATGGGAGAAGTAGGAGGAGAGATGGACGCGATCGTAGGCGGGACGGGGTTCTGCACCGAAGACGGTGATCTCGTAGCGGCCCGGGTCGGCCCGCTCGATCAGCTCTTCGATGAAGCGGTGCCCCACCATGCCGTTGCCCACAACGACCAGTCTGACTTTGCTCATAGTTGCCTCAAGTTTGGAGTAATAAAACATCATTCTGAGGCTAGGCTACCCAGTCGGCAGGGGTGGGCGATTGATGCAAATCAAGTGTCTATTTATATATCTCCTCAGGGGTAATTCGAGAAAATTCAACACTATACAAAAATAGGTATACCAGTTAATGATTTCTGGGCTGGCTCGGGGTGAGGAATGGTGGAGGGAAAGCCCGGTTTACCCACTGCCGGGGAGTGAAAACTTCGGTCGGAAAAAGACCGGTCTCGCACTGGCGAGACCGGTATCAATGGGCATCAGCTGAGCAAGGTGGCGAGTCAGACGATATGGCGGCGGAACATGGCGAGCGCCAGCGACAGGGTGACGCCGGCGATGGCGAGCAGGGGCCAGATCAGGGGCCAGGCGGCCGACCAGCCGAGCCCCTTCAAAAAGACCCCCTTGAGCAGCACGATGAAGTGGGTGAGGGGGTCGATGGCCGCCAGCCATTGGAACACCTGCGGCATGTTCTCCACCGGCGAGATATAGCCCGAGAGGATCACCGCCGGGACGGTGAAGGAGAAGACCCCGAGAAAGGCCTGCTGCTGGGTCGAGCAGAACGACGAGATGAAGAGCCCGATCCCGGCCAGTGCCAGGCCGTAGCAGACCATGCCCGCCAGCAGCAGACTGAGGCTCCCCGCGAAGGGGAGGTGAAAGACAAAACGGGCGGCCAGCGCGACTATGCACCCTTGCCCCACCGCCACCAGGATGCCGGGCACCGCCTTGCCCGCCATGATCCAGCCCGCGGTGAGGGGGGAGACCAGCAGCTGATCGAAGGTGCCCTCTTCCCGCTCCCGCGCGACCGAGAGGGCGGTGACAATCAGACAGCCGGTGGTGGTGATGATGGCCACCAGCGCCGGCAGGATATGCCAGTGGAACTCGACGTTGGGGTTGTAGAGGTTGCGTACCGCCAGCTCGGGTTGCCCCTTGCCCTCACTTTGCCAGCGGGCGATCACCTGACTGATGTAGCCAGCCGCCACCTGACCGCCGTTGGAGCGGCGGCCGTCGATGATCAGCTGCACCTTGGCCGGTTCGCCGCGCGCCAATCGGCGGGAGAAATCCCCCGGAATAATCAGCCCGAGCAGCGCCTGCTGCCCGGTGATGGCCTCGGTCATGCCCGCCTCGCCCTGCACCGGGATGATGGTGGTAAAGGCTGGCATATGGGTGAGGCGCTCCAGCAGCTCGCGGCTCTGGGCGCCGCCATCCTGGTTGTAGATGGCCAGCGTGTTGCCGGTCACCTCCAGAGTGGCGGCGAACGGGAAGAGGGCGGTCTGCAGCAGCACCGGCATGATGAGCAGAAAGCGCCCCTGAGTATTGCCCATCAGGGCCTGCAGCTCTTTTCGGATCAGCCACCAGAGTCGGGTCAGCATGGGTTACTCCAGAGTGCGCCGCGTCTTGCGGGCGGTCAGGGCCAGCCAGAAACCGGCCAGCAGCAGCAGACAGAAACCGTTGACCAGCAGGATCGAGAAGACGCTGCCCGCCTGATAGAGGGTCTGCAAGGAGCTCGCGAAATAGCGGGCCGGAATGAGGTGGGTGATGGCCCGCAGCAGCGGCGGCATGCTGGCGATCTCGAACACGAAGCCCGACAGCATCACCGCGGGCAGAAACGCGGCGATCAGCGCTGCCTGTGCGGCATTGAACTGGCTGCGCATCACGGTGGAGAGAAACAACCCGAGCCCGAGGGCGCTGCCGAGAAAGACGCTGGTGACCAGAAAGAGCAGCAGCAGGGAGCCGCGCCACGGTACGCCCATCACCGCCACCGAGAAGAGCAGGCAGAGCAGCATGGCGATGATGCCAAGGCCATAGTAGGGCAGCAGCTTGGAGAGCAGCAGCTCCCCCTTGGTGACCGGGGTGGCAAGCAGCGCCTCCATGGTGCCGCGCTCCCACTCCCGCGCCACCACCAGCGAGGTGAGCAGGGCCCCTATGATGGTCATTACCACCGCAATGGAGCCCGGCACCAGAAAGTTGCGGCTCACCAGCGCCGGGTTGAACCAGGCGCGGCTCTCTATCGACACCGGCATGGCGACCCCTTCGCCCGCGAGCCACCCCTGCCAGATCCCCTGCACATAGTTGGTGACGAAGTTGGCGGTGTTGGGCTCGGAGCCGTCGGTCAGCAGCAGCGCCTGCGGCGTGCCATTACCCTGACCGGCCAGCGCGCGGGAGAAGCCGTCATCGATCACCAGCAGGCCGCGGATCTCGCCACGGGCCAGAGTGGCGAGCAGGGACTCCTTGCTCGGCCCGCTGTGGATCTCCAGCGCGGTTGAGCCGCGCAGGGCCTGCTCCAGCCGCACCGCCGGGGCGCCGCTGTCGGTGCGCCAGATGCCGAGGCGCAGATGGTCCACATCCAGATTGATGGCGTAACCCATCACCACCAGCAGCACCACCGGCATGATGAAGGCGATGAGGATGCTGCTCGGGTCACGGACGATTTGCAGCGACTCCTTGCGGCAGAGGGCCAGCAGTCGTCGACGGTTGATGCTCATGCGTCCTCCTCGCTGGCCCGCTCGACCAGGGTGATAAAGGCCTCTTCCATTGTTGGCAAAGAACAGGTCGGCAAGGAGCCGGTTGGCAAAGAGGTCGCCGCCTCTTTGGCGGCCAGCCCCTTGAGATCGTCCGGGGTGCCGAGCGCCAGCAGCTTGCCGCGATAGATGAGGGCAATGCGGTCGCAATACTCCGCCTCATCCATAAAGTGGGTGGTGACCAGCACGGTGACGCCGTGGTCGGCCAGCGCGTTGATGTGCGACCAGAACTCGCGCCGGGTCACCGGATCGACCCCGGAGGTGGGCTCGTCGAGAAACAGCAGCGGCGGCTCGTGCAGCAGGGCGCAGGCCAGCGATAAGCGCTGGCGCAGGCCGAGCGGCAGGGATTCCGCCTTCTGATCGAGCCAGGGGGCGAGGGTAAAGGCAGTTACCATGGCGTCGATTCGCGTCTGCTGGTGGCGGCCGAACAGGCCGTAGATACCGGCGAAAAAGGAGAGGTTCTGCGCCACGGTGAGCTGCTTGTAGAGGGAGAACTTCTGCGCCATGTAGCCGAGACGCTGGCGCGCCGCCGAGGGGCTGTGAGCCAGATCGATGCCGGTCACCAGCGCCTGTCCCTCGCTCGGGCGCAGCAGGCCGCACTCCATCTTGAAGGTGGTGGACTTGCCCGCCCCGTTGGGGCCGAGCAGGCCGAAGATCTCGCCGCGGCGCACCGCAAAGCTGACATCATCGGTGGCGGCAAAATCGCCGAAGCGCTTGGTGAGGTGGCGCGCCTCGATCACCGCTTCGGGGGAGACTCCCTGCGGCAGTTCGGCTTCCCGCATCCCGGTCGCCAGACTCGACTCTCCGCCGGGGCCGCCGCCGAGCAGGTCGATAAAGGCATCCTCCAGCCGGGGCTGCGCCGGTTGAAAGGCGCCGTTGGCGAGATGCAGCTCCGCCAGCGGTGGGGGCGTCATGCCCGGGTGCAGCAGCAGGCGAACCCGCTCCCCCGCCACCGCGCCATCCATCACCGCCGGGTGAGCCAGTGCCCGGCGCAGCAGGGCACGCCGCTCGCGGCCATCCAGTTGCCCCGCCTCCAGCAGCCAGCAGCGGCTGGCCATGGCTCCCATCAGATCGGCCGGCGTGCCGCTGGTGCGCACCTCGCCATCCGCCATCAGCAGCACGTGGTCGCACAGCTCCGCCTCGTCGAGATAGGCGGTACTCCAGAGCACCGTCATCCCTCCCTTGGCCAGTTCGCGCACCATCTGCCAGAGGGCGCGGCGGGAGATGGGATCGACCCCGACCCCCGGTTCGTCCAGCAGCAGCACATCCGGGGTGCCGAGCAGGGCGCAGGCCAGCCCGAGTTTCTGCTTCATCCCGCCAGAGAGCTTGCCCGCCGGCCTTGCGGTGAAGCGGGCAAGATCGGTGAAGGCGAGCAGCCGCGCGAAGGTGGGCGTGCGTTCCGGCTCCAGTACGCCGCGCAAGTCAGCGTAGAGGGTGAGGTTCTCCAGCACGCTGAGATCCTCGTAGAGGCCGAACTGCTGGGGCATGTAGCCGAGGCGCTGACGCAGCAGATCCCCCTCGCTCACTGGATCCAGCCCCAGCACCCGGATGGTGCCCGCTTCGGGGATCAGCAGACCGGCCAGCAGGCGCAGCAAAGTGCTCTTGCCCGCGCCGTCGGGGCCGACCAGCCCGGTGATGCCGCCAGCCGGAATGGTGGCCGAGATGGTGTTGAGGGCGACCCGCTCGCCAAAGCGTTTGGTGAGCCCCTCGAGGGAGATGGCGCAGCTCATGGGGCCAGCCTGACGGTGACCGGCATCCCCTGGCGCAGGGCCGGGTCGGGATCCTGCACCACGATGCGCAGCCGGTAGACGAGGTGGGTGCGAAGATCCGGCGTCTCCACCGATTTCGGGGTGAACTCGGCGGTGGGCGAGACAAAGCCCACCACCCCGTGATACGGCTGATCCGGCCGCGAGTCGGTGGTGAGGATCACCCTGGCGCCGCTCGGGAAGTGGCCGAGCCAGGGCTCCTCCACATAGGCGCGCACCCAGACCGGCGCGGTCAGGGAGAGGTTGAAGGCGGTCGCTCCGCTCTGCACCATGCTGCCATTCTCGACGGCGCGGCTGATGATGATGCCATCGCTGGGGGCGGTCAGATTGGCATCGGCCAGCGCCAGCTCGGCACTGGCGAGCGCCGCTTTGGCCCCTTCCAGCTGGGCATCGGACTGGGCGATTTCCTCCGGGCGGTAGCCGGTTTCGAGCTGGGCGAGCTGTTCGCGTGCCGAGCGTACCTGCGCCCGGGTTTGGTCTCGCTGGGAGCGGGCGGTATCGAGCTGACCGCGGGAGATGGCGCCGGTGGCGGCCAATGCGCTCTGGCGGCGCCACTGCTGGTCGGCTTCCAGTGCAGCGGCTTCGGCGGCGGCCAGTGCGGCCCGGGCGCGGTCGGTCTCTTCGCTGCGATAGCCTTTGTGGATCAAGGTGTTGGCGGCAGTGAGCGCCGCCAGATTGGCGCGGGCGCTGTCGCGGCTGTGGGTGAGGGGAACCGGATCCAGGCGTGCCAACAGTTGACCGGCTTTTACCCTATCCCCCTCATCGACCAGCACCTGATCGACGCGGCCGCCGACCCGAAAGGCCAGATTGACGTCGCGAATATCGACATTGCCGTAGAGGATGGAGCCGTCAGCCGGGCGCCCCTGCCACCAGAGGTAGCCGCCGATAACGGTCAGCAGCAGGGCCACGATTGCAATGCGTTGCTTCATACCGCTTCTCCTTCCTTGATGTCGGTGGGGCGCAGGCCGCGCAGGGCCCATACCAGCCGCTGTCTGGCGGCCTCGGGGTTGTCTATCTGGCTGAGAAAGGGGGCGGCCTGTTCGGGCAGCCAGCCGAGCTGGCGACCGCTGCCGGCGATCACCAGCGGCAGGCCGACCGACCCCATGATGAAGATCATCAGCTGGAGCGGGTGACCGGCGACCAGTGACCCTTCCGCCTGCGCCATCCGTACCTGCTCGATCAGCAGCAGGGGATGACGGCGCGGCAGGCTGAGCAGAAAGCGCTGGGCCGCTCCTTCACCTGCCAGCGCATCGCCAAACAGGTGGTTGATAAAGCCGCGCTGGCGCGCCACCAGCCCGATCAGCGCCTCCATGGTCGCCTCGAACATGGCGATGGCAGAGGGGTAGGAGCCTTTGGCTGCCACCGCCTTGAGCTCGTCATAGAGGGGGGCGTACCAGAGCTCGACCAGCTCGTCGATAAAGGCGTCGCGGTTGCCGAAGTGGTAGACGAAGGAGCCGAGGTTCACCTCTGCCGCCGCCGCCAGCTCGCGCACCGTCAGGCCGCGCAGCCCCTTGTCGGTGGCGATGGCGAGGCCGGTATCGAGCAGTTTCTGACGGGTGGGGTGCATCTGGCTGGTGCTCCTGGTGTATGCATTTTGTACGTAATTATACAGCCGTATAAAAAATGCGGAAGCGGGCGGCAGGATCTTTTTGCCCGCAATGTGATCCGCCCCGCTCTGAGGGGCCGTGATCCCCGTCCGGCAGGGGGAAGGATCCACCGATTGTGCTCAAGCCACGGGCATGTCGGTGTGACGGGGTGGTGAAAGGCGCTTCTGGTCCCGGGTGCGGGCGCTCGGGCCACAAGGGGCCTGTGATGGAGCCGGGAGCTGCCTGACCCGGATCAGGGGGTGTCGGTGGCCCCGGTGTGATAGGGGGGCCGGGCACAGGTGTCCCGTATCAGGGCGCGCAGCCAGCGGTGGCCCGGATCGGCATCCTGACTGGGGTGCCAGAGCAGGGCGACCCGGATCCCTGGCAGAGCGAAGGGCAGGGGCAGGGTGACCAGATCGCCGAGCAGGCTGGCGCAGTGCAGGTGCGGCACCGTCGCTACCAGATTGCTCTCCCTGACCAGGGCCAGCGCCGTCGCAAACCCGGGAACCAGGGTGGTGATGGTGCGCCGCCTCCCCTGGCCTGCGAGGATCTCGTCGATGGGGCTGTGAGGCTGGCCCCGGCGGGAGACCAGCACGTGGCGCGCGGCGGCATAGCGCGCCACGGTCAGGGTGCCGTCGCAGAGGGGGTGGTCCGGGTGCACCACGGCGACGAAGTGGTCCTGGAACAGGGCCTGGGTGCGCAGCTCGGGGGCCGTGGTGGTGCCGATCACTCCGGTCTCGAAGTCCAGCTCGCCACGGCGAAGGGGGCCGCTCTCCTTGTCGGGTTTGGCCAGAAAGTGCAGCCGCACCCCTGGGGCCTCGACGGCGAGGCGCGCCAGCAGGGCGGGGCCTACCGCCTCCACGAAGCCGTCGCTGGATCGCAGGCGGAAGGTGCGCTCCAGGCTCGCCGGGTCTACTTCCTGCTGGGGGCGCAGCACGGCCCGGGTCTCCTGAACCAGGCGGGCAACCTCATCCCGCAGGATCTGCGCCCGGGGGGTGGGGATCAGGCCGCGTCCCGCCCGCACCAGCAGCGGATCCCCTGTGGTCTCCCGCAGCCTTGCCAGGGCCCGGCTCATGGCGGAAGCACTCAGGCCTAGCCGTCTGGCGGCGCCCGCCACACTGCCCTCTTCCAGCAGGGCATCCAGGGTGATCAGCAGGTTGAAATCCGGGGTCATGGTCGTCTCCTCGCAGGCGGCGCCTGACGGGCCGACCCCGTCATGATACGCGAGTTGCCGTCTCTTCATATGGCGTCTGATGCAAATATAAGCTGCAATCCGTGCGTCTTCCGCCTTGTCATCCCCCCCGCTAGCCTGAGTGCATCATCACTTGCCGGAGAGACTGCCATGTCCACACCACTTCTTGTTTCCCCTCCCGTGACGCGCCGTCTTGGTCTCGCGGGGCTCGGGCTCGCCACCCTGCTGCCCATGCTGGCGGGCAGCATGGCCAACCTGGTGCTGCCTGCCCTGGGGCAGGATTTCGGCGTGCCCTTCGCCAGCCTGCAATGGGTGCTGGTGGCCTACCTGCTTGGGATCACCAGTCTGACGGTGGTGGCGGGCCGGCTCGGCGATCGTCTGGGGCGGCGTCGCCTGCTGCTCTGGGGGACCGGGGTCTTTGCGCTGGCTTCCCTGCTGTGCGCCCTGGCCCCTTCCATTGACTGGCTCATTGCCGCTCGCACCCTGCAAGGGGCGGGTGCGGCCTGCATGCTGGTGCTCTCGCTGGCCATGGCAGGAGAGCTGGTGCCGCCAGCCCGACGGGGCTGGAGCATGGGATTGCTCGGCACCCTGTCGGCCTGCGGCACGGCGCTCGGCCCCTCCTTTGGCGGCCTGTTGATCGGCGGATTTGGCTGGCAGGCTCCCTTCCTGCTGCTGCTCCCCCTGACGTTGCTGGCGCTGGGGTGTGCCTGGCGGGATCTGCCCCGGGATGAGGCGGGCTCTGCCGAGGGAGGCCTCCCGCTCACCAGTCTGTTGCTGCTGGTGACGGCGCTGCTCTGCTACGGGCTGGCACTGACCCGGGGCAGCCCACTCGGGGTCTGGCCGGGGATAGGTGCGCTCGTCGCCATGGCGCTCTTCGTGCGTGCCGACTCGGGCGCCCGTCGCCCCCTGCTGCCCCTGGTGTTGCTGGGGGCGCCCAGGCGAAGAGGCGGGATCATCGCCAGTGCGCTGGTGGCCAGCGTCATGGTGGCGACTCTGCTGATCGGTCCTTTCTACCTGCACGGCGCCTTTGCCCTCGACATGGGGACGGTAGGGCTGATGATCTCCATGGGCCCGCTGCTGGCGGCGCTGTCCGGCATGCCCGCCGGCTGGCTGGTTGACAGGGTGGGGGCGACTCCTGTGGTGCGCCTCGGCCTGGGGTTCATGGTGGTGGCCGCCGTCTTGCTGGCCCTGCTGGACAGGGCGCTCGGGCCCCTCGGCTACCTGCTGCCCATCCTGCTGCTCACCGCCGGTTATGCCCTGTTCCAGACCGCCAACAACAGCGCCGTGGTGGGGGAGGCGGAGGGGGCGAGCCGTGGCGCCGTGGCCGGGCTGCTGACCCTGTCGCGCAACCTGGGCCAGCTGACGGGGGCGGCGGGGCTGGGGGGGCTGTTCGCCGCCCTGGCGGGGCGGCCCGATCTCGCCCTCGCGACGGCGGACGAGCTGGCGTTTGCCACCCGGGCCACTTTCGCCCTGACGGCCTTGCTGCTGATGAGTGCGCTCTGGCTGGCGGGAAGGGGGGAGCGTGCCGTGCAGGATGACGCGGCCCGGGACGGCTGCGAGTCGGGAGAATGCTGAGAACGAAGACGCCTCCACAGGGGAGGCGTCTTGCTATGGGATTGAGCAGGATAGTTAACCGCTCGGATCCTCGTTATCGATCAACCTGTTACAAAATGAAGCGGCTCAGATCCTCGTCTTCAATCAGCTTGCCGAGGTGGGCGTTGACGTAGTCGGTGTTGATGACGAAGGTCTCGCCGGACTTCTCGGAAGCGTCGTAGGAGATGTCTTCCATCAGGCGCTCCATCACGGTGTGCAGACGGCGGGCGCCGATGTTCTCGGTGCGCTCGTTGACCTGCCAGGCCGCTTCGGCCAGACGGCGGATGCCATCCTGGGTGAACTCGATGTTGACCCCTTCGGTGGCCATCAGCGCCTTGTACTGATCGGTCAGGGAGGCGTTCGGCTCGGTCAGGATGCGCTCGAAGTCTTCGGTGGTCAGGGCGGTCAGCTCGACCCGGATCGGCAGACGGCCCTGCAGCTCGGGGATGAGGTCGGACGGCTTGGCGATCTGGAAGGCGCCGGAGGCGACAAACAGGATGTGATCGGTCTTGACCATGCCGTGCTTGGTGTTGACGGTGCAGCCCTCGACCAGCGGCAGCAGGTCGCGCTGCACCCCTTCACGGGAAACGTCCGGGCCCGAGCTCTCGCCGCGCTTGCAGATCTTGTCGATCTCGTCGAGGAAGACGATGCCATTGTTTTCGACGGAGGCGATGGCCTTCTGCTTCAGCTCTTCCGGGTTGACCAGGCGGGCCGCTTCCTCTTCGATCAGCGCCTTCATGGCCTCTTTGACCTTGATCTTGCGCTTCTTCTTCTGGTTCTGGCCCAGGTTCTGGAACAGCCCCTGCAGCTGGTTGGCCATCTCTTCCATGCCCGGCGGGGTCATGATTTCGACACCCATGGGGGAGGCGGCCAGATCCAGCTCGATCTCCTTGTCATCCAGCTGACCTTCCCGCAGTTTCTTGCGGAAGATCTGGCGGGTGTTGGAGTTGTCGGCTTTCTCTTCCTCGCCCCAGCTGTTGCGCGGGTTGGGCAGCAGGGCGTCGAGGATGCGCTCTTCTGCGGCTTCCTCGGCGCGGTATTTCATCTTCTCCATCTCGGTCTCGCGCACCAGCTTGATGGCGACATCGGTCAGATCGCGGATGATGCTGTCCACTTCCTTGCCCACATAGCCCACTTCGGTGAACTTGGTCGCTTCCACCTTGATGAAGGGGGCGTTGGCCAGCTTGGCCAGGCGACGGGCGATCTCGGTCTTGCCGACGCCGGTCGGGCCGATCATCAGGATGTTCTTCGGGGTCACCTCGTGGCGCATCTCCTCGGAGAGCTGCATCCGGCGCCAGCGGTTGCGCAGGGCGACGGCGACCGCGCGCTTGGCGTCGGCCTGACCAATGATGTGTCTGTCCAGCTCGTGGACGATTTCTCTCGGGGTCATCTCGGACATGATGGCGTTCCTGTATCCGGGGCGGGCAGGGCCCACCCCTTGGAAAATGGTGTGTCTGGCAAGGCGGCCTTATTTGGCTGCGTAGTCCAGTACTTCGATGGTGTGGTTGCCGTTGGTGAAGACGCAGATGTCGCCCGCAATCTTGAGGGACTTCTCGACGATGGTCCTGGCATCCAGCTCGGTGTTCTCCAGCAGGGCGATGGCGGCGGACTGGGCAAAGTTGCCGCCGCTGCCGATGGCGATGAGATCGTGCTCCGGCTGCACCACGTCACCGTTGCCGGTGATGATGAAGGATTTGTGCTCGTCGGCGACGGCCAGCAGGGCTTCGAGGCGGCGCAGGGCGCGATCGGTGCGCCAGTCCTTGGCCAGCGCCACGGCGGCGCGCTCCAGGTTGCCCTGATGGGCCTGCAGTTTGGCTTCGAAGCGCTCGAGCAGGGTGAAGGCGTCGGCGGTGCCGCCGGCGAAACCAGCCAGTACCTTGCCGTTGTAGAGGCGATGAACCTTGCGGGCGTTGCCCTTCATGACGGTGTTGCCAAGAGAAACCTGGCCATCGCCACCGATGACGACCTGACCGTTGCGGCGAACTGAAACTATGGTAGTCACTTTACTTACCTCGCTTGAGCCGAATGACGGCCTGACTGTGCATGGAGGAAAAGATGGGGATGGCAAAACGGCTTTTCAAGCCTGTGTCGAGCACGGATCGCGGGGGAGGGATCGGGTGGGCGCGGGATGGCGCCAAAAGAAACAGGGCCGGGTGTTGCCACCCGGCCCTGTGCATGGACGCGGCGATCACCCCTTCTTGGGGATGCAGCCGCTGATGCCCGAGCCCTGCAGCTTGCGGTTGGCCGCATCGGCCGCCGCCTTGCCGTTGAAGGGGCCCACCATCACCTTGTAGACGGCGCCACCGGCCCCGTTCACCACCTGCAGACTGGAGGAGAGCCCGGCGGTGAAGGCGATGCGCGCCTTGAGGGATTCCGCGGAATCCTGGGAGCGCAGGGCGGCACACTGCATCATGTAGCGACCGCCGTCGGCGGCTGCGGTCTGGGCAGTCTGGGTCGCCGCCTTGGCCCTGGCGGCCTCGGCACGCTCCCGCTCCAGTTCGGCGCGGATCTCCCGCTCCATCCGCTCACGCTCGGCCTTCTGGTCGATCACCTGCTCCCGGGCACTGGCGACCGGGGCGCCGGTGGCCGGCTTGGTCGGCTGCACCGGTTGCGGCTGATAGGGCTTCACCTGACCGATGGGGGTTCCCGGCTGGGGGATGTCAGTCGCGACCGGCTTGGGCAGTGCCTCCGGTTGCAGGGTCATGGTCTCGGCGGGCGGGGGCGGCAGCACGCCCGGCTGGGGCGGCGGCTCTATGATGTCCACCTGCTTGTTCTCCAGCCGCTCGATGTAGCTCCACTTCTCCTGGGGCAGGGTATTGCCCTGGGCCTTGGGTTTGTTGGCCTTCACCTGCTCTTCGATGGTGGGGGCATCGGCGCCCTTGCCGTTGATGAGGTAGAGGAAGGCGCCGAAACCGACGACCAGGGCCCCGGCCAGCAGTGCCGGGATAACAGGAAAGCGGCGAGGGGCCGCTTTCTTGATGTTACGGCCACCCGCCCGTCGTCTCGGGCTGTTGCCGACGTAATCCCGGGTCGCCATCTATTACATGCGCTCCAGGGTGTAGATACCCAGTACGCCGAGGCCCAGCTTGAGCACCTTGGCGGTGGCGGCGCACAGCAGCAGACGGCTCTGGCGGGTCGCCTCGTCCACGCCGTCCTTGTTGATCGGGCAGGCTTCGTAGAAGGTCATGAAGTTGCCGGAGAGCTCGTACAGATAGGTACAGAGCAGGTGCGGCATCCCCTTGTCCGCCACGCCGTTGACCGCGTCGGAGAACTGGATCAGCTTCTGGGCCAGGGTCTCTTCGGCGTCTTCGCTCAGGACCACCTTGCCGCTCAGGGTGTCGGCATCGACGCCGGCCTTGCGGAAGATGGACTGGATGCGGGTGTAGGCGTATTGCAGGTAGGGGGCGGTGTTGCCTTCAAACGACAGCATCAGATCCCAGTCGAAGATGTAGTCGGTGGTGCGGTTCTTGGAGAGATCCGCATACTTGACCGCGCCCATGGCGATGGCGTGCACCACCTGGGCCTTCTCTTCGGCAGAGAGGTCGCTGTTGCGGCTCTCCAGCAGGGCGCTGGCGCGCTCTTCGGCTTCGTTCAGCAGGTCAACCAGCTTGACGGTGCCGCCGGAGCGGGTCTTGTAGGGACGACCGTCCTTGCCCAGCATCATGCCGAAGGCGTGGTGCTCGAGGGGAACGGACTCCGGCACATAGCCTGCCTTGCGGGTGATGGTCCAGGCCTGCATCAGGTGCTGGTGCTGACGGGAGTCGATGAAGTACATGACCCGGTCGGCGCCCAGGTTCTCGTAACGGTATTTGGCGCAGGCGATGTCGGTGGTGGTGTAGAGGAAACCGCCGTCGCTCTTCTGGATGATGACGCCCATGGGCTCGCCATCCTTGTTCTTGAACTCGTCCAGGAATACCACGGTGGCCCCTTCGCTCTCGACTGCCAGCCCCTTGGCTTTCAGGTCGGCAACGATCTGCGGCAGCATGTCGTTGTACATGGACTCGCCCATGATGTCCTTGTTGGACAGGGAGATGTTCAGACGGTCGTAGTTGCGCTGGTTCTGCTCCATGGTCATGTCGACCAGCTTCTTCCACATGGTGCGGCAGTACTCATCGCCACCTTGCAGTTTCACCACGTAGTTGCGGGCGCGCTCGGCGAAGGCTTCGTCTTCGTCATAATGACGCTTGGCCTGGGTGTAGAAGGCTTCCAGGTCCTTGAGCTCCATGTCGGAGGCGTGCTCGTTGGCCATCTTCTCCAGATAGGCGATCAGCATGCCGAACTGGGTGCCCCAGTCGCCGATGTGGTTGGCACGCACCACCTTGTGGCCCAGGAATTCGAGGGCGCGGGCGGCCACGTCACCGAGCACGGTGGAGCGGATGTGGTGCACCGCCATCTCCTTGGCCACGTTGGGGGCGGAGTAGTCCACCACCACGGTCTGCGGCGCCGGCAGCTTCACGTTGGCGTTGTCGGAGGTCACCATGGCTTCCACCTGACCGGCCAGCCAGCTCGGGTCGAAGAAGAAGTTGATGAAGCCGGGGCCGGCGATCTCGACCTTGGCGATCAGATCGGAGGCAGGCAGGTGCTCGATGATGGCAGCGGCCAGCTCGCGGGGATTCTTGCGGGCCGGTTTGGCCAGCAGCATGGCCAGGTTGGTGGCCAGGTCGCCGTGAGCCTTCTCCTTGCATCGGTCTACTTGCACCCGGGCTTCCAGGTCGGCGGGCAGGACGCCTGCGGACTTGAGATTGGCTACCGTTTGTTCAAGTAGATGATGAATATGCTCTTTCATAACTGACCACCGAGGTTGCGCGTCGAAAAGTGACTGACTGGATAAGGGCGTGAATTTTACCCGCATCGGGCCGAGAAAACTATAGGAACGGCCCGCACCCGTGGGCGTGGCGGATATTTCACTGCGTTTTCCACCACATTGCAGGATATTGATTTGGGTAAGTGGTGGTTATCCATTTCTACTGCATAACGAAACGGCTTGTCCAGGCTATTTCCCCTGATTATGACAGGGTTATTTATACCGATTCGATCTGAATGATCCCGCTTCCCGTGGCGGTCGTATCCTTTGAGGACGCCGTTGGAGGATGATTCCCATGACACTGGTACTGTTTCCACTCTCCGCTCACCTGCTGCCGGGCGGCATCATGCCGCTGCGCATCTTCGAGCCCAGATACCAGCGCATGATCGCCGAGTCCCGGGAGCGGGAGTTCGCGCTCTGCATGCTGGACCCCCGCCAGCCCGACGCGCTGCGCAACATGTACCCCATCGCCACCCGGGTGCGCATCATCGATTTCGATCTGCTGCCCGATGGTTTGCTCGGCATCACGGTGCTCGGGGTGGAGCGGGTGCGTATCACGGATCTCTGGCAGGAAGAGGACGGTCTGCGGGTCGGCGAGGTGGATCCCCTGCCCCCCTGGCAGAGCGCCAGGCTCCAGGCGGATCAGCACTCCCTGGCCAAGGCGTTGCAGGACGTGTTCAACGACTATCCGGAGTATGCGGCCCTCTATCCGGAGCCGGATTGGGAGGATGCGAGCTGGGTCGCCCAGCGCTGGCTGGAGGTGCTGCCCATCCCGGTGGAGCAAAAACAGTGGCTGGTGGCGGCCAAGGACAACCAGCCCACCCTCTCCCTGCTGAGCGGTCTGCTGGTCGCGAGCCATTGAATTCCCCTTCCCGGTGATCCTTTTTCCTCGCTCACCGTATTGGGGGTGAACACCACACGCGAGGGATGGCGCAATGGCATATACTGGCCAACCACAATCGGCTCCACGCAGGACATCGCCCCCCATGGACAACCCAGACGGCGACCTCACATCTTTGCTGGTCCGGGTGGCCGAGCGTGCCGACAAGGCTGCTTTCGCCACCCTGTTCCACCACTTCGCGCCGCGCATCCGCAGCTACGGGCTGCGCCACCTCGGCAGCGAAGCCAACGCCATGGAACTGGTGCAGGAGACCATGCTGCTGGTCTGGCAGAAGGCACGGCTCTATCACCCCGACAAGGGCGCCGCCACCACCTGGATCTACACAGTGATGCGCAACCAGAGCTTTGACATGCTGCGCCGCCGCCGCGCCAGCAAGGAGGAGCTCTGCGCCGAGGAGATCTGGCCGTTGCTGGAGTTCCGGGCCGAAGAGGAGCACCTGAGCGGCGGTGAAGACGCGGTGCTGACCCGCCAGATGGCCCACTATGTCGCCACGCTGCCGGAGCCGCAGCAGCAGGTGGTGCGCGGCATCTACCTGCAGGAGCTCTCCCAGCAGGAGCTGGCCGACCGGCTCGGCGTGCCCCTTGGCACCATCAAGTCCCGGCTGCGGCTGGCACTACAGAAACTGAAGGAACAAGTGGAGCAAGGCCATGATTAAGACCCATCCGACTGAACCCATGCTGCGCGCCTTCGCTGCCGACGAGCTGCCCCTGCCGCTGGCCGTCGGTGTCTCCGCCCATTGCGAGTTCTGCCCCGAGTGCGCCGCCCGGGTGAAGCAATTTGAAGAGGCGCTGGCGTGCCAGCATCTCGCCCCTGACGCGCCGGACGAGGCGCTGCCCGCCGGATTCGATGCCATGCTGGCGGGCATACTGCAACAGCCGGTGGCGACGGAGGCGGCGCTCGCCCTTCCCGAGAGCCCGAGGCCAGAGCTCAGGGTGGCGGGTCACAGTTACCGGCTGCCGCGGGCATTGGCACGGCATCATGCCCCCAGGTGGCGTCATCTCGGGGCCATCCGTCAGGTCAGCCTGCCCCTGGACGAGATGGGGGCGCGGGCCAACCTGCTCCACATCGAGGCGGGGGGCCGGATCCCGGAGCACACCCACAAGGGATATGAGCTGACCCTGCTGCTGGCGGGCACCATCGAGGATGGCGACACCCGCTATCAGGCGGGGGATTTCATCTGGCGTGACGCCAGCCACGCCCACAGCCCCCACACCCCGGACGGCTGCCTCTGCTACACGGTGCAGGATGCCCCCGTGCAGTTCACCAAGGGGTTGTCACGGCTGCTCAACGGCATCAGTCAGCACCTCTATTGAGTTGGGCCCACGGCTGCCCGGTGATCGCGGGCTGCTGCGCGACTGAGGCGGTATCACGGCATGAAAAAAGGGACCCTCGGGTCCCTTTTGTGTTGCTTGGCGGCGAAGCCCATCAGGCCACGAAGACCAGGTAGACGACGAAGGCCAGCAGGAAGCGGTAGATGGCGAACGGGATGAAGTCGAGACGACGGATCAGCGCCAGGAAGGTCTTGATGGCGACCATGGCCACCACGAAGGCGGTGACGAAGCCCACCGCAAACATGGGGAAGTCCGCCATGGAGAGGAAATCGCGGCTCTTGTAGAGATCCAGGCCGCTGGCCGCGATCATCATGGGCACCGCCATGATGAAGGAGAATTCCGCTGCCGCGTGGCGGCTGATGCCCATCAGCATGCCGCCGCTGATGGTGGCGCCGGAGCGGGAGAAACCGGGCCAGAGTGCCAGGCACTGGAACAGGCCGATGCCGAAGGCCTGCTTGTAGCTGATGTCGTCCAGGGTCTCCGCGGTCACGGCGGGGCGGAACTTTTCGGCGATGATGAGCAGGATGCCACCGGCCACCAGGGCATACATCACGGTTTCCGGCCCGAACAGATTGGCCTTGATCCAGCTGTGGATAGCCAGCCCGACGACCACGGCAGGCAGCATGCCGAGGATGACGTGCACCAGGGAGAGGGTCGCGTGGCCCGGGGTCGGTTTCTGACCGAAGTGAATGCCGATGAGTCCGAACAGGCGGCGCCAGAACATGACGACCACTGCCAGGATGGAGCCGAGCTGGATCACCACCTCGAAGGTGGCGGCCTTGGGTCCTTCAAACCCGAGGAGGTGGCCGACGATGATCATGTGGCCGGTGGAGGAGACGGGGAGGAACTCGGTCAGGCCTTCCACTATGCCCAGCACAAAGGCGACGAACAGGGCGTAGGATTCGGTCATGGTGCAGATCTCTTGGTTATGGGGTCTGGATAAAATCAACCCCGAACGGGTCGGGGCGGCCAATGATGGCGGAAAATCGCGCGGGCAACCAGTGAATATTGGGGATTTCAGCGCCCTGTTCCGGCCGGGAAAGGGCGCTGGCGGACCATGCAGGGCGCGGCTTGAAGCATGTTGTCAGAAACCATGACTGCCCCGTCACGTTCTGACAGGTTAGTCACGCCAGATGCCCTCGTCTTTATGACCTTTTTGTGCTGTCAGGCCAGTATGGACAGGATTTTCTGTTGAAGATCATCGTCCAGAGGGGGCTGCCCCAGGGCGTCGACGGCGCTCGTTATCTGTTGGGGATGGCTGGCGCCGATCAGGGCGCAGCTCACCACGGGGTCGCGCAGCACCCATTGCAGTGCGAGTTGCGACAGGGACTGACCCCGTTGCAGGGCCAGTGCATGCAGGGCGCGGACGGTGGCGAGCTTCTCCTCGGTGATCTGGTCCGCCGTGAGGAAGGGGCTGGCACTGGCGGCACGCGAATCCGCGGGAATGCCTGCCAGGTAGCGATCGCTCAGCAGCCCCCCCGCCAGGGGCGAGAAGGCGACCACCCCCATGCCGTGCTCCCGGCAGGCCGGCAGGGTGTCGGGCTCAACATCGCGCTGGAACAGGGAGTATTTGAGCTGGTTGACCAGGCAGGGGGTGCCGAGCTCCGCCAGCCGGGTGGCAGCCTTGGCCGCGAGCGGGGCCGGGTAGTTGGAGAGGCCGATGTAGAGCGCCTTGCCCTGGCGCACCATCAGGGCCAGGGCCTGGCAGGTCTCCTCGAGCGGGGTGCGGGGATCCGGCCTGTGGTGATAGAAGATGTCCACGTAGTCGAGGCCCAGACGGCGCAGGCTCTGGTGCAGGCTGGCGAAGAGGTACTTGGCGCTGCCGCCATCGCCGTAGGGGCCGTCCCACATCACGTAGCCCGCCTTGCTGGCGATGATGAGCTCGTCCCGATAGGGAGCCAGGCTCCTCTTTAGCAGCGTGCCGAAGGTCAGTTCGGCAGATCCCGGCGGCGGCCCGTAGTTGTTGGCGAGATCGAAGTGGGTGATCCCCAGATCGAACGCCTGGTGCACCATGGCCTTCGCGGTGGCGGGATCGCTCCCGGCGCCGAAGTTGTGCCAAAGCCCGAGGCCGATGCCGGGCAGGCGCAGGCCGTGGCGGCCCGCCGGTCGGTAGGGCTGGCGCTGGTAGCGGTCGGGGGCGGCGAGGTAGTTGTCATCCATCACGGTGCGGTTCCTTGGGCTGGTGTGCAATGAGGAGCGACGGGCCCTGCGGCGGGCCTCACCCCGGCTGATTCGGCGGTGCCATCGGGGCCGCCATGACGTGGCGGCGCGCCCGGGCCCCTTCGTCTGCCCGAGCAGGGCTGTCAGGGGGCAGGAATAAAGCGATAACGGGTCTGGTGGCGATAACGCTGCCCCGGCAGCAACCAGGGATCGCCGAGGGCGGGCCGGTTCGGGCTGTCGGGCAACTGCTGGGCCTCCAGGCAGAAGCCGTCGTAATCCCGGTAGGGTCGGCCCTGACGATCCGGTGTGCCGGTCAGCCAGTTGCCGCTGTAGAACTGCAGGGAGGGCTGGTTGGTGTAGACCGCCATGGCCAGCTTGCCATCCCCCGAGATCACCCGGGCGGCCCATGGCTGGTTGGACCCACCAAACGGCTCATCAGCAGGCTCAAAATCGCTGTTGTTGAGCAGAAATGCGTGATCGTACCCCTTGGCCAACTGCTGCTGGGGGTGGTCCAGCCACGCCTGGCCGATGGGGCGGGGGGCGCGCAGATCGAAGGGGCCTTCCACCGGGGCGATGGCCAGCGGCAGGCTCTGGTCATCCGTGGGCAGGTAGCGGTCGGCGTCTAGGCTGATGGTGTGGTGGCGGATGTCGCCACCGCCATCCAGGTTGAAGTAGGCGTGGCTGGTGAGGCTGACCGGGCTGGGGGCGTCCGTGCTGGCGCAGAAGTCGACCACCAGATCGCACTGCTCCAGCCGATACTCCAGGCTCACCCTCAGATTGCCGGGAAAGCCCTGATCCCCCGCCCGGGAGAGGAGCGCCAGCTTGACCCTGTCCGCCTCCTGCTCCTTGATCTGCCAGGTGCGGCGATGGAACCCGTCGCGCCCGCCGTGCAGGCAGTTGGCCCCCTGGTTGGCGTCCAGCGTCCAGCACTGGCCTTCCCGCTCAAGGCGGGCGCCGCCGATGCGGTTGGCAAAGCGCCCCGCCACGGCCCCCAGCCATACCTGCTGGGTGAGGTAGGCCTCGTCGGCGCAGCCCAGCAGCACCTCCCGCCGCTCTCCCGCCACCGGCAGGGTGAGGGAGGTGAGGGTGGCCCCGTATGTGAGACCGCGCAGCCGCAGTCCCTCCTCGTTTTCCAGCTCGAATCTCATCATGGTTTGCGGTTCCCCGTCGTGATCCCGTCGCCCCCTGCCGGCGTCGCGAGTGCCGGGCAGGGGGCGTCACCCGTTGTCAGGCGTGCGTTACAGTCTGCCGGCCCCTGCGCTGGCACGGCAGACGTAGCAGTCCGCCTTGAGGCCGAAACGGGCCGGGTATTCCGCCTCCACCACGGCGATCACCTCGGCCACCTTCTCGGGGCGCAGCAGAGCGACCACGCAGCCGCCAAAACCGCCGCCGGTCATGCGCACACCGCCTTCGCTGCCGATCCGGGCCTTGATGATCTCCACCAGGCCGTCGATGGGGGGCACGGTGATCTCGAAGTCATCGCGCATGGCGGCGTGGGACTGGCCCATCAGCTCGCCGAGGCGCACCAGATCGCCCTGTGCCAGCGCATCGGCCGCCGCCAGAGTGCGGGCGTTCTCGCCGACCACGTGGCGGGCACGGCGATAGCAGGCCTCGTCCAGACCGGCCTTGCCCGCTTCCAGGGTCGCCAGATCCAGGTCGCGCAGGGCCTTGACCCCGTAGTGACGGGCGGCGGTTTCGCACTGCTGGCGACGGGTGTTGTATTCGCTGTCCACCAGGCCGCGGCGCACGTTGGAGTTGACGATGAGCACCGCCAGATCGGTGGGCATGGGGATGAGCCGGGTCTCCAGGGAGCGGCAATCGAGCAGCAGGGCGTGATCCTGCCTGCCGCTCGCGGAGATCATCTGATCCATGATGCCGCAGTTGCAGCCGACGAACTGGTTCTCCGCCTGCTGGCCGTTGAGGGCGATTTCCGCCTGGCTGATGGCCAGCCCCTGGGCCTCCTTGAAGGCCTGGCCGATGGCCACCTCCAGGGAAGCGGAGGAGGAGAGACCCGTCCCCTGGGGCACGTTGCCGGAGACCACCAGATTGAGGCCGCGCAGGGCGTGGCCCCGTGCCTGCAGGTGTTTCACCACGCCGCGGATGTAGTCGCTCCAGCGCTGGCTGGGGTGGTGCTCGATGGGTTGATCGAGACTGAACCGGTCGCGCTGGTTGTCGTAGTCGGCGGCGATCACTTCGACCAGGTTGTCGCCGCGCAGGCCGATGGCGACGCAGGTCTCGTAGTCGATGGCGCAGGGCAGCACGAAGCCGTCGTTGTAGTCGGTGTGCTCGCCGATGAGGTTGACGCGGCCTGGAGCCCGTACCAGCAGGTCGGGTTGTTGCTCAAACTGCTCGGCAAACACGGCGCTGACGCGCTGGCTCGGGGTCATAGGGCCTCCTCGTTGGCCTGGTTCTGGTCGTTGTAGTGGATGGGACTGAGGGCGCGCAGCCGTTCGGCCGCCTGTTCCGGGGTGAGATCGCGCTGGGTTTCGGCCAGCATCTCGAAGCCCACCATGAATTTGCGCACCGTGGCGGAGCGCAGCAGGGGCGGATAGAAGTGGGCGTGCAGTTGCCACGCCTCGGGGCAGTCGGAACGGGGCGGGGCGAAGTGCCAGCCCATGGAGTAGGGGAAGCTGCACTGGAACAGGTTGTCGTAGCGGCTGGTGAGCTCCTTGAGCGCGATGGCCAGATCCTGTTGCTGTTCCCGGGTGAGATCCAGCATGGAGGGAACATGGGCCTTGGGCAGCAGCAGGGTCTCGAACGGCCAGGCCGCCCAGAAGGGCACCACCGCCAGCCAGTGGGCGGTCTCCACCACGATGCGGGAGCGATCCGCCAGCTCCCGCTCCACATAGCCCAGCAGCAGGGGGCGGCCGTGTTCGGCCAGCCAGGCGCGCTGGTGCGCCTCTTCCCGGGCAATCTCGTTGGGCAGGAAGTCGCTGCCCCAGAGCTGGCCGTGAGGGTGCGGGTTGGAGCAGCCCATGACGGCGCCCTTGTTTTCAAAGACTTGCACCCATTCCCACTGGTCAGAGAGCTCGGCCACCTGGTCCATCCAGGTGGTGATCACCCCTTCGATGGCGGGCAGGGGCAGCTCGGGCAGGGTCTTGCCGTGATCCGGCGAGAAGCAGATGACCCGGCTGGTGCCCCGGGCGGCTTCCAGCTTCAGCAGGGGATCCGGCGCCGCGTCAGCGGCCGGGGTGTCCTGCATCAGGGCGGCGAAGTCGTTGGTAAAGACGAAGGTGCCCTGATAGTCGGGGTTGATATCGCCGGTCACCCGGGTGTTGCCCGCACAGAGGAAGCAGTCGGGATCATGGGCCTGGCTCGGCGCCAGGCTCACCTTCTCGACCTGGCCTTGCCAGGGGCGCTTGGCCCTGTGAGGGGAGACCAGCACGTACTGGCCGGTGAGCGGGTTGAAGCGGCGGTGGGGGTGATCAACGGGGTTGAACATCATCACTCCAGTGTGTGAGTTGAATACATCCGAAGGCGCAGGCCAGGGCCTACGCCTCGTAACCATTGGGGTTGGCGGACTGCCAGCGCCAGCTGTCGGCGCACATGGCGGCGAGATCCCGGCTGGCGTGCCAGTCCAGTTCCCGAGCGGCCTTGGCGGGATCGGCCCAGCACTCGGCGATGTCGCCGGGGCGCCGTGGCTCGATCCGGTAGGGAAGGGGCCGACCGCAGGCGGCCTCGAACGCCGCGACCATCTGCAACACGCTCTGGCCCTGGCCCGTGCCCAGGTTGTAGGCGTGGACACCGCCCCGTCCGGCGCAGTGTTCCAGAGCCTTGACGTGCCCTTCGGCGAGATCCATCACATGGATGTAGTCGCGCACCCCGGTGCCGTCGATGGTTGGGTAATCGTTACCAAAGATCGAGAGGCAGTCACGCCGGCCGATGGCGACCTGGGTCAAAAACGGCATCAGATTGTTGGGGATGCCCTGGGGATCCTCCCCCAGGGTGCCGGACTCGTGGGCGCCGACGGGGTTGAAATAGCGCAGCAGGGTCATGCTCCAGTGGGGCTCGGCCCGCTGCAGATCCTCGAGGATCTCCTCGATGATCAGCTTGGATCGGCCATAGGGGTTGGTGGCGCGGCGGGGGAAATCCTCCCGGATCGGGGTGCTGGCGGGATCGCCGTAGACGGTGGCCGACGAGCTGAACACCAGATTGCGTACCCCGGCCCGTTTCATCGCCTGCAGCAATACCAGGGTGCCGCTCAGGTTGTTCTCGTAGTAGTCCAGCGGGATGCGGGTCGACTCGCCGACCGCCTTGAGGGCGGCGAAGTGGATCACGGCGTCGATGTGCTGCTCGCTGAAGATGCGATCCAGCAGGGCCGGGTCACGGATGTCCCCTTCGTAGAAGCGGGGCTCGCGCCCGCTGATGGCGGCGACACGGGTCAGGACGCCCGCCTTGCTGTTGCAGAGGTTGTCCACCACCACGGGCTCCATGCCTGCGGCCTGCAAGGCCAGACAGGTGTGGCTGCCGATGTAGCCGCAACCGCCGGTGACCAGTACTTTCATCCGTTGTTCCACCCTCAACTCCTCGCATCAGGAAAGCCTGAGCAGGAGTCTAGCCGAGGGGCTGACGGGCAAACTGTGAGCTGCTTAACAAATATGTGTAAACGATTACACTTGTTTTCATCGACCAATGTGGCAAGTTCTGATTTTTCCCCCTGTTATCAGTGACATTGAACGGTATAATGCGGCCAGTTGCAGCGTGAAATAAGTGAAAACAGCATGAGCACCATCAAGGATGTCGCCCGTTTGGCCAATGTGTCAGTGGCAACGGTTTCACGGGTGATGAACAACTCACCCAAGGCCAGTGCCGCCTCCCGCGAGGTGGTGCTGAAGGCCATGGCCGAGCTGGGCTATACCCCCAACGCCAACGCGCGGGCCCTGGTCAGCCAGACCTGTGACACCATGGGAGTGGTGGTGGGCGACGTGGCGGATCCTTTCTTCGGCGCCCTGGTCAAAGGGGTCGCTGCGGTGGCGGTGGAGCAGGGCTTGCACCTGTTGATGGGTAATGGTTTTCACCGCGCCCAGCAGGAGCGGGAGGCCATCGAGCTGCTCATCGGCAAACGCTGCGAGGCACTGGTGGTGCACAGCAAGGCGCTCGGCGACGAGGAGCTGGTCGACTACGCCCTGCGCGCCCCCGGCATGGTGCTGATCAACCGCGACATTCCGAGTCTGAGGGGGCGCTGCATCGCCCTCAACAACCGCCAGGGTGCGGCGACAGCCACCCGTCATCTGCTGGATCTCGGCCACCGCCATATCGCCTTCCTGAGCTCGGATCACGCCATCGAGGATGCGCTGTTGCGCCACCAGGGCTATCAGGATGCCCTGGCGGAGGCGGAGGTCTTCGCCGATCCCGAGCTGGTGGAGAGCGGCATGCCCAATGAAGAGGGGGGCGAGCGCGCCATGCTCAACCTGCTGGCCAAGGGGTTGCCCATCACGGCGGTGGTGGCCTACAACGACGCCATGGCGGCAGGGGCCATCTCTGTGCTGGCGGACAACGGCCTCAAGGTGCCGGAAGAGGTGTCGGTGGTGGGCTTCGATGACATCATCTACGCCAGATACCTGAGACCCAAGCTCTCCACCATGCGCTATCCCATCGAGCTGATGGCGGCCCAGGCGGCCAAGCTGGCGCTGCAACTCGCCGCAGGGGAGAGCGAATCGGTGCAGAGCCGCATCTATACCCCCACCCTGATCAACCGCCATTCGGTCGCTCCCGTCAGGTCCTGATCGCAGCGCTTGCGCCCCCGTCGGCGCAAGCGCTGCACCTGGCGAACTCGGCAGCTCTTCCCGCTCGTCTGTCACGAGCGCCTCTCCCCCGGCCTGCCGAGCCTCACTTCCAGCCAGACCCTGCCAGACGCTCGCCATGGCTTTTCTCTGCGCCGGGCAGGGGCTCTCGTGGCCTCTGCACACTCCTGCGAGAGGCCGGGCTGCGTTCCCGGAACCGGGTTGAGGCGCTCCAGCACCTGATGGAGCGAGGGGGGCGCGATGTAGTGTCTTTGCCATGGCTTGCTCCGCTGGTTCGACCATTGCCTCCCGGTTTCACACTCCCGGGCATCTTTTGCCCTTCCGAAGGTCCGCTTTTTCCCCCGTGGGGTTATTTACCCGGATTTATCCGATTTTTACTCCGCTTTACTTAACAAAATGAGTGTAATCGTTTACATCTGTGTGAGCGGGATCGCCGATCACCGGGCAAAACTCTCCTACACTGCAGTGGTTTTCAGCGTGAATGCAGGGAGAAGTGAAGCATGCTCAGGGAGATAGTGGCCCGTCAGGATTGGCAGACCCAGGGGATCACCGCCGTGAACCGGTTGCCAGCCCATACCCCCTTGTCCAGTTGGCGCAGTGAAGGGGAAGCCAGGATGGGGGGGTTGTCACCTTCCCGCCTGCTGCTGGACGGCGAGTGGCAGTTCTCCTGGTTCGAGGCCCCGGAGCGGGTGCCGGAGCAGTGGCTGGTGGAGGATCTGCCGGATGCCTGCCCCATCAAGGTGCCGGGCAACTGGCAACTGGCTGCGGCCTATCCGGGGGCGCGGCCCGTCACGGATGTGCCCATCTACACCAACATCAAATACCCCTTTCCCTGCGACCCGCCCCGGGTGCCTGCCGAGAATCCCACCGGTTGCTACTCCCGCGAGTTCACCGTTGCTGCGAACTGGCTGGCCGAGGGGCAGACCCGGATCATCTTCGACGGGGTGGACAGCGCGTTTCACCTTTTCTGCAACGGCCGCTGGGTCGGTTACTCCCAGGACAGCCGGCTGCCGGCGGAATTCGATCTGACCCCCTTCCTTCAGGCCGGGGCCAACCGCCTCGCCGTCCTGGTGCTGCGCTGGTCTGACGGCTCCTATCTGGAAGATCAGGACATGTGGCGCATGAGCGGCATCTTCCGCTCCGTCAGCCTGCTGCACAAACCGGCCCGTCATCTGATGGATATCCGGGTGACGCCCGAGCTCGACGCCTGCTACCGGGATGCCCGCCTCAAGGTTGAATTGCAGGCGGCCAACGGAGCCGGTCTGTCGGTGGAGGCCAACCTCTATGATGGCGACGAGCGGGTCGCGACCCTGCGCCAGCGGATCGGCACCCAGGCCATCGACGAGAAAGGGGTGTATGACGATCGCGCCGAGTTGTGGCTGACGGTAACGGCGCCACACAAGTGGAGCGCCGAGACCCCGCACCTCTATCGCCTGACCCTGACTCTGCTGGACGAGCAGGGAAGCGTTCTCGAGAGCGAGGCCCATGACGTGGGCTTTCGGGCGGTGGAGATCCGTGGCGGCCTGCTGCGGGTCAACGGCCAACCCCTGCTCATTCGTGGCGCCAATCGCCATGAACACCATCCCGCCACGGGTCACGTGGTGACCCCGGCCGACATGGAGCAGGATCTGCTGCTGATGAAGCGGCACAACTTCAACGCGGTGCGCTGCTCCCACTATCCCAATCACCCCGAGCTCTATCGCCTGTGCGACCGGCTCGGCCTCTATGTGGTGGACGAGGCGAACCTGGAGACCCACGGCATGACCCCCATGGGGCGGCTGGCACGGGATCCCGCCTGGAGCAACGCCTTCCTGGAGCGGGTTACCCGCATGGTGGCCCGGGACTTCAACCACCCCAGCATCATCATCTGGTCTCTGGGGAACGAATCCGGTTATGGCCCGGCCCACGACGCCATGTATCGCTGGGTGAAGGGGGCGGACCCCAGCCGCCCGGTGCAGTACGAAGGGGGCGGGGCCGACACCCCGGCCACCGACATCATCTGCCCCATGTATGCCCGTACCCATCAGGATCAACCCTTCCCGGCGGTGCCCAAGTGGGCACTGGCCAAGTGGATCGGCCTGCCGGAAGAGACCCGGCCGCTGATCCTGTGCGAATACGCCCACGCCATGGGCAACAGCCTGGGGGGCTATGCCCATTACTGGCAGGCATTTCGCGATCATCCGCGGCTGCAGGGTGGGTTTGTCTGGGATTGGGTCGATCAGGGGCTGGACAAGCAGACCGACGATGGCCGCCATTTCTGGGCCTATGGTGGCGATTTCGGCGACACTCCGAACGATCGCCAGTTTTGCTGCAACGGCCTGCTGTTCCCCGATCGCACCCCCCATCCCTCCCTGTTTGAAGCCCGGCGTGCCCAGCAGCCCTTTGTTCTGACCCTGCAGGGTCGCCAGCCGCTGACGGTTGAGATCCGCAGCGAATACCTGTTCCGCGAGACGGACAACGAACGCCTGCTGTGGCGTCTGTGTGAAGACGGCGTGGTGGTGAGCCAGGGTGAATGCCCGCTCGAGCTGGCCCCCCGGGGGAGCATGACGCTGACCCTGCTGAAGCAATTGCCGGCCTTTGCGCCGGGGGCGCTTGCCTGGCTGGATCTCGCCATCGTGCAGCCCACCGCCACGGCCTGGGCCGGAGCGGGTCACGAGGTGGCTCGCCAGCAATGCCTGTTGCCCGCGCCCCTGGCGCTGCCGTCGGTCTGCCCGGCGGTCAGCCTGACCGAGCAGCGCGATCACTGGGTGCTTGGCGCCGCAGATTCCCTGTGGCAGCTCGACAAGGCCAGTGGTCGCATCGTCAGCTGGCAGAAACAGGGCCGCGAGCGGCTGTGCGACGCCATCGCCGATCACTTCTATCGGGCGCCGCTCGACAACGATATCGGCACCAGCGAGGCGGATCACGCCGATCCCAACGCCTGGATTGCCCGCTGGCAGGAGGCCGGACTCAATGATCTGCAGCACTGCTGTCTCGGCCTGGAGGCGAGTCCGGAGCTGGGTCTCATCACGGCGCACCACGGCTACTTCGTGGGTGACGAACCGAAGATCCTGACCCGCTGGCATCACAGGGTGGACGGGGAGGGCGCCATGCACCTCGCCATCGAGGTGGAGGTGGCCGCCGACATGCCCTCCCTGCCGCGCATCGGTGCCCGGCTCTGGCTGGCTGATGAACCGGCCGAAGGTGCCCCGGTGAGCTGGCTGGGGCTTGGCCCCCACGAGAATTACCCGGATCGACGGCTCGCCGCCGATCTCGGTCGCTGGCAATTGCCCATCGAGGCGTTGCACACCCCTTATGTCTTCCCCACCGACAACGGACTGCGCTGCGATACCCGCGCACTGCAACTGGGGGATCTGGCGGTGGAGGGGCGCTTCCACTTCAGCGTCAGCCGCTACAGTCAGCAGCAGCTGGCCGAAGCCCGTCACCAGACCGAGCTGGTGGCTCTGGGGGGCACGCACCTGTGCCTCGATGGCTTCCACATGGGGGTAGGAGGCGACGACTCCTGGAGCCAGAGCGTGCGGCCCGAGTTCTGGCTGTTGCCGGGGCGTTATCACTGGCACTGCCGTCTGAGCTAGCCGGACCCGCCGTCGCGAGATGGCGAGACTCAAAGGCGGTTTCTCACGTAACTATTTAATTTTTAACAATATTACGGCTATGTAACAGAGTGTAAACGTTTTCATTTTGTTGCCAGGATCACAGACCGCCTCACAACAAACTGATTACATTAGGCTGGCGCCAGCTCAAACGGTGTACAGCATTCCCTACAAAAAACAGATAGAAATCGGAGCATAACAATGAAAAAACTCACGACAGTTGCCACCTTGCTGATGGGACTGATGGCGGGAGCCCAAGCCCAGGCCGATACCCGTATCGGGGTCACCGTCTACAAGTACGACGACAACTTCATGGCCGTGGTGCGCAAGGCCATCGAGAAAGAAGCGGCGGCCACCCCGGGTGTGGAACTGCTGATGAACGACTCCCAGAACGACCAGTCCAAGCAGAACGACCAGATCGACGTGCTGCTGGCCAAGGGCGTGAAGGCCCTGGCCATCAACCTGGTTGACCCGGCGGCGGCCCCTGTCGTGATTGAGAAAGCCCGTGCGGACGAGATCCCCGTGGTCTTCTACAACAAGGAACCGAGCGCGGCTGACCTGGCCAGCTATGACAAGGCCTACTACGTTGGCACCGACTCCAAGGAGTCCGGAATCATTCAGGGCCAGCTGATCGCCAAGCACTGGAAAGCGCACCCCGAGTGGGATCTGAACAAGGATGGCGTCATCCAGTTCGTGCTGCTCAAGGGTGAGCCTGGTCACCCGGATGCGGAAGCCCGCACCACCTACGTCGTCAAGACCTTGAACGATGGCGGCATCAAGACCGAGCAACTGCACATGGATACCGGTATGTGGGATACCGCCATGGCCAAGGACAAGATGGACGCCTGGATCTCCGGTCCGAACGCCAACAAGATCGAAGTGGTCATCGCCAACAACGACGGCATGGCGATGGGCGCCGTGGAGTCCCTGAAGGCCCAGGGCAAGACCGCCATCCCGGTGTTCGGTGTTGACGCCCTGCCGGAAGCCCTGGCCATGGTCAAGAGCGGTGCCATGGCCGGTACCGTGCTGAACGATGCGGCCAACCAGGCCAAGGCCACCTTCGAGCTGACCAAGAACCTGGCCGAAGGCAAGCCGGCTGGTGAAGGCACCAACTGGAAGATCGACAACAAGGTCGTCCGCGTTGCCTACGTGGGCGTAGACAAAGACAACCTGTCCCAATTCGAGTAATTCCTCCCCTCAGGGCAAGGGAGATCCCCTTGCCCTCTTTTCAACCAGATGTGATGGCTGATATGACAACACGGCAACAATCAGAATGGCTGTTGGAGATGATTGACGTCAGTAAGAGCTTTCCTGGCGTCAAGGCACTCGATAATGTCAATTTACGGGTCCGTCCTCATTCTGTGCATGCGTTGATGGGCGAGAATGGCGCAGGGAAGTCCACGCTGCTCAAGTGCCTGTTCGGCATCTACGAGAAGGATCAGGGCAAGATCTTCTTCAAGGGACAGGAGATCAACTTCACCTCGTCCAAAGAGGCGCTGGAGAATGGCGTTTCCATGGTGCACCAGGAGCTGAACCTGGTACTGCAACGCACCGTGATGGACAACATGTGGCTCGGCCGCTATCCCACCAAGGGACTGTTTGTCGACCACGGCAAGATGTATCAGGACACCAAGCATATCTTCGAGGAGCTGGACATCGACATCGACCCCAGGGTCAAGGTCGGCACCCTGTCGGTTTCCCAGATGCAGATGATCGAGATTGCCAAGGCATTCTCCTATGACGCCAAGATCGTCATCATGGACGAACCCACCTCCTCCCTGACCGAGAAAGAGGTCAACCACCTCTTCAAGATCATCAACAAGCTCAAGGAGAAGGGGTGCGGCATCGTCTACATCTCCCACAAGATGGAAGAGATCTTCCAGCTCTGTGACGAGATCACCATATTGCGGGATGGCCAGTGGGTGGCGACCCAGCCCCTCAAGGGCATGACCATGGATCAGATCATCGGCATGATGGTCGGCCGCGAGCTCACCCAGCGCTTCCCGGAAAAAACCAACCAGCCCAAAGAGGTGATCCTCGAGGTCGAGCACCTGACGGCCAAGAACCAGCCTTCCATCAAGGACGTGACCTTCAACCTGCACAAGGGGGAGATCCTCGGCATCGCCGGTCTGGTGGGGGCCAAGCGCACCGATATCGTGGAGACCCTGTTCGGCATCCGCGATCGCAGCGAAGGGACCATCAAGCTGCACGGCAAAGAGGTGGCGAACCACAACGCCCACGAGGCGATCCAGAACGGCTTCGCCCTGGTGACCGAGGAGCGCCGCTCCACCGGGATCTATTCACGCCTCGACATCGCCTTCAACTCCCTGATCGCCAACATGGACAACTACAAGGGATCCATGGGGCTGCTCAGCGACAACAAGATGAAGAGCGATACCCAGTGGGTCATCGACTCCATGCGGGTCAAGACACCGACCCAGCAGACCCAGATCGGCTCCCTCTCCGGTGGCAACCAGCAGAAGGTGATCATCGGTCGCTGGCTGCTGACCCAGCCCGAGATCCTGATGCTGGATGAACCGACCCGGGGTATCGACGTCGGCGCCAAGTTCGAGATCTACCAGCTCATCCTGGAGCTGGCGAAGAAGGACAAGGGCATCGTCATCATCTCCTCCGAAATGCCGGAACTGCTCGGCATCACGGACCGCATCATGGTCATGAGCAATGGCCGGGTCGCGGGGATCGTCAACACCAAAGAAACTGACCAGAGCGAGATCCTGCGCCTGGCATCTCTGTACCTATAAAGACAGGAAGACATTATGGAGTCGGCTAAAAATTTCAATCTGATGCAGGCGCTCAAAGAGAACGGCATCTATGTGGTGTTGCTGGTGTTGCTCATGATCATCGTGATCAAGGAGCCCTCCTTCCTCAGCCTCACCAACCTCAGCAACATCCTGACCCAGTCCTCGGTACGGGTCATCATTGCCCTCGGGGTGGCGGGCATCATCATCACCCAGGGTACTGACCTGTCGGCCGGTCGTCAGGTCGGTCTGGCGGCGCTGATCGCGGCCACCATGCTGCAGGCCCTGACCAACGTGAACAAGGTCTTCCCCACCCTGGGGGAGGTGCCCATTCCGGCGGTGATCCTGCTGGTGTGCGTGGTGGGGGCCCTGATTGGTCTGGTCAACGGCCTTATCGTCGCCTACCTGAACGTGACGCCCTTCATCACCACCCTGGGCACCATGATCATCGTCTACGGCATCAACTCCCTCTATTTTGACTCCGTGGGGGCTTCCCCGGTAGCCGGGTTTGATCCTCGCTTCTCCAACTTTGCGCAGGGCTTCATCCGGATTGGCGGGTTCAAGCTCTCGTACCTGACCTTCTATGCGGCCATCGCCAGCGTCTTCGTCTGGGTGCTGTGGAACAAGACCCGCTTTGGCAAGAACATCTTCGCCATCGGTGGCAACCCGGAAGCGGCCAAGGTGTCCGGCGTCAACGTCGCCGTCAACCTGGTGGTCATTTATGCCCTGGCCGGTGTCTTCTACGCCTTCGGCGGCATGCTGGAAGCGGGGCGGATCGGCAGTGCCACCAACAACCTCGGCTTCATGTATGAGCTGGATGCCATCGCGGCCTGCGTGGTGGGGGGCGTTTCGTTTGCCGGCGGTGTGGGAACTGTCGCGGGTGTGATCACCGGCGTACTTATCTTCACGCTGATCAACTATGGTTTGACCTACATCGGTGTCAGCCCTTACTGGCAGTTCATCATCAAGGGCGGCATCATCATCCTGGCGGTAGCCCTGGACTCCATGAAGTACGCCAAGAAGAAGTAAGCATTGGCAGGGAGGGCCGGGTCATCCCGGCCCTTTCTCTTTGGAGGGACCCATACCATGGCATTCAAAGTCAAAATCAACGTGCTGTTGTTGCTCGCCATTCTGGTCACCATCGGTACCGCCTGGTTCAGCGTCAACCATTTCATCAGCGGCTACATCCGCACCCAGGCCACCCAGAACATCAACGAGCAGATCACCCTGGTCAGGGAGAAGCTGGCGGGTGACATCAACCAGAAGGTGCTGCTGGCCGCCAACCTGAACCTCGGGGTGACCAGCGTCAAGAAGGCGCTGCAGGAGACCGGCTTTCACAACATCGTCAAGCTCATTGGCGACATGGCATTCGACGCGAACGGGGTCATCGACGACAAGGCCAGGGTTGACGCCCTGCGCAAGCTGATCCCCGCCGCCAACAACCAGATCACCGTCAGCCCGCTGGAGCAGCTGGACGGCAAACCCGTCATCTCCATCCTGGTGCCGCGCGGTGCAGACTCCGCCTACCTCTACTACCTCGACATGAGCGAGTTCAAGACGCTGCTGACCAAGGTAAGCGGGGAAGGGCGTTACTTCTCCCTCACCGACAGTCAGGGACAGGTGCTCTACAGCAGCAAGCCCCAGGGAGAGAGCGAGAGTCGCCCCAACAAGCTGGATATTCGCGGCAGCGAGTGGACCCTGACCGGTTATGTGGATCTCGACTATATCCGGGCCATGACCCAGGCGCTCAACGGGAAGATCACCCTGGCCCTGCTCGGGGTGGCGGCGCTGGTACTGGCCCTCTCCATGGTGGCCCTCAATCTGGCCTATAGACCCATCCTCTCCTTGCGCGACCTGGTGCAGGAGCTCTCTCAGGGCAATGGGGATCTGACCCGCCGGCTCACGGTGACCAGCAAGGATGATCTCGGCCAGATCTCGGCGGGCATCAACCGTTTCATCGAGCAGTTGCAGAGCATGATGGGGGAGGTGAGACAAGCGAGCGGCCAGCTCAATGAAGGGATATCGGCATTGGCGAGGCAGACGGGGTCGGCCCAGGGCCTGCTGGCCGAGCATGTGCGGGAGACCGAACAGGTAGTCACCGCCATCAACGAGATGAGCCGTACTGCCGTCTCGGTATCGGAGAGCGCGGCCAATACTGCCCAGCTGACCGGCCAGAGCCAGCAACTGGCCAACCAGTCGCGTCAGGTGGTGGATCAGGCCATGGCCAGCGTCACTGCGCTGGTGACGGAGGTGGAGACCACGGCACACTCCATCGAAGCCATGCAGCAGGATGTGCAGCAGATAGGCTCGATTCTCGGGGTCATCGGTGGCATCGCAGAGCAGACCAACCTGCTGGCCCTCAACGCCGCCATCGAGGCGGCCCGGGCTGGTGAGCAGGGGCGGGGGTTTGCGGTGGTGGCGGACGAAGTGCGCTCTCTGGCGGGACGCACCCAGAAGAGCACTGCCGAGATCCAGACCATGCTGACCCGGCTGCAACGGGGTACCCAGACCGTGGTGGCCGCCATGGGCAACACCCGGCAGAGTTGCCAGGATGCGGCGGAAAACACCAGCAAGGTGAATGCGTCACTGGATCTGATGGCGGGAGAAGTGGTGGAGATCAACGATCTCATCAGCCATATCGCCACGGCCGCGGAGGAGCAGAGTGCCGTTGCCGAGGAGATCAATCGCAACATGAGTGCCATCGCCGAGGTGATCACCCAGCTCAAGGGGAATGGCGAGCGCACCGTGGACAGCTCAAACGCCATGCAGCGCACCTATGACAGGCTGCGGGAGATAGTGGGGCACTTCCGGCTGGAATAGCGCCGGCTGGGCGAGTCCCGGGTACCCTGGCCAGCAATGCCGTGGCCGGGGTGACTCATCAGCGGGCAGACGTGAAAAATACCCAAAAAAGATGGGGGCGACTTGCGTCGCCCCCGATAGTCTTATCGCTCATATCCTTGAACGAAGTTGCTCCCTGCAATCCCTGACTATACCTCTTCCTTTAGGTTTCCCCTTCCCAATCCTTTGGGGTGTCCTTTAGCCATCATGGCCTGACGAGTCATCCGTTCCCGTCGCACTTTCTCCGTCCTGGGAGGTGTCCTTTACCACATCCTGTGGTGAGTCCATTTGCCCAACCCTGGCAGCCAGTCTTCCTGACCGACTTCATTGCGTCCGTGCAGGAGTAACTATAAGGATTTCGCGCAGGGCGACAATGACATGCTGAAAAACGTTTTATTCAAACTGGTTTCCCGCGAAAGGATAATGAAGTTATCTTTTTTAAAATCATGATGTTAATGATCTATCATGCTGTTTTTTCACGCGCATCTTCCGACTATGGCGAGAATTTTGTTGGCACTTTGCTTACGCAGTCGATGGCGAATATCTCACAAGGCGTTTAACTGCGGTTCAGAATCCGGGGAGGCCGGTCAGTGTCGATCGCAGATGAGGGTGGAGGAGGGCAACGGGCATGATGCAGGTGGCGTGGTCCGGATCCCATTCAGGAGATAAAGGAGGGAAAGCTGAGATGACCCAAGAGGAGATCGCCTCCCCTTGGGCGAGAGGGTCAGGGATGCTGGCTGCCACCGTGCCATTGGCATAGGTAGGCGGGGACCAGCATCTGGGGTGCCTGGTCAACGTGACAGACCACCAGCGGCATGGCGGGGGCTCCCTGGGCATGCACCAGGGCCGGTGTCATGGGCAGGACCAGGGCGACGAGCAGAAACAGCGACGGGATCTTCATGGTTATCTCCTTGGTGACGGGAACGAATGTGACAAGCATCACTTTTTGAGTTAAGGCGAACCCGAAATCGGCGCAAGGTGACTGAAAAAATTCAACTAATGAAAAAACTTTGAATCCCGGTTGCACTCCGGTCGGTGAAAAAGGCGCCATCAGGATGCGTGCAAAATGCATATCCATATAAAAGAGATAGTGCACACGACTTGGCGATGAGGCTAGCCATCTGGCCCGGGCGGGCCGCCATGATCTGGGACAAGAGATGGATTATTCAACGATAAAGGAGCAGGTGATTATTTATGCGAGAGCAAACGGGATGACAAGCGAGGATAAATTCAAAGGTGGGTGAAGTTTATTCAAAAAATGAGCGTTTTGATTTTAATATAATGATTTATTTGATGTTTTTTATTGGTGGCTATCCATTTTTGGATATCATGGGTGAATGGAATTGCGTTCTTTGTGGAATATATTGGGGCTTTATTGCGTATTTATGCCGGATGGCGGGTGAGGGAAATGTCAGATATGTAAACTCCATCATAAATTAACTTCTGAATTTATGCAGTCTAGGGTGAATGTGATCAATGTCCAAGTTTGGTGGAGTTGCCAGACCTAATCTCTGCGTCGAAAGGCAAGGGCAGGATAGAACACAAGTCGAGTACCCTACATAAAGAATATCCCGCCTTAGCCACGAGCCTGAATAGAAGGAATCTATTCAATCACTCGCAGGGACCACTGCTAGACGGAATATCATCATGAGCAAATTTTATGTAGGTTCTGAAGTTGGCCAGTTGCGCCGTGTCATGTTGCACCGCCCCAACCTCAGTCTGAAGCGTCTGACCCCTTCCAACTGCCAGGATCTGCTGTTTGACGACGTCCTGTCCGTGGAACGTGCCGGTCAGGAGCACGACAAATTCGCTCAGGTACTGCGCGATCAGAATGTCGAAGTCTTCCTCCTGACCAATCTGCTGGCGGAAACCCTGGACGTGCCGGAAGCCAAAGCCTGGCTGCTGCAACACCAGGTCTCCGACTATCGCCTCGGCACTGCCCTGGCCAACGACGTGCGCTGCTTCCTGGCGGACATGCCTCACCGCGAGCTGGCCCGCATCCTCTCCGGCGGCCTGACCTACTCCGAGATGCCCTACAGCGGCGTCAACATGGTGGTCGGCATGCATGCACCGACCGATTTCATCATCGAACCGCTGCCCAATCACCTCTTCACCCGCGACACCTCCTGCTGGGTCTATGGCGGCGTCTCCATCAACCCCATGGCCAAGGCCGCCCGTCGTCGCGAGACCAACCACGTGAAGGCCATCTACCGCTGGCACCCGCAGTTTGCCGGTCAGGAGTTCATCAAGTACTTCGGTGACGAGGAGCGCGACTACGACAACTCCACCATCGAAGGGGGCGACGTCCTGGTCATCGGCCGTGGCGCCGTGCTCATCGGCATGTCCGAGCGCACTACGCCGCAAGGGGTGGAGCACCTGGCCCGCAGCCTGTTCAAGCACGGTCAGGCGAAACAGGTCATCGCCATGGAGCTGCCGAAACACCGCAGCTGCATGCACCTCGACACCGTCATGACCCACATGGATGTCGACACCTTCTCCGTCTATCCGGAAGTCATCCGCAAGGATGTGAACTGCTGGAGCCTGACCCCGGGAGGTGCCACCGGGATGAACATCAAGGAAGAGGGTTACTTCGTGACCGCGATCGAGAAGGCGCTGGGGGTGGATCAGCTCAGGCTCATCACCACTGGCGGCGACAGCTTCGAGGCCGAGCGCGAGCAGTGGAACGATGCCAACAACGTGCTGACCGTGCGTCCCGGCGTGGTGGTGGGTTACGAGCGCAATACCTACACCAACGAGAAGTACGACAAGGCAGGCATCACAGTGCTGCCCATCCCGGGTGAAGAGCTGGGACGTGGTCGCGGCGGCGCCCGCTGCATGAGCTGCCCGATGGAACGCGACGGCATCTAACAAGACGGCGTGGCGCCGGCAAGAGGCCGGCGCCACAGATACCAAGACTCGAGAGTAACACTCATGAAAAAACCAACTGTCGTCGTCGCCCTGGGGGGCAATGCCCTGCTCCGCCGCGGTGAACCTCTGGAAGCCGACATCCAGCGCAAGAACATCGCCACCGCCGCCAAGACCATCGCCCGCATCGCCGAGGATTACAACGTGGTGCTGGTACACGGCAACGGCCCGCAAGTCGGCCTGCTGGCCTTGCAGAACAGCGCCTACACCAAGGTCTCCCCCTATCCCCTGGATGTGCTGGGTGCCGAGTCCCAGGGTATGATCGGCTACATGCTGATCCAGGAGTTGAAGAACCTGATGCCGAGCCGCAACGTCACCGCGCTGCTGACCCAGGTGCAGGTTGATCCCCAGGATCCGGCGTTTGCCAATCCGACCAAATTTATCGGCCCCGTCTACGAAGAGGCGGAAGCCCGCACCCTGGCAGAAGAGAAGCACTGGGTGGTCAAGGCAGACGGCAAGTTCTTCCGCCGCGTGGTGCCGTCCCCGCTGCCCCAACGCATCGTCGAAGGCGACGCCATCGAAACCCTGATCGCCCAGGGTCACCTCATCATCTGTACCGGTGGTGGCGGCATCCCGGTGACCTGGGATGGCCAGAGCCTGACCGGCATCGAGGCCGTCATCGACAAGGACATGTCTGCCGCCTACCTGGCCAAGCAGATCAAGGCCGACGCCCTGCTGATCCTGACCGATGCCGATGCCGTCTATCTGGATTGGGGCAAGCCGACCCAGCGTCCGCTGCGGATCACCAGCCCGGACGAGCTGGCCGGGGTCAAGTTCGATGCAGGCTCCATGGGGCCCAAGGTCGAAGCCTCCTGTGAATTCGTCAAGGCGACCGGCGGCATGGTCGGCATCGGCTCCCTGGAAGATGGCCTCGCCATCCTCAAGGGGGAAGCCGGCACCAACATCGTCGCCACCAATACCGTCAATGCCTGAGCCAAGGCTCTGGTCTGAACAACTGCGTAGTCAATGACACTGCCAAATTGGTCTGAACAAATATAGAGAGAACTCATCATGGCTTTTAATCTGCGTAACCGTAACTTCCTGAAACTGCTGGACTTCACCCCTCGCGAAATCCAATACATGATCGATCTGGCCATCGACCTGAAGAAAGCCAAATACGGTGGCTATGAGCGCAAGCATCTGGTCGGCAAGAACATTGCCCTGATTTTCGAGAAGACCTCCACCCGTACCCGCTGTGCGTTTGAAGTGGCGGCCTTCGACCAGGGCGCCCAGGTCTCCTACCTCGGCCCGAGCGGTTCCCAGATCGGTCACAAGGAGTCCATGAAAGACACTGCCCGGGTGCTGGGCCGCATGTATGACGGCATCGAATACCGCGGCTACGGCCAGGAGATCGTCGAAGAGCTGGGGGCCCACGCCGGTGTACCGGTCTGGAACGGCCTGACCAACGAATTCCACCCGACCCAGATCCTGGCGGACTTCATGACCATGCTGGAGCACGGCAAGGGCAAACGTCTGGATCAGATCAAGTTCGCCTACCTGGGTGACGCCCGCAACAACATGGGCAACTCCCTGATGGTGGGTGCCGCCAAGATGGGCATGGACATCCGCCTGGTGGCGCCGAAAGCCTTCTGGCCGGAAGAGGAGCTGGTTGCCACCTGCCGCCTCATCGCCGAAGAGACCGGTGCGCGCATCCACCTGACCGAAGACGTGAAAGAGGGTGTGCTGGGTGCCGACTTCCTCTACACCGACGTCTGGGTCTCCATGGGCGAAGCGAAGGAAGCCTGGGATCAACGGGTCAAACTGATGACCCCGTATCAGGTCAACATGGACGTCATCAACTCGACCAAGAACCCGGATGTGAAGTTCATGCACTGCTTGCCGGCGTTCCACAACGACGAGACCACCATGGGCAAGGAAGTGGCCGACAAATATGGCATGAAGGGCCTGGAAGTGACCGAGGACGTGTTCGAATCCGAGCACAGCATCGTGTTCGACGAGGCGGAAAACCGGATGCACACCATCAAGGCAGTGATGGTGGCTACGCTGGGCGACTGAGGTCGCAGTAGTGGTGCCGGGGGGTGACCCCCGGCTTTTCAACCATGTGACAGCGGCATAATACCTCCAACCCTACGACCCGCAGCCTGCATGGATACCACACCCACAGAAGGAAGCTGGACCATGACCAAATTCAAGTTCCCGTCAGCCTACACGATACTGTTTGTGCTGATCGCCCTGGTGGCCGCCCTGAGCTGGATAGTGCCGGCCGGCAAATACGAGATGACCATGAACGAGGCCCTCGGCAAGGAAGTGCCGGTGGCCGGTACCTACAAACTGGTGGATGCCAATCCCCAGGGGATCGTCGACGTGCTGCTGGCACCCATCGACGGTCTCTACAACCACGACACCTACGAGGCTGGCGCCATCGACGTCTCCCTCTTCATCCTGATCATCGGTGGCTTCCTTGGCATAGTGACCAAGACAGGTGCCATCGATGCCGGTATCGAGCGCGTCACCGATCGCCTGCGTGGCCGTGAAGAGTGGATGATCCCCATTCTGATGGCGCTGTTCGCCGCAGGGGGCACCATCTACGGCATGGCGGAAGAGTCCCTGCCGTTCTACACCCTGCTGGTGCCGGTGATGATGGCCGCCCGCTTCGACCCTGTCGTGGCTGCCGCGACCGTGCTGCTGGGAGCCGGTATCGGTACCCTGGGCTCCACCATCAACCCGTTCGCCACCGTGATCGCCGCCAACGCGGCCGGCATCTCCTTCACCGACGGCATCTGGCTGCGGGTCGCCATGCTGGTGGCCGGCTGGCTGATCTGCGTGGCCTATGTGATGCGTTACGCCAAGATGGTGCGAAGCGATCCCAGCAAGTCCCTGGTGGCCGACAAGTGGGAAGAGAACCGTGCCCACTTCCTTGGCAACAAGAGCGACCAGATGCTGGAGTTCACCACCACCCGCAAGATCGTGCTGGGTATCTTCGTCGCCGCCTTTGCCGTGATGATCTACGGGGTGGCCGTGCTGGGCTGGTGGATGGCGCAGATCTCCGGCGTGTTCCTGGCTGCCGCCATCATCGTCGGTGTCATCTCCCGCATGAGCGAAGAAGAGCTGACCTCCAACTTCATCGACGGCGCTCGTGACCTGCTCGGAGTGGCCCTCATTATCGGTATCGCCCGCGGTATCGTGGTGGTGATGGACAACGGCATGATCACCCACACCATCTTGCACAGTGCAGAGGGGATAGTGACCGGCCTCTCCACCGTAGTGTTCATCAACGTGATGTTCGTGCTGGAAGTGGTGCTCTCCTTCCTGGTGCCCTCTTCCTCCGGTCTGGCGGTGCTGACCATGCCGATCATGGCGCCGCTCGCCGACTTCGCCAACGTGGGCCGCGAGCTGGTGGTCACCGCCTACCAGTCCGCCTCCGGGCTGGTGAACCTGGTGACCCCGACCTCCGCCGTGGTCATGGGGGGGCTGGCCATTGCCAAGGTGCCCTATGTGCGCTGGCTGAAGTGGGTGGCCCCGCTGCTCGGCATGCTGACCGTGCTGATCGTGCTCTGCCTGAGCCTGGGCGCCGTGCTGGCATGAATGCCGACAGACATAGGGACAACAACGGGAGCCTGGGGCTCCCGTTTTTTGTGGCTGGCAAGGCAGGGCGCCCAGGCTCTCCCGTGGCCTGGCTCCTTGCCGCGCGGGCAACAAAAAGGCGACCCCGGGGTCGCCTTCTGGCATCCAGCAGGGGTCAGCGGGCGTTTTCCAGGGTGCGCACCACGGCGGCGTGAGCCTGGCGGGTTCGGCTGATGTGGCGCGGGGCGATCAGTACCACGTCGTTGCCGGCCACGGCCCCCAGGATCTCGGGATTGGCGTTGCGATCCAGCAGGCGAGCCACCACGGTAGCGGCCCCCGGGGTGGTATGCACCAGCACCATCTGCTGGTTGTGGACCACGGCGCGCACCATGTCATGGATGGAGCGGGTGCTGCCGGCGGGCTCCAGCTGCTCGTCCACCAGGGTGTAGACCTTCTTGCCGTTGGCGTTCTGGGCCTTGGCGACCCCGAGACGGCGCAGCAGGCGGGAGATAGTGGACTGGCTGATGTCCGCAAAACCGCGGGCGGAGAGCTCGCGGCGGATCTCCTCCTGGGTGCTGTAGCAGTGCTGGCCGATGATCTGGCGGCAGGCGTCGAGCTGAGCCAGATCTGACTCCGGTTCTGCTGGGCGGCTGAGGGTGTTGACCATGGCGACTTCCTTTGGCGATGAGCGATGGCGGTCTCGCCCAGTCTGTCGTTCCGGCTTTTCATAGCGAAAAACACTAATGAGGAGCACTCAAGCAGGGGATGAGCGAGGTATATCCATTACGGGATGGCAAATTATAACCAAAGGGGGAATAAGTGATGTGACAGGGTTCAAAAATGGGCCCAATGGGGCCCACATGGAAATCTTTTGTCGGCAGGAAATCAGTAGCGTTCGCTGACGATGTCCTGGGTGAAGGACTTCTCGCAGTATTTGCACTTCATCCGCACCGCCCCTTTCACCTCGCGCACCCGGAAGTAGCTCTCCACCGGTTCGTTGTGGGAGATGCAGTTGGAGTTGGGGCAGTGGAAGACCCCTTCGATGAACTCCGGCAGCGCCAGTTGGTGCTTCTTCACCACCACGAAGTCTTCGATGATGTTGACGGTGGCCTTGGGGGCGAACAGGGCGAGCTGGTTGGCCTGCTGCTCGGTCAGACGGGTGTTCTCGATCTTGATGAGATCCTTCTTGCCGAGGGCGCCGGATTTGAGGTTGAAGCCGACGGTGATCCGCTCCTGGGTCTCGATCAGCTGGAATAGCTTGAGGATCTTGATGCCCTGGCCGGCGGGGACGTGGTCGATGACGGAGCCGTGACGGATGGCTTCGACTTGCAGTTGGTTCTTCTCGGACATGATGTTCCCCTTTCCCTTAGACGGTTTCGTTCAGTACCAGTGCCAGCAGTGCCTGGCGGGCATAGACCCCGTTCTCCGCCTGCTGGAAGTAGTAGGCGTGGGGGGTCTTGTCGACGGCGACCTCGATCTCGTCAACCCGGGGCAGGGGATGGAGGATCTTCATGGTGGGCTTGGCCCCTTCCAGAGTCGCCAGCTCCAGCACGAACTTGGCGGCCATGTGCTTGTACTCGGTCTCGTCGAAGCGCTCCTTCTGGACGCGGGTCATGTAGAGGATGTCGAGCTCCGGCATCACCTCTTCCATGGTCTCGTGCACGCTGAAGCGGATGCCTTTCTCTTCCAGCTCCTCGCAGAGGTAGTCCGGCATGGCCAGCGCCTCCGGGGAGATGAAGAAGAAGCGGCAGTTGAACAGGCTCAGGGCCTGGGCCAGGGAGTGGACGGTGCGGCCGTACTTCAGGTCACCGACGAAGGCGACGTTGAGGCCGTCCAGCTTGCCTTGGGTCTCGTGGATGGAGAAGAGGTCGAGCAGGGTCTGGGTGGGATGCTGGTTGGAGCCGTCACCGCCGTTGATGACCGGCACCCGGGAGAACTCGGAGGCCAGACGGGCTGCCCCTTCCTTCGGGTGGCGCATCACCACCGCATCGGTGTAGGAGCTGATGATCTTGATGGAGTCGGCCAGAGTCTCGCCCTTCTTGGCGCTGGTGTTGCCGCCGTCGGCGAAGCCGATGATGTTGCCGCCCAGGCGCTGGACCGCGGTCTCGAAGGAGAGACGGGTGCGGGTGGAGGCTTCGAAGAAGCAACTGGCGACCAGCTTGTCTTTCAGCAGGCGGCTGTCGGGTTCGGCCTTCAACCGCTGTGCGGTGGCGACCACCAGTTCCATGTCGGACCGGGTCAGATCCGAGATGGAGATGACGTGTTTGTTATAGAGTGGATTGGTCATCGTCTGCATTCCCTTTGGCATCAATGAAGGTTTTTCCGGCACAAAAAAAAGCCCCTGAAACAGGGGCTCTTTTCAAAAAAAACGGGGGATCTGTGGGACGGGAACCGGAAACAACGGGGCCGCTCTGGTGCGCTCCACCCGTCTGCAAGGCTGCTTTTTTCATCAAAAACGGCATCGTCCTGTCCCGACCTTTTTCAAAACCGCACCGATTATAGGGCTGGTTTTTGAATTGTCAAAAATTTATTTCAGAGGCAGGATTTGGCCGGAAAAACGTTTAAGTGTCGCGAACGGGTCGACAAATCCAGAGTGCGTGCTGCGCCTGCAAGGGGGCGCCATCGGCGGCCATGCTGCGCAGGTAGCCGAGCCTGTGGTGCCCCTCCAGCAGGCAGTAGGGATGGGGCAGGGGGTGACCGTCCGGGTAGCAGGTGCCCGGGGCGGTGGCGAGGACGATGACAGGCTCGGACCAGGTGCCCCGGCGCAGCATGTCATCGCCGAGCCAGGAGCGGCGCACGTAGCGGTTGCTGCGCAGCATCTCGCCCCAGCGATCGATCACCTCCATGTGGCGGGAGTCTATCTGCTCGATAATCTGCGCGGTGGGCCAGTGCTCGCACTCGAACTGGTGGCTGGCGAGATCGATAAAGCTCCAGTTGGATTCAAAACCGCGCCAATGGCGGTAAATCCACTGGGCGAGCACATTGGAGGGAATGGAGGGCACCAGGGGAGAGACTCTGTCCAGATAGTCGGCCAGGGTCTCCGTCTTGCGCTCATCCCGGAAGTTGAGGGGCGCAAGCTGTTGCAGCAGTCGGTAATTGAGCATGGGCAGCCTCCCTGAGCCTGGTTTCACCCTACCCCCATTTGTGTCCCATTCCTACCCCGTCGGGGCTGCAAATACAGCAGCTTACCCCCGCTCCTTGTTGGAATTGCGGGGATCTGCTCGTCATTTGTTCGATCGCATCGAAAGTGAGAAAAAAAGCCTTTACCTTTGACCTCCGCTTTGTATACTACGCCTCGTTTGTTGCAGGGGCGTAGTTCCAATTGGTAGAACAGCGGTCTCCAAAACCGATGGTTGCGGGTTCGAGTCCTGCCGCCCCTGCCATTTTTCAGAAAGGCCAGCTCATTGAGCTGGCCTTTCGCATTTCCGGCGTTTGCCACCGCCTCCGTTAGCCTCTTTTTCCCCGCTTCGCCGCTGCCATTTCTGTCAATGGAGGCCGCTTTTCCCCTGTGCTACACCTTGCTTCCTGCCAGATGGCGCCCTCAGGCGCATCGCATCCGGCGGGCTCAAGGCGCTTCAACAAGGAGAGAGCGATGAACAAGGCAGTGGATACGCGTCACCCCCATGCCCATGCCGGTGGCTGGGTCCCCCGGGATCAGGCCCATGTGGCGCGCTGGGTACAGCGGCTGCGTCAGGCGGTCACCCGCCAGCCTCGCCCGCTGGTGGCCCCGATCGCCGGATTGAAGGCGCTGGTGGAGCAGGATCCTCTCCTGCATCAGCAGGCCCAGGGGATGTTTGACGAGGCGTGGCAGCACGAGCACAGCACGCCGCTCGGTCAGGTCCAGGTGCGCAGCTTCGATGAGTTCCTGCAGCTGCTCAACGGCATCATGACCACGGCCCCGGAAGCCTATCAGGATGTGCAGACCCAGGAGCCTGCCGGGCTGATCGGATTCCCCATCAATGCCCTGCTCAACTGGCCCATGGCGACGGCCGCCGGGTATGACTTCTTTGCCAATGCGCTGGTGAACCAGCAACTGCGCAAGATCCTCGGCTACTGGGCCGACTTCCTGCAAAGTCCCGCGTCCCGTTATGTGCTGACGGAGTCGGTGAGCCCCCTGGATCGCCAGACCCTGATCGTCCCTTGGCTGGGTGACGTGGCGAAGGAGGAGATGGTCCGGGTGGCGCAGGGGGCGCTCGGGGCCGGCGACAACCCCACCCCAGAGCGCTTCGAGGGGATCTTCCACACCGCGCCGGGAGAGGAATACGAGGGCTTCGCCAGCTGGGACGACTTCTTCACCCGCCGCTTCTGCCCCGGCGTGCGGCCGGTGACGGCCCCGGACGATGACAGCGTGATCGCCAACGCCTGCGAGTCGGCCCCGCTGCAGGTGGTGACCGGGGTAAGGCGGCAGGACGCCTTCTGGCTCAAGGGGCAGCCCTATTCCCTGGACAACCTGCTGGACTTCGACCCGCGCGCCGCCGCGTTCGAGGGGGGCACCCTCTATCAGGCCTTCCTCAGCGCCCTCAGCTATCACCGCTGGCACAGCCCGGTGAGCGGCACGGTGCGCTCGGTCAAGGTGGTCAACGGCAGCTACTACCTGGCCAACCGCCACCAGGGTTTCGACAGCCCGGCGGGGCCCGACCCCAGCGCCCCGAACCAGTCCCAGCCCTTCCTCACCGCGGTGGCGACCCGGGCACTCATCTTCATCGAGGCGGACAACCCCAAAATCGGCCTGATGTGCGTGGTGCCGGTGGGCATGGCGGAGGTGTCGAGCTGCGAGGTGACGGTGCAGCCGGGGCAGCGGATCGCGAAGGGGGAGCAGCTCGGCATGTTCCACTTCGGCGGCTCCACCCACTGCCTGCTGTTTCGCCCCGGGGTCGAGCTGGCGTTCGACTTCTACGGCCAGCAGCCGGGGCTGGAGGCGACCAACCTGAGGATCAACACGGCGCTGGCGCGGGTCAAATAACCCAGCCGCCGGACAGTAAAAGGCCGCCCTTGAGGCGGCCTTGTTGTTTGTCCATCAGATGGCGCCGACCTGCGTCTTGAGGGTTTCCACCAGCCGCTGGTGGCGGGCGGGGAGCGGCCACTCGGCGCGGTAGATCAGCCAGAGGGTGTCGATCACCTCAATGCTGCTCTGGATCACCCGGATCTGCTCCTGTTGGGCAAAGGCGGTGACGGCGAAGCGGGGCAGCACGGTAAAGCCGAGGCCGCGGGCGACTGGCTCCAGGATCAGGCCGATCTGGTTGGTAAAGCCGCGCAGCGGGATCTCGCCGAAGCGCTGGCCGGGATAGCGTCGTCCCAGCAGGCGCTGAGCCATGCTGCGGCCATCCGGGTGGTCAATAAAGCCGAGCTGACAGAGGTGCTGCCAGCTCGGCTCCTCGCCGTCGTTGGGTACTACCAGACAGAGGGGTTCGCGGGCGAAGGGCTCGGCGGCTATGCTGGGGTGCTCCGGCGGTTGATCCACCAGTCCCAGATCGCTGCGCCCCGCCAGTACCGCCTGCACTATGTCGGGGGTGGGGGCAAAGCGGTGCTGGATGGTGAGTCCGGGATGCTCCTGTTGCTGATCGAGCAGCAGGGGATAGAGCAGCAGGCCAATGCTGCCGGGGGTGGTGAGGGTGATGGCGCCGCGGTGAGGGTCGTCATCAGAGAGACGGGCTCGCAGCTGTTCTGCGGCCTGCGCCTGCTGGCGGGCGAAGTCGAGCAGCACCAGCCCGCGCGGGGTGAGCTCCAGCTGACGGGGCTTGCGTAGCAGCAGGGGGCCGAATTCGGCCTCGAGGCGCGAGATATGCTGACTGACGGCGGCCTGAGTGAGATCCAGCCGATCGGCGGCACGGGTAAAACTGCCGGTTTCATGCACCACCACCAGGGTGTGGAGCCAGAGTGGATTAACCATAAATTTAATTTATGTATTCCATTAGTTTGACCTTATTTTTCATTATGGCGTCTCTTCCTATCATGTCACCTGTTTCCCACACACAATTTCAAGGTGACTTATGACTTACCCGCGCAACTTCTCCCACATCGGCATCACGGTGACTGACCTCGACAAGGCAGTCGAGTTCTATACCAAGGTGATGGGCTGGTATCTCATCATGCCGGCGACCACCATCACCGAGGATGACTCCGCCATCGGCGTGATGTGCAACGACGTATTTGGCCCGGGCTGGGGCTCTTTCCGCATCGCTCATCTCTCCACCGGCGACAAGATCGGCATCGAGCTGTTCGAGTTCCCCAACAGCGAGCAGCGCGAAAACAACTTCGAATTCTGGAAGACCGGGGTGTTCCACTTCAGCGTGCAGGATCCGGATGTCGAGGGGCTGGCGGCGCGCATCGTCGCAGCGGGTGGCAAGCAGCGGATGCCGGTGCGCGAGTACTATCCGGGCGAGAAGCCCTACCGCATGGTCTACATGGAAGATCCCTTCGGCAACATCATCGAGATCTACAGCCACAGCTATGAGCTGACCTACTCCGCCGGTGCCTATCAGGGGTAAGTGACAGGCCGCCTTCGGGCGGCCTTGTGGTGCCTGCGGGTGTCAGCATGGAATAGTGAACAGTCTGTTGCTGGTAGTGCGTTCTGTTGTTGATAGATGAAAAAATATAAGGATTCACTAAAGACCGTTCATCATTGTGCCGATAGAACTACCAAGATGGGGGTATTCCCGGCCCCCGGCTACCACAAGGATTCGTTGTCATGACTCTCTCGTTGCGCGGCAAGCTGCTCGCGGCCAGCCTGGGGGTAGTGCTGCTGATGGCAGCCCTGCTCGGTATTGTCGCCTTCCACACCCTCAAATCCCGCACCCTTGACGCCATCCAGAGCGAGGCGGTCAACTACGGCCACGCCCACTCGGTGGCCATCGGCAACTGGCTTGAGGATCGCAAGCACGCGGTCGACGCCCTGGCCGCTGTCATTGCGCGCGACCCCGACACGGCCCTGGTGCCCCACCTGTTGCAGACCCGCACCTCCGGCGGTTTCGGCCTCACCTATTTTGGTTCGGCGCAGGGGGAGATGACCCGCCACGATCCCGCCCTCAACACCGCCAACTATGACCCCAGGGCCCGCCCCTGGTACCAGAACGCCGACAAGGCGGGCAAGCTCATCGTCACGCCGCCCTATGTCAGCGTGACCATGCAGCAGATGGTGGTGACCCTGGCCGAGCCGGTGAGCCACCAGGGCCGGGTGATCGGGGTGGCCGGGGCGGATCTCTCCCTCGACGCCCTCATCGACGAGGTGCTGGCCATGAAGGTGCAGGGAGAGGGCTACGCCATGCTGCTCGACCGCACCGGCCTCATCGTCGGCCACCCGAACAAGGAGCTGGCGCTCAAGCAGGTGGCGGAGCTGGATCCCGGTCTCACCGGGGCGGCGCTGGATGCGTGGAGCCGCGACGGCGAACTGCACGGCGCCAACCTGAACGGGCGCGAGGTGCTGCTCTCGGTGCAGGGAGTGCCCGGCACCGACTGGCTGCTCGCCATGGTGATGTACAAGGAGGTGCTGGAGGCGCCGCTCGCCTCCCTGCTGTGGCAACTGGTGGGGCTGACCCTGGTACTGCTGCTGGTGTTCGGTGCCCTGCTCATCGCCATGTTCAACTACCTGTTCGCGGATCTGGGACGGGTCTCCAGGGCGCTTGCCGACATCGCCCACGGGGAGGGGGATCTCACGGTGCAGATCGCCACCCGCAGCCAGGATGAGGTGGGGCAGCTGGCCCAGAACTTCAACCAGTTCGTGGCCAGGCTGCACGGCATTGTCAGCCGGTTGCGGGACGTCACCGTCGAGCTGGCGGCCCAGTCCCGCACCCAGGCGGTGGGGGCCGAGGCCCGCAGCCAGCGGGTGCGCCAGCAGCAGGACGAGATCGTCATGGTGGCGACCGCGGTGACCGAGATGGCCTCCGCCACCCAGGAAATCGCCGGCAACGCCGAGTTTGCCGCCAACACCGCCGGCGATGCGGTGCGCCTCGCGGTGGCCGGCCAGTCCCAGGTCGGCCAGAGCCAGCGCAGCATCACGGGGCTGGCGGGGGAGGTCTCCGACGCCAGCCAGACCATCCACGAGCTGGATGGACACGCCCAGCAGATCAGCGGCATTCTGGCCACCATCAGCGGCATCGCCGAGCAGACCAACCTGCTGGCTCTGAACGCCGCCATCGAGGCGGCCCGGGCCGGGGAGCAGGGGCGCGGCTTTGCCGTGGTAGCGGACGAGGTGCGGGTGCTGTCGCGCCGCACCCACGACTCCACCGCCGAGATCCAGCAGATGATCGAGGCGCTGCAGCAGACCACCCGCAAGGCGGTGGGCGGCATGGAGACCAGCCGCCAGCTGGCGGGCACCAGCGTGGAGGACGCCGAAGCGGCGAATCTCAGCCTGGGCAGGATCAACGAGGCCATCGGCGCCATCAGCGACATGGCGACCCAGATCGCGGCGGCGGCCGAGGAGCAGACCTCGGTGACCGGCGAGATCAGCCGCAACACCGAGAATATCCGCCACGTCTCCCAGGCGCTGGCGGCCCAGGCCGGCGAAGAGGCCGCCCAGGCGGCCCAGCTCAAGTCTCTCACCGAGCGGCTGGAGCAGGAGATCGGGCGCTTCCGGCTCTAGGCTGCGACCCGGATGTGACAAAGGCGACCCCGGGGTCGCCTTTATTCATCCTGTGTATGGATATTATTTCGCCATGCACCTGCTGAATAATATCGGGTCCTGGCCCTGCAACGGGCGCAGGCAGAGGCTCAGAGAGGCTTGATGTAGCTGTAGAACTCGTTGTCCCGCTGGTAGCCGTGCCCTTCGTAGAGGGCCTGAGCCTGCCGGTTGTCGGTGGCGGTGCTCAGCATCAGGAAGGCGGCGCCCGTCTCCTGGCCGTGGCGATCGGCCCGCGCCAGCAGCGCCTGGGCCACCCCCTGTTGGCGGGCCGCCGGTGCCACGAACAGATCGTACAGCAGCCAGACGGGCTTCAGGGCGAGGGAGCAGAACAGGGGATAGAGGTGGGCAAATCCCAGCACCTCTCCCTCCTCGCTCTGGGCCACGAAGAGCACCGACTCCCCGGCGGTGCAGCGCTCCAGCAGGAAGGCTTCGGCGGCCTCGGGCCGGGCAGGCAGCTGGTAGAACGCCCGGTATTGCACGAACAGGGGGGTAACCCGGGGAATGTCCCCGGGGGTGGCCAGGAAGATCCTCATGGGGCGTTCCCCGCCGGATCCTGGCTGACCCAGATCAGCCGGTCGGTGGCAAAGCCGAGCCCCCGGGCCCGCTCGACCAGGGCCTCTACCTTCTCTTTGGGGGGATGGGGCGTGCGGGAGAGGATCCAGAGGTACTGGAGGTTGTAACTGCTCACCAGGGAGAGGTCATAGTCCGTCGCCAGCACGTTGTAGCTGCCGTAGAAGGGGCCGAAGAAGCTCACCTTGAGGCGCCCCTCGTCGCTGTCGCCCACGAAGTAGGCGCGCCCCTCGGCCTCGCGCCATTCCCCCTGTTCGTCCTGCCCCCGGTTGATCACCCTGACACCGCCGTCATCCCGCAGGCTGTAGGTGGCGGTGACCCGGTTCAGGCCGCGCTCGAAACCGTGATCGAGGCGGGCGATTTCGTACCAGGTGCCCAGGTAGCGGTCGAGCTGGAAGGGCTTGACCACCTGGTGCCCCGGTGGAATGCCGGTGCAGGCGGTGGCCAGCAGGGTCAGAACGAGCAGGATCAGTGTGCGCATGTCATCCCTCCACGATACGCAGTTGTCCCGAGCGGAAGCGTGCCGCGTGTTCGCTCGGGGTGTTGCCAAAGAAGCGTTTGTATTCGCGACTGAACTGGGAGCCGCTCTCGTAGCCTACCTTGTCCGCCGCCACCCCGGCCTTGAGGCCGTCGTGCAGCATCATCAGCCGCGCCCGGTGCAGGCGCAGGGTCTTGATGTACTGCAGGGGCGAGGTGGCGGTGGCCGCCTTGAAGTGGTGGTGGAAGGCCGAGACGCTCATGTTTGCCTCCCGGGCCAGCTCCTCCACCGTCAGGTTCTCGGTAAAGCGCTGCTCCATGATACGCAGCACCCGGGCTATCTGGCTCACCTGGCTGTGACGGCTGGCCATGGCCAGCAGGGCGGGGGCCCCCCCTTCGTGCAGGGCGTGGAACAGGATCTCGCGCACGATCTGGGGCCCCAGCACCCGGGCGTGGAGCGGCTTGTCCATCACGTCGATGAGGCGCTCCACCGCGCAGAGCATGGTCTCGGAGAGGGGCACGGAGACGACGCCGCGACCCGGTTCCGCCGGGGCGGGGGCCGCGTCCCCCATCTCCAGCAGCAGGGCCTGCAGCGCCGCCACGTCGATCTCCACCGAGAGCCCCACCAGGGGGGATTCGGGGGAGGCGAAGCACTCGCACTCGCAGGGCAGCGGCAGGGTCATCATCAGGTAATGCTCGGGGTCGTAGCGGAAGGTGAAGTCCGAGAGATAGCCCACCTTGTGCCCCTGCAGGATGATGATCATGCGCGGGCGGTAGAGCACCGGGATGCGGTCGTGATGCTCCGTGGTGTAGATGAGGTGCACGCCGGGCACGGGGGCGGCGGTGATCCCCGGGTGGGGTGCCAGGGCGGCGAGTCGGCTGGCGAGGGCGGACTGGTGGGTCACCGCGATGGGCTGATTTGTACTCATTTATCCAGGCTCAGTAGAAATAGGCAAGAAATCGGCAGAAAGCCCCCTTGATGGTAGGGGGTTATAAGAGAAAAATGCAACCCATACCTTACCGACTACGACCACCCCGGGAGATCCCATGAACAACTTCATCCTGCACACCCCCACCAAGGTGCTGTTCGGCAAGGGCCAGGTGGCCCAGCTGCGCGGCCAGATCCCCAGCGACGCCCGCATCCTCGTCACTTTCGGCGGTGGCAGCGTGGTGCGCAGCGGCCTGCTGGACCAGATCCGCAGCGAGCTGGCCGGCCTGACCCTGTTTGAATTTGGCGGCATCGAGCCCAACCCCACCTACGAGACCCTGATGGGCGCCGTCGAACTGGCCCGCGCCGAGAAGGTCGACTTCCTGCTGGCGGTGGGTGGCGGCTCCGTGCTGGACGGCTCCAAGTTCATCGCCGCGGCCGCTCACTACGATCCGGCCAGGGATCCCTGGCACATCCTCGAGACCGTCGGGGGCGAGGTGGCCTCCGCCATTCCCCTGGGCAGCGTGCTGACCCTGCCGGCCACCGGTTCCGAGATGAACATGGGCGCCGTCATCACCCGCAAGAGCACTGGGGACAAGCAGCACTTCTTCTCGCCCTTCGTGATGCCGCGCTTCGCCGTGCTCGACCCCGTGCTCACCTACACCCTGCCCGCCCGTCAGGTGGCCAATGGGGTGGTGGATGCCTTCATCCACACCCTGGAGCAGTACCTCACCTACCCGGTGGATGCCAAGGTGCAGGATCGCTTTGCAGAAGGGCTGCTGCTGACCCTGGCGGAAGAGGGGCCCAAGGCGCTGGTGGAGCCGGAAAACTACGACGTGCGTGCCAACATCATGTGGAGCGCCACCCTGGCACTGAACGGCCTGATCGGAGCCGGTGTGCCCCAGGACTGGGCCACCCACATGCTGGGCCACGAGATCACCGCCCTGCACGGTCTGGACCACGCCCAGACCCTGGCGGTGGTGCTGCCCGCCTTGCTGCAGGCCAAGCGCGAGCAGAAGCGCGCCAAGCTGCTGCAATACGCCGAGCGGGTCTGGGATCTGCGCAGCGGCAGTGACGAGGCGCGTATCGACGGTGCCATCGCCGCCACCCGCGACTTCTTCGAGCGGATGGGGATCAAGACCCGGCTGCGGGATTACGTGGCCGACGCCCGGATCGACGCCCTGCTGGCCAAGCTCGAAGAGCACGGCATGACCGCTCTGGGTGAGCACGGCGACATCGACCTGGCCCAGAGCCGGCATATTTATGAGGCTGCCTGGTAAGCAGAGCACGCCTGAACCGGGCCCAAGGCCCGGTTGCACCAGGGGGCCCGAACCCGCCAGCAGGCGGGGACGCGGCCCCCTGATCGTTGCAAAATGGTTACTTTTTCCCTTTTCATCTCATCAGATGAGCCAACGGCAGATTTCGTAAGAACAAAAAACGCTAAGGTAGAGGCCGGGTTAAACATTTTTTTTGACTGGTTGGATCACTTTTTTTAGCGCTTTTTGCTGGTATAAGCCCCTAATTTGGTTTGTTTTTTTTAATCACGGTCCGGGATGGGCTGAATTCTGTACCCGCCCGCCCGGGGCCGTGGTTGTAATAAAACTCCAAAATTTGATACTAATCACCCTCGCGCCTGAAAAGCGGGGGCCTGACCGTGACAGGAGGTCGAGGTGAAGCCTGCTGATTTTCATAACAAAGGGCCCGTGACCTGCACTTTGATCATGCCTTGTCCCCTCAGACATGAGAGACTTGGCGATGATTGTTTATTAACCATCAGGGAATAGTCATGCAGATTGGAATACCGAGAGAGAGTCTCGCCGGTGAGACCCGGGTCGCAGCGACCCCGGCCACTGTCGAGCAGCTGAAAAAGCTCGGCTTCGAGGTTGCCATCGAGGCCGGTGCCGGCCTGCGAGCCAGCTTCGATGATGCCGCCTTCGAGGCTGCCGGTGCCAGCGTGGTACCGAACGTCTGGCAAGCCGACCTTGTCTTCAAGGTCAACGCGCCGACCGAGGCCGAAATCGCACAAATTAAGGATGGTGCCACCCTGGTGAGCTTCATCTGGCCCGCCCAGAACCCCGAGCTGGTCAAGAAGCTTTCCGAGCGCAACATCAATGTGATGGCGATGGACATGGTGCCGCGGATCTCCCGTGCCCAGTCCCTCGACGCCCTCTCTTCCATGGCCAACATCGGTGGCTATCGCGCCGTCGTGGAAGCCGCGCACCAGTTCGGTCGCTTCTTCACCGGCCAGATCACCGCCGCCGGTAAAGTACCGCCCGCCAAGGTGCTGGTCATCGGTGCCGGTGTGGCCGGTCTGGCCGCCATCGGGACCGCCGGTTCCCTCGGTGCCATCGTGCGTGCCTTCGATACCCGTCTGGAAGTGGCCGAGCAGATCGAGTCCATGGGTGGGGAATTCCTCAAGCTGGACTTCGGCGGCGAAGATGGCGCTTCCAGCGACGGCTACGCCAAGGTGATGAGCGAAGAGTTCATCAAGGCCGAGATGGAGCTGTTCGCCCAGCAGGCCAAGGAAGTGGACATCATCATCACTACCGCCCTGATCCCGGGCAAGCCGGCACCCAAGCTCATCACCAAGGAAATGGTGGACAGCATGAAGCCGGGCTCCGTCATCGTGGACATGGCGGCCCAGGCCGGCGGCAACTGCGAATACACGGTACCGGGTGAACTGCATGTCACCGACAACGGCGTCAAGGTGATCGGTTACACCGATCTGCCGGGCCGCCTGCCTGCCCAATCCTCCCAGCTCTACGGCACCAACCTGGTGAACCTGATGAAGCTGATGTGCAAGGAGAAGGACGGCAACGTCGCCATCGACTTCGAAGACGTGGTGCAGCGCAACATGACGGTGGTCCAGGCCGGTGAAGTGACCTTCCCGCCCCCCGCCATCTCCGTCTCTGCCGCCCCGCAGAAACCGGCTGCCGCCAAACCGGCCGCCAAGAAGGAAGAGGCCAAGCCCTCCAACAAGAAGTTCGTGTTCGGTGCCCTCGGCATCGCCGCCTTCGGTTGGGTGGCTGCCGTGGCGCCTGCCGCCTTCCTCTCCCACTTCACCGTCTTCATCCTGGCCTGCGTGGTCGGTTACTACGTGGTGTGGAACGTCTCTCACGCCCTGCACACGCCGCTGATGTCGGTCACCAATGCCATCTCCGGCATCATCGTGGTCGGTGCGCTGTTGCAGATTGGACAAGGGTCGACCCTGGTCACCGTGCTGGCCTTTGTCGCCGTGCTGATTGCCAGTATCAACATCTTCGGTGGCTTCACCGTCACTCAGCGCATGCTGAAGATGTTCCGTAAGGATTAAGGGGGTTTAACGTGTCTCAAGGACTGGTAACAGCATCCTATATCGTTGCCGCCGTGCTCTTCATCCTCAGTCTCGCGGGACTGTCGAAGCAAGAAACGGCCAAGCATGGCAACCTGTTCGGTATCGCGGGGATGGCCATCGCCCTGCTCGCCACCGTCTTCAACCCGGAAACCAGTGGCGTCCACTGGATCATCCTGGCCATGGCCATCGGTGGCGCCATCGGCGTGCGTCTGGCCCTCAAGGTCGAGATGACCGAGATGCCCGAGCTGGTGGCCGTGCTGCACAGCTTCGTGGGCATGGCAGCGGTGCTGGTGGGCTTCAACAGCTTCATCGATCTGCACCCCTCCGCCCCCGCTGAAGTGGTGGTCTCCGTCGGTTCCAACCTGGATGCGACCCTGGCAGCCGCCCGGGCGGCGTTCGAGCAGGCGGCAAGCGTCGCCCAGGTCGAGCACCTCTCCGGCGCCATGCTGAACATCCACCTGGTGGAAGTGTTCCTGGGCGTCTTCATCGGTGCCGTGACCTTCACCGGTTCCGTGGTGGCGTTCGGCAAGCTGCGCGGCCTCATCTCTTCCAAGCCGCTGATGCTGCCGCACCGCCACAAGCTGAACCTGCTGGCCGTGGTGGTCTCCATCGCGCTGATGATCCACTTCGTCAACGCCGGTGGCTCCACCTTCGCCCTGCTGGTGATGACCCTGATCGCCTTCGCCTTCGGCTGGCACCTGGTCGCCTCCATCGGTGGCGCGGACATGCCGGTGGTGGTCTCCATGCTGAACTCCTACTCCGGTTGGGCGGCGGCGGCGGCGGGCTTCATGCTCTCCAATGACCTGCTGATCGTCACCGGTGCCCTGGTGGGTTCCTCCGGTGCCATCCTCTCCTACATCATGTGCAAGGCGATGAACCGCTCCTTCATCTCCGTGATCGCAGGAGGCTTTGGCTCCGACGGCGTGGCCTCCACCGCCGAGCAGGAGCTGGGCGAATACCGCGAGACCAACGCCGAAGACGTGGCCGACATGCTGAAGAACGCCAGCTCCGTCATCATCACCCCAGGCTACGGCATGGCGGTGGCGCAGGCCCAGTACCCGGTGGCCGAGATCACCCAGAAGCTGCGTGATCGCGGCGTCAAGGTGCGCTTCGGCATCCACCCGGTGGCCGGTCGTCTGCCTGGTCACATGAACGTGCTGCTGGCGGAAGCGAAAGTCCCCTATGACATCGTGCTGGAAATGGACGAGATCAATGATGACTTCGCCGACACCGACGTGGTGCTGGTGATCGGTGCCAACGACACCGTCAACCCGGCCGCCATGGAAGATCCGGGCAGCCCCATCGCCGGCATGCCGGTGCTGGAAGTGTGGAAGGCGCAGAACGTCATCGGCTTCAAGCGCTCCATGAACACTGGCTACGCCGGTGTCCAGAACCCGCTGTTCTTCAAGGAGAACACCCAGATGCTGTTTGGCGATGCCAAGGCCAGCGTCGAGGCCATCCTGAAGGCGCTGTAAGCGTTGACCGGATGAGACAAAAAGGGGGCTTCGGCCCCCTTTTTTTATGACCAGAGTGGATGACCGTGGCAGGGAACAGACAGGCGGTGGTGCCTGCCTGTCCGGACTGACTGACGAGCCCTGGCTCAATTAAAGTTGAGCAAAAGCACCAAAAAACCACCTTGAAGGCCTCTCATGGGGCCTTTTTGTCATTTCAGTCGTGATTTTGCTCACATTTTGTGGTGTTGTCTCACCAGTCGGGCATAATGCCCGCGCAAAAAGCGGATTTGCTCAATTTTATTTGAGTCCGCTTTGAATATCCTTACCCAACGTTGACCGGATGACCCCATGACCGAGGTAGCTCCCTTGCGCGACGCCAGCACACTGACCGATGAAGAGCGCCATCTGATCGCCAGCTTCGAGCCTGCGGTGGCGGCGCTGTCCGCCCTGTTTGGCCCGGGCTGCGAGGTGGTGCTGCACGCCTTTGACAGTCTGCACGCCTCCGTCATCAAGATTGCCAACGGCCACATCACCGGCCGCCAGGAGGGAGCGCCGGTCACCGATTTTGCGCTCGACAAGTTGCACAGTGCCGCCGGCAGCCAGTGGAGCAGCTATTTCTCCCGCACCCGGGAGGGCACCCTGCTGAAGTCTTCGTCCATCACCATCAGCAACCGCGAGGGCAAACCCATCGGCATGCTGTGCGTGAATTTCAGCCTGGACACGCCCCTTGGCAGCCTGCTCGACACCTTTGCCCCGCCCGCAGTGCCCCCTGCCCACGGCACCGAGACCTTCGCCAGCTCGGTGGATGATCTGGTGGCGCAGGTGATCGCCAAGGTGGACAGGGATCCCGGGCTGGGCAGCAGCGTGCGCAACAAGGCGATCGTGCACCGGCTCTACGACATGGGCATCTTCGAGATCAAGGATGCCGCCCAACTGGTGGCCGAACTGCTCGGCATCTCCCGCCATACCGTTTACCTGCATATCCGCAATCACAAGGCGGAACTGGCCGAACAACAATGACGAGCCCGCACGCGGGCGCCATGAACATGAGACACATCGCAATGAATGCACAATGGACCGACTTTATTACCCTGCTCAAGCGTGAAGTGGTGCCGGCCCTCGGCTGCACCGAGCCCATGTCGGTCGCCCTGGCGGCGGCCAACTGCCGCAAGCTGCTGGGGCAGGTACCGACTCGCACCCGCGTCTGGGTCAGCGGCAATCTGTTCAAGAACGGCATGGGGGTCGGGGTGCCCGGCACCGGCATGATCGGCCTGCCGGTGGCCGCCGCCGTCGGCATCACCGGTGGCAACCCGGATGCCGGGCTGGAGGTGCTCAAGAGCCTCACGCCGGATCAGGTCGAGGCGGCCAAGGGGCTGCTGCCCACCATAGAGGTGGATGTGAAGGATGTGCCCGACGTGCTCTACGCCGAGGTGCTGGCCGAAGTGGAGGGGCACAGCGCCCGGGTGGTGATCTGTACCGACCACACCCGCATCGTGCTGATGGAGAAGGATGGCGAGGTGCTGATGGTGCAGGACAGCGCCCCCGGGGTGCAGATCCAGCCAGCCAAGGCCGGCAAGCCCGCCATGACCCTGAAGGAGATCGTGGCCTTCGCCCTGGAGGTGCCGCTGGCCGAGATCGACTTCATCCGCGAGGCGGCCACCATGAACCAGGCGCTGGCGGACGAAGGGCTGCAGGGCTATGGCCTGCGCATCGGCAAGATCCTCACCGATCAGGTGGAGCGCAAGCTGCTCTCCGACGACCTGATGACCCTGGCCATGCGCCTGTCGTCTGCCGCCTCCGATGCGCGGATGGATGGCGCCATGCTGCCCGCCATGTCCAACTCCGGTTCCGGCAACCAGGGCATTGCCGCCACCATGCCGGTGGTCGCCGCCGCCCGCTTCCTCAAGGCCGATGACGAGCAGCTGGCCCGTGCCCTGGTGATGAGCCACCTGGTGGCCATCTACATCAAGGCCTACCAGAACAAGCTCTCCGCCCTGTGTGCCGCCAGTACCGCCGCCATGGGATCGGGGGCCGCCATCACCTGGCTGCTGGGGGGCCAGTTCGAGCAGATCAGCCACTGCATCAACAACATGATTGGGGATGTTTCCGGCATCATCTGCGACGGCGCCGGCAGCGCCTGCTCCATGAAGGTCTCCACCTCCACCTCGGCGGCGGTGAAATCCTCGCTGATGGCCATCAACAACCTGCGCGTGCCCCAGAGCGAGGGGATCGTCTCGGACGATGTGGACCAGACCATCGCCAACCTGGGTCGCCTCTCCAGGGAGGGGATGCTGGATACCGACATCGAGATCATCAACATCATGCGGGCCAAGCAGCAGGGTAAGCGCCAGTGACCCCGGAGTGCCGCCGTCGGCCATAAAAAAACCGGAGCCAGTGGCTCCGGTTTTTCATTGTCCGTTCGCTACTCAGCCGCGACCGAGACGGTTGTCCGGGTAGTTCTTGGCAAGCACTTCTCGGGCATGCTGGGCCAGGGTCGGCATCTTCAGGGTGTCATAGGCGTTGACCATGATCTCCAGCGCCTTCTCGGTTTCCACCGTGTCGGGATAGGTCTCGACGATCAGCTTGGCGCGGTTGGCGGCGGCGATCAGGGCGTCACGCTTGACGTAGTACTCGGCTACCCCCAGGTCATAGCGGGCAAGACGGTTCTTCAGGCCGATCATGCGGGCACGGGCATCGGCTGCATAGCTGCTGTTGGGGTAGTTCTGCAGCAGGGTCTTGAAGTCCTGGAAGGCCTGACGGGCGTAGGAGGGGTCCTTGTCATCCCGATTGATGCCGAGGAAATCCTGGAAGAAGTTGTAATCCGCCGCCATGTTGGTCAGGCCGCGCATATAGAAGACGTAATCGATGTTCTTGTGCGCCGGGTTCAGGCGGATAAAACGGTCGATATTGGCGATCGCCTGGGCGGTATCATCCTGCTTGTAGTAGGCATAGATGAGATCGAGCTGAACCTGGTTTGAGTAGGCACCGAACGGGTAACGAGAGTCCAGCGCTTCCAGCAGTTCGATGGCATTGAGGTAGTTGCCGGTATCCAGTTTGATGCGGGCTTTCTGGTACAGAACTTCCGGCGGTTCGTCGGGAACCTTGGGTTTGGTGCTGGAACAGCCAGTGATCAGGGTAGCGACCAAGGCGAGCGACATCAGCAGGTGAGACTTCTTTCCCATCAACAACATCCGGTCCATTTCCACGAAATTGGCAAAGTATCCGTTATGCTTGGCTAAAAGAAAAGCTAGAATACCCGGATTATTTCGAATTGATACCCCCGCTCAAGAGACCATACATGAGCCAGCATATTGAACTGACAGGCGAATTTCAGGATCACCAATTCGGGCAACGACTCGACCAGGCCCTGGCCGAATTGTTTCCCGACTACTCCCGGACCCGCATCAAGGAGTGGATTTTACAGGACAGAGTGACCCTGGACGGTCAGGTTGCCAATACCCCGCGCGAGAAAGTGGTGGCCGGGCAGCAGGTACATGTGAATGTGGAACTGGCAGACGACACCCGCTGGGATGCCCAGAACATCGAGCTGAACATCGTTTATGAAGATGAACACATCCTGGTGATCGACAAGCCGGCCGGTCTGGTGGTTCATCCGGGCGCCGGTACGCCGGACGGCACCGTGCTCAACGCCCTGCTGCACCGCTACCCCGGCATCGCCGAGGTCCCCCGCGCCGGTATCGTGCACCGTCTGGACAAAGACACCACGGGGTTGATGGTGGTGGCCAAGACCATTCCCGCCCAGACCCACCTGGTGGAAGCCCTTCAGGCACGCCAGATCACCCGTGAGTACGAGGCGATTGCCATCGGTCACATGACCGCCGGCGGCACCGTCGATGCCCCCATCGGTCGTCACCCGACCCAGCGTACCCACATGGCAGTGGTGCCCAACGGGCGCGAGTCCGTCACCCACTACCGGGTGCACGAGAAGTTCCGTGGTCACACCCGTCTGCGGTTGCGGCTGGAGACCGGCCGTACCCACCAGATCCGTGTCCACATGGCCCACATCAAGCATCCGCTGGTGGGGGATCCCGCCTACGGCGGTCGTCTGCGTCTGCTGCGCAACGCCACCCCCGAACTGACCGAGGCCCTGCGCGGTTTCCACCGTCAGGCGCTGCACGCCACCATGCTGAAGCTGGCGCACCCCATCACGGGTGAAGTGATGGAGTGGCACTCCCCCACGCCGCAGGACATGGTGGCGCTGATGGAAGTGCTGCGGGCGGATACCCTGGCCAATCCGGACGATCTGGTCTGGAACTGATCCCGGGGGCGGCCTTGCGACGATTCCTGCCGTAACCTGCCCTCCATGATCTGATGCGGGGCCCCTTGACTGGTTGCAGCCAAGGGGCCCCGTTTTCATATGAACGAAAGGAGCCACAGATGAACTGGATCGCACCCGACTGGCCCGCACCGGGCAATGTCAGGGCTCTCTCGACCACTCGGGACGGCGGCATCAGCGAAGGGGTCTTTGCCGGCCTGAACCTCGGGGCCCATGTGGGCGATGCACAGGCCAGGGTCGAGGCCAACCGCGCCCGACTGCAGCAGGTGGCGGGGATCCCCGGCACTCTCAACTGGCTCAACCAGGTACATGGCATCGCCGTCCATCCGGTGAGCGACCGTTATGAGCGCGTACCGGATGCCGATGCCGCCTGTGCCCGTGAGGCGGGGCAGGCCTGCATCGTGATGACTGCCGACTGCCTGCCGGTGCTGTTCTGCGATCGGGCAGGCACCGTAGTGGCGGCGGCCCATGCCGGCTGGCGCGGACTGCAGGGGGGCGTATTGGAGGCAAGCATCGCCGCCATGGGCTGCGAGCCTGGCGAGATCCTGGCCTGGCTGGGCCCGGCCATCGGTCCCGCCGCGTTCGAAGTGGGTGGCGAGGTGCGCGATGCCTTCATGGCGGAGCAGGCGGAAGCGGCGACTGCATTCGTGCCATCCCTCAACGAAGGGAAATGGCTGGCGGATATCTATCAGCTGGCCCGACTGCGCCTCGCCCGCGCCGGCGTCACCGCCATCTATGGCGGCGAATACTGCACCTTCAGCGACAGCGAGCGCTTCTACTCCTATCGCCGCGACGGGCAGACGGGTCGCATGGCCTCCCTTGTGTGGCTGGAAAAATAGCCGAAGAGGCGCTCGCGAGTGGCCGCAAGCGCCTCTTCACTCCCTGGTGATGGCCCTTTGGCGGCCATGTCTTGCTGCCGAGCAGGCTCAGGGTACAGGCTGCCATTGCGAGGTCGTTTTCCCTCGGTCATTGCTATTGAGGAAAAAATAAACAGCCACCCCTTGAAATTGCCCTTCAAGACCACATGTTCCTTGTCAGAAAGCGATGTTGTTGCCGCGCATGCGGCGTCTGTCTTGAAGGGGGAGTGCAATGCGCCTCGATCGCCTGACCAGCAAATTCCAGATTGCCATTTCCGATGCCCAGTCTCTTGCACTGGGTCGTGACCACCAATTCATCGAACCCGTCCATCTGATGAGCGCCTTGCTCAATCAGGACGGCGGATCCATTCGTCCGCTGCTCACCCTGACCGGGCTCGACATCAATACCCTGCGCTCGCGCCTCGGCGAGGAGCTGGATCGCCTGCCCCGCGTCAGCGGGGTGGAAGGGGACGTACAGCTCTCCAACGGCCTCGGCCGACTGCTCAACGTCTGCGACAAGCTGGCCCAGCAGCGCAAGGATCAGTTCATCTCGTCCGAGCTGTTCGTGCTGGCGGCCCTGGACGAGAAGGGGACGCTGGGCGAGCTGCTGCGTGCCCAGGGGCTGACCAAGGAAAAACTCGAGGCAGCCATCGACAAGGTCCGTGGCGGCAAGAAGGTGGAGGATGCCAACGCCGAGGAGAATCGCCAGGCGCTGGAGAAGTACACCATCGATCTCACCGAGCGGGCCGAACTCGGCAAGCTCGACCCGGTGATCGGCCGGGATGACGAAATTCGCCGCACCATCCAGGTGCTGCAACGCCGCACCAAGAACAACCCGGTCCTGATCGGTGCCCCCGGCGTCGGCAAGACCGCCATCGTCGAGGGGCTGGCCCAGCGCATCATCAATGGCGAAGTGCCGGAAGGGCTCAAGAACAAGCGGGTGCTGTCGCTCGACATGGGGGCCCTGGTGGCCGGTGCCAAGTATCGCGGCGAGTTCGAGGAGCGGCTCAAGGCGGTCCTGAACGATCTGGCCAAGGAGGAGGGCAGCGTCATCCTCTTCGTGGACGAGCTGCACACCATGGTCGGTGCCGGCAAGGGCGAGGGTGCCATGGATGCGGGCAACATGCTCAAGCCCGCCCTGGCCCGCGGCGAGCTGCACTGCGTCGGGGCCACCACCCTCGATGAGTACAGGCAGTACGTGGAGAAGGATGCCGCGCTGGAGCGCCGTTTCCAGAAGGTGCTGGTGGAGGAGCCCTCGGTGGAGGACACCATCGCCATCCTGCGTGGCCTGAAGGAGCGCTACGAGCTGCACCACCATGTGCAGATCACCGACCCCGCCATCGTCGCGGCGGCCCAGCTCTCCCACCGCTACATCGCGGATCGCCAGCTGCCTGACAAGGCCATCGACCTCATCGACGAGGCGGCGGCCAGCATCCGGCTCCAGATCGACTCCAAGCCGGAATCCCTGGACCGGCTCGAGCGGCGCATCATCCAGCTCAAGCTGGAGCAGCAGGCGCTGATGAAGGAGGACGATGACGCCAGCCGCAAGCGCCTCGATCTGCTCAATCAGGAGTTGACGGAAAAAGAACGGGAATACAACGAGCTGGAAGAGGTGTGGAAGGCCGAGAAGGCTGCCCTCGCCGGGACCCAGCACATCAAGGCTGCGCTGGAGCAGGCCCGTCAGGATCTCGAGGTGGCGCGCCGCGCAGGGGACTTGGGCCGCATGTCCGAGCTGCAGTACGGCCGCATCCCGGAGCTGGAGAAACAGCTGGATCTCGCCACCCAGGCCGAGATGCAGGAGACCAGCCTGCTGCGCAACCGGGTCACCGACGTGGAGATCGCCGACGTCCTGGCCCGCTGGACCGGCATTCCGGTGGCCCGCATGCTGGAAGGAGAACGGGAGAAGCTGCTGCGGATGGAGGATCAGCTGCACAGCCGGGTGATCGGCCAGGAAGAGGCGGTGGACGCCGTCTCCAACGCCATTCGCCGCTCTCGTGCCGGGCTGTCCGACCCGAACCGCCCCATCGGCTCCTTCCTCTTCCTCGGCCCCACCGGGGTGGGCAAGACCGAGCTGTGCAAGGCGCTGGCGGAGTTCCTGTTCGATACCCAGGACGCCATGGTGCGGATCGACATGTCCGAGTTCATGGAGAAACACAGCGTGGCCCGTCTGGTGGGGGCGCCTCCGGGATACGTGGGTTATGAAGAAGGCGGTTATCTGACCGAGGCGGTGCGTCGTCGCCCCTACTCGGTGATCCTGCTGGACGAGGTGGAGAAGGCGCATCCCGATGTCTTCAACATCCTGTTGCAGGTGCTAGACGATGGCCGCCTGACCGACGGTCAGGGGCGTACCGTGGACTTCCGCAACACGGTCGTCATCATGACCTCCAACCTCGGGTCTGATCTCATCCAGGAGCACCACTCCGAGAAGGATTACGACGAGATGAAGGCCATGCTGATGGAGGTGCTGACCCGCAGCTTCCGGCCGGAGTTCATCAACCGGATCGACGAGACCGTGGTGTTCCACCCCCTCGGTGAGGAGCACATCAAGTCCATCGCCCGCATCCAGCTCAAGAGCCTGATGAGCCGTCTGGAGTCCCAGGGCTTCGAGGTGGAGGTGAGCGAGGAGCTGCTGACCAAGCTGGTTCATGCCGGGTTCGATCCCGTCTACGGGGCGCGCCCCCTCAAGCGGGCGATCCAGCAGAAGGTGGAGAACCCGCTGGCCCAGGCCCTGCTCAGCGGTCGGGTCATCCCGGGCAAGACACTGCGGCTGGGGGCCGACAGCAACGGCCTCACCATGACCCAGTAATGGGATTGTCGATGAAAAACGCAGGCCTCGTGCCTGCGTTTTGTTTTCAGGGTGATTGAGATGCTGACGTTTTCCGTTTTGGTGGATGATGATGTTCATCTACCCGGCTGCCTGCCTGAAAAGGGACTGTCGTTGCTGTTGGAGTGCGATAGTCATGGTCTCACCATGAGTCAGTAAGAAGTAGCGCCATCAGATGATGGCGCTACTTCTATTACATCTATTTTAGATAACCATTATTTTTCGACTTTAACGTTCGCAGTCAAAATTGCTTGATTACCAGCAAAGCTCGCGTTGCTCCAGTCTTGCTCACCAGCCTTCGCTTTAAACCATTCTTTAACTGTTTCAGTAACATAAAGAGCATCTTCTCCATGCTCTTGATTGTAAAGCCCGAGAACACGATCTTTCTCTACAATTTCCATCGGATTATTTGGGGAACGATCATTTACGTCTGGAAACACATATCTAGCCATACGAAAAACTCCGAAAATTACAAATTAGAGTGTGCATTTTAAATGAAAAATAAAGATTCAAAAAGAGCCAAAATAAAAAATCAGAAAATTAAGGATTGCCGAGAGGAATGTATTCTATATGGCCTGAGAGGCGCTGAGTTTGTCGTAACTGGAGCTGATCTCTTCCTGCGCGGCGAGCGGGTGGAGAAAGACCTTATCAGTGGCGACTCGGCGCAGGCCTCCAAGAGTGAGCAGGGGCTTATCGTCTTTATCGGCTGCGGTCACGCCGGGGTCGAGAACATCCTCGAGCGGGCCAAGGAGGTGTGTGGCGACGAGCGGATACACGCCGTCATCGGCGGCCAGCATCTGAAGTTTTCCGGCCCGCAGCGGGCGGTGGCGCTCGGCACTTATCTGCAGGAGGAGGCGGTAGAGAAGCTGTTTGCCTGTCATTGCACCGGCAAACGGAAGGCGGTGCTGCCGCGGCAGCGCCAGATCGGGGCCGGTTTCGAGTACCGATTTCCTGCATAAAAAAACGGCAATCCGAAGATTGCCGGGAGGAATGTATTCGATGCGATCTGACGTGGGTTGAGCGGATCGCAGGGGCAAGCCCCAGGGTCGGCAGGCACAGTCAGCGACCATGCCCGCCTTACAGTCAGTCGGGATACGCTCTCCACCCCGGCTGACCAGCTTCGCTATCGCGTCTGTCCCGCGCCGTGTTGCCGCGATAGGAGGACAGATGCAATCAAATCAATTCGTTACAGCATGTCTGGGATGGCAGCCTTCATTTCAGATGGCCAGACGCCGACCTGGACCTGACCGATGTGCTCTTTTTGCAGCAGCAGCATGGCCAGACGGGATTGGCCGATGCCGCCGCCGATGGTCTGCGGCATCCGTGCAGCCAGCAGATCCTGGTGCCAGTCGTACTGCAGGCGATCCTCGTCCCCGGTGATGGCGAGCTGGCGGCGCAGCGCCTCGGCGTCGACCCGGATCCCCATGGAGGAGATCTCGAAGCTGTCCTGCAGTACCGGGTTCCACACCAGAATGTCACCATTCAGACCCGCCAGCCCCAGCTCGCTCTCGCTGCTCCAGTCGTCGTAGTCCGGGGCACGGACGTCGTGGCGTTCGCCGTGGGAGAGGGCGCCACCGATACCGATGAGGAAGACCGCACCCAGCTCTTTGGCGATGGCGCGCTCGCGTCCCTTGGCATCGAGGTCCGGGTAGCGGGTCAGCAGCTCTTCACTGTGCAGGAACTGGATATCCGCCGGCAGAAAGGGGGTCAGCTCATGCTCGGCACAGACCGCGCGCTCGGTGGCCTTGATGGCGGCCCAGATGCCGCGCACCGTCTCCTGCAGATAGGCCAGATCCCGGCGCTCGCCCGGCATCACCTTCTCCCAGTCCCACTGGTCGACGTAGACGGAGTGAATGGGGCTGAGACGATCCTCGTCCGGACGCAGTGCCTTCATGTGGGTGTAGATGCCTTCACCCGGGCCGAAACCGAAGCGACCCAGGGTCTGGCGCTTCCACTTGGCCAGGGAGTGGACCACCTCATAGCTGTGCTCCGGCAGGGTTTTCACCTTGACCTGCACTGCATGCTCGCAGCCGGAGAGGTTGTCCTGGGTGCCGTCACCGACCCGGCTCAGAATGGGGGCTTGTACCTCCATCAGGCCGAGTTGCAGTGCGAGTTGGCGGGAGAACATCTCTTTGACGAAGCTGATCTGCTGTTGGCTGCGGATGTAGTGCTGTTTCATGCTGAATTACCTGTCGTGAATCCGTTGAATGCGGTGATTCTTCAACAGAATGCCAACTAAATTCAATATTCGATAATTGAAATAGGCTTTGTGTGTTTTTTTCTTCAAAATAAGCCATCAATTAATGATGAATCATTAAAAGGAGCGCAAAAAAGTGTCAGAAAATTATCGGATCGATAATCTCGATCAGGCTATCCTCACCGCCCTGATGGAGAATGCGCGCCTGCCTTACGCCGAGCTGGCCAAACAACTGCTGGTGAGCCCGGGCACCATCCACGTGCGGGTAGAGAAGATGAAGCAGGCGGGCATCATCGAGGGAACGCGGGTGCAGGTGAACCCCAAGAAGCTGGGCTACGACGTCTGCTGCTTCATCGGGATCAACCTCAAGAGCGCCAAGGATTACCCGTCGGCCCTGGCCAAACTGCAGGCGCTGGACGAGGTGGTGGAGGCCTACTACACCACGGGCCACTACAGCATCTTCATGAAGGTGATGACCCGCTCCATCGACGAGTTGCAGACGGTACTGATCCACAAGATCCAGACCATCGACGAGATCCAGTCCACCGAGACGCTGATTTCGCTGCAAAACCCGATCCTGCGGGATGTGAAGCCCTGAGTCGGGTGGTCTGAGGGGGGCGTAGAGATCCCTCTCCCGTGCGAGACCCTGTTCGCGCAGCAGAATTCGACCCTGCGGGTGATGACACCCTGAACGGTGGATCAGGGTTCGATATAGGGGATGCCGTATTTGTCGTAGAGGGCTTTGAGCCGGCCGTCCCGCTTCATGTGCAGCAGTTCGGCATCATAGGCGGCCATCAGGGCCGGGGTGTCGGCATCGGCCCGGGAACGGGTCCAGACATTGAAGTAGGGACTGGTTTTGAGGGGTTTTGGCAGGTAGTCGAGCTTGCCTTCCAGTCCCTCCTCTCTTATCTGGGTGAAGGCGGTGACCAGGGACATGGGCACCACGTCGATGCGACCGGCGATGAGTTTGCGCAGTTGCAGCTGGTTGATGGGGATCTCCTGGAAGTGATAGCTCGGGTCTGTCATGGCCGCTGCGAGCTCGGGGGTATAGGAGAAATCCCGGGTGACACCGATACGCCAGGGTTTGAGATCCGTCAGATGGTCATAATGGATCCGGCCCGCGGACTCCTTGCGTATGAAGAAGTGCCAGCTATGGAGCATATGGGCCTGTTTGGGGTAGAGCAGATAGGCCTCCCGCTCCGGTTTGTAGGAGTGGGTCAGCAGCAGATCATAGAAGCCGCTTTCGGCATTGCGGGTGAGCCTGGCCCCCGAATCGATGAGCTCAATCCTGATGGGGGTATGGAGCGTGCCGAAGATGGCGGTGACGAGATCCACATCCAGCCCGCGAGGGTGTCCCTGTGCATCCAGCCACTTGAGAGGAGGCTCCAGGATGCCACCAATGACCAGCTCCCTGGCTGACAGCCAGCAGGGCAGCAGCAAGCAGAATACGAGCAAGCGTCGCACGTTACATCTCCTGAGCACTCGGGACGGGGTCGCATCCGGCAGGGACTGTGACCGGCACCTATCTAACTAGAGACGACCACGGATGGCAAACCCTGAAATGGGGAGGGGACAAACGAACGGTGCCGGTGGGAGGAGGGCGGCGCTGCCTCGACAGGCCGCCCCGTGGCAGAGTCGGGCGGGATGGACCAGCCACTCGCCGGCTGTGGGCGGGAGGGTGGCCGGCATGAAACGTGTGCGAGGTGGCCTGTCTCAGGTTGCCTGACACTGTTTCATTTGGGTGTTGAGGGCCTGCATCACCTGACGACGGCTGATGATGCCCGTCACCTTGCCTCCCTCCATTACCGGATAGACCTTGGGTCTGGCCCCGGCCATCTGGCGGGCGAGATCAACGATGTTGTCATCAGGAGAGACGAACAGCGGGGTCCGGCTCATCAGATCTTCGACCAGAGTACGGGTGTCGCAGTGATAGCTGCCCGTGAGCAGGGCGGGAATGCAATCCTGCTCGGAGAGAAATCCGACGAGGTGCTGATGGTCATCCAGTACCGGCAGGCCCCCCAGGTTTGCCCGATGGAGTCTGTCCAGCGCCTCGGCCAGACCGAGGCCGGGGTGCAGTGAGTGGGTCAATGGCTGCATATGATCGCGAATTTGTAGCATGATGGTGGCTCCATGGGGGTCGATGGGACCACTATGCCCGGTGGCCATGACAGGGGGCCAATGGGTTTTGCCTCGGACATCGATAGGTCATGGCCGATGAATGGGCCCTCCGTGCGATCCTGCATGGATCGGGGAGGGCGACAACCACAAGGAGAGGGTATGCGTGCATTGGTAACGGGCTGTGGCCGTCGCCTGGGATTCTATCTGTGCGAACAGCTGGTGGCCGCTGGCTGGCAGGTGACGGGCAGCTATCGCAGCGAACGGCCCGAGCTGGATCGTCTGCGAGACGTGGGCGTCGAGCTGGTACAGGCGGACTTCACCCGGGAAGAGGAGGTGGGCGCCGTGGTGACGGCGCTGGCGGCCCATGAGGATCTTGCCCTGATCATCCACAATGCCTCCGCCTTCGAGCCCCAGGCGGCGGATCCTGCGGTGCAGCTGGCCCAGTTTGATCAGTTCTACCGGGTACACATGGCGGCTCCCTTCCAGCTCAACCGGGCGCTGGCCCCCGCCCTTGCCCGCCAGCCCAACGGGGGCATCATCCACATCACCGATATCTACATCCATGCCCCGGCGCCCCAGTTTGCCGCCTACGTGGCCACCAAGGCGGGAGCCCATTCCCTGGCCATGAGCTTTGCCCGCGAACTGGCACCCGCCGTGCGGGTCAACACCATAGAGCCTGGCCCCATCCTGTTTCTCGACGAGCACGGGGATGACTGGCGCCAGCAGGTGCTGGCGAAGACGCCGCTGGCGCGGGAAGGGGGTCTGGAGCCCATCTGGCAGGCGGTACAGATGCTGATGAAGAACGACTACATGACCGGGGCCAGCATCCGGGTGGACGGGGGGCGCGCCCTCGCCGTCATCTAGGGCAAGGCGGGCCGCCATGACATGAGGCGCCTTTGGGCGCCTCATGTGTGTGAACGGCTCAAGGGTGCCGGATGGCGGCGTGCCGGGAAGGGGGGCCGGGGTGGCCGTTGCCGGGAAGCAGGGCCTCGTCTTGCTGGCAGAGATGGATGGGGGCCTGGCCGATGCGCTGCTTCGCAAACACCTTGCTGCCCGGCAGGCCGAGGGTCACCTTGCCGGAGTCCACACTGCCGCCCTGATACATCTCCGCCAGCAGATCCCCCAGGTAGGCATCCACCCCGGCCTCGGCGAAGTCATCCCGTTCGCCGCAGGCCAGTATGTCGATGTCCAGTGGCCTGTCCGCCACCTTGCACAGGGGGTTGTTGCGATCCCGACCATGGGCCAGCTCCATGGTGACAAACTCGGCCTTGAGCTGGACGGGAGAGAGGTCGCTCTGGACGACGAACAGGCAGTTGAGGAAGTCGTGGCGCGAATGCATGCCCACGGGCTTGGTCTGGATGACGGAACTCAGGTGAAGGCGACCAAAGCGGGCCAGCAATTCGGCGACGACCTGACTGACGTGCAGGGCGGGGTCGAGATTGGATCCAATGCTACAGAGGTAAAACATGCTTTCCATTCCTTGGGTTGGGCTCGTCTGAAATATATACGCAGCTCACGGTTATGGGATTCACTATGAATTAACATGTCGTTATCTGTTGTGATCCAACGCTGATTGGCAGAAAGGAGGTTTGCATGAGCGTAGAAATGAAATGGGCACTGTTGGCCGCGTCAGGGGCCCTTGCCATGATCATTGTCATCTGTGTGGCGTCCGTCGGCCTGGCGTGAATCCGGCCTCGGTGAGCAACCAAACCGGCTTTATGGCCGGTTTTGCTTTTTGGGGCAGTGCGGATATGCTGGCTCCCCCATGACGAATCGAGACCGCAGAAGATGACCAAGGTTCGGCCCCGCTCCCTGCTCCAGGTAGTACTGATGGGCTTCGTGCTGGTGCTGATGCCCCTGGGGGGCATGATCTGGCACGACAGTCAGGCTCTCTCCCACCTGGGCCAGCTCACCAGCGACGAGATGGAACGTGCGGTGCGGGACACTCGCCGGGCGACGCTGCTCTCCACTCAGGCCATCGATCTGGAGCGCACCCTGCGCCGCTATGCGGTCCTGGGTGATGACCGCATCCTGGCCAGCTATCGGCAGCAGCTGGTGCGCTACCGGGAACTGCTCGCGACCCATCAGGACTCCATTCCGGATGCCGAGGTCTACGGAGATCTCGAGGCGACGCTGGTCTGGCTCGATGGCCTGCAGGATCTGCGCAAGGCCAGGCAGGAGGCGACCAGCCCCCGTTTCACCGACTTCAACGAACTGAACCAGCAACTGGAAGTGGTCACCCGCAGCCAGGTGGATGATCACGTGACCCGCATGCGGGGCGCCATCGTGGAGCTGAAACAGCAGATCTGGTGGGTCAGCGGCTTCGTGGTCGGGCTCAGCCTGCTGCTGGTGTTGCTCTTTACCTACCTCATCATCCACCCGGTACGTCAGATTGAGTCGCGGATCCTGAGTCTGGGCGCAGGCGTCGAGCCGGATCAGCGCCCGGTGGATGGCCCGGCCGAACTGGTGCTGCTGGGGGAGCGGATCAGCTGGCTGCACGACAAGCTCAAGGAGCTGGAACAGCAGAAATACCAGTTCCTGCGCCACGTATCCCACGAGCTGAAAACCCCCCTTGCCGTGCTGCGGGAGGGGGCTGATCTGCTCTCGGAGCAGCTGGTGGGGCCCCTCAACGGGGATCAGCAGGAGATCTGCCAGATGCTGGAGGAGAACAGCCGCCGTCTGCAGACCCTGATCGAGCGGCTGCTCGACTTCAATCGCCTCAGCCAGCAGGAGGTGTTCACCCTGTCCGAGGTGCCCCTGGCGCCCTTGTTGTCAGACTTGTCCGAAGAGTACCGGCTCGCGCTGGAATCCAAGCAAATCAGTGTACACTTGCCGCCCGAGCCCATCAGCCTGCGGGCAGAGCCCTACCGCCTGCGACTCATCCTCGACAATCTCTTTTCCAACGCGGTCAGCTATGGCGCCAGGGGCGGACAGATCTGGATCCGCGCCGGGGCGGGAGCGGGCGGCGGCTGGCTGGAGGTGGCCAACGAAGGGCCTGTCATCCCGCCAGACGAACGGGAGCGCATCTTCGAGCCCTTTGAGCAGGGCAGCATAGTGCGCCAGGGATTGCTGAAAGGCTCCGGCATGGGCCTCTCCATTGCCCGTGAGTCTGCCATGAGTCTGGGCGGCGAGCTCAGGCTGATCGAGGATGCCCAGGCGGATGTCTGTTTCCGGCTGGATTTGAACGTGCGCCCGAGCTGACGGGCGTGGCGGCGACCCCGCAGGTGCGGGTGGCGCCTTGACACCGAATATTGAGAGGAGCGGGCAGGTGCCTGTTCCCCACCAGGATCTGAAGTGACATTCAAGATGAAACGATTTGTGATTCCCGTATTGATGATGGGCCTGCTCGCTGGCTGTTCCCTGCTGCCTTCTACCAGCCTCACCGAGCCTTCCCAGGAGGCGATCGCCAGGCGGATGGAGTTTGCCAACAAGGAGATGCAGGTGCGCCTGCAATACTCGGACTGGCTGCTGGCCAGCCATCCCCAGCAGCGGATGCAGGAGCGCCAGCGACTGGCCGGCGCCACCGACCTCGAGAGCCGGGTCAGCCTGGCCATGGTCAACACCCACCCGTCCGAATCGGTGGCCAGCCGCCGGGCCGGGCTGGATCAGCTGAAAGCTCTGTTGCCGGAGCTCGGTCTCGATGCCCAGGCCTTCCTGCGCAGCTGGATCGCCCTCGGGGAGGAGCTGCTGGTGCGAGACGGCCGCCGCGACGATCAGAGTCAGGAGGTGAAGCGTCTGCGCCAGCAGATAGAGCAGCTCTCCGCCATCGACGAGCAGCTCAACCAGCGTAAGCTCAATGGGGGAGGTCAGCCATGACAGCTCCGGACCGCGCCGCAATGACCGCGTTTTTCGCCAAGAGGGGGTGAGAGGATGAGCCGTATTCTGCTGGTGGACGATGATGCCAGCCTGCTCAAGCTGATGAGCATGCGCCTGCGCAGCCAGGGTTACGAGGTAGATACTGCCGACAGCGCCGAAGGAGCGCTGGACAGGCTGCGCCAGCAACGGGCCGACCTGGTGCTGAGCGATCTGCGCATGGGGGGCATGGACGGGCTGGCGCTGTTCGAGCGGATCCAGTCCCAGTGGCTCGGCATGCCGGTGATCATCATGACCGCCCACGGCACCATTCCCGACGCCATCCAGGCGACCCGCTCCGGGGTGTTCAGCTTCCTCACCAAGCCCATCGACAAGGACGAGCTGCTGGTCACCATAGAGCATGCTCTCAGCCTGACCCGTCCGAAGCAGCAGCAGGAGTGGCAGTCCCTCATCCAGACCCGTAACCCGCAGATGGAGCAATTGCTGATCCAGGCGAGCAGCATCGCCACCATGGACGTGCCCGTGCTGATCCTGGGTCCCTCCGGCGTCGGCAAGGGGGTGATGACCCAGGCGCTGCACCAGGCCAGCCACCGCCGCGACAAGCCGCTGCATACCATCAACTGTGCGGCTCTGCCCTGGCCCGCGCTGGACTTGCAGCTGTTTGGCGAGGATGGCCAGTCCGGCCTGTTTGCCGAGGCCAAAGGCGGCACCCTCTTCCTCGACGAGATAGGGGATCTGTCGGAGTCACTCCAGGCCAAGTTGCTCCAGGTGCTGGCGGAGTATGGTCAGGGTACCCCCGAGGTGCGGGTCATCAGCTCCAGCCATCAGGATCTGGTGACCGCCATGGAAGAGGGGCGTTTTCGCGAGGATCTCTTCTACCGCCTAAACGTGGCCAACATCACCCTGCCGCCTCTGAGCGCCCGCAGCGAGGACATCCCCCTGCTGGCCCGTCAGGCGCTGGACGATTACCGCAACCGTCACCCCGATTGCGCCGCCCTCGGCTTCTCGCCGGAGGCGCTGGCCCTGCTGGCCGCCGCGGCCTGGCCAGGCAACGTGCGCCAGCTCTGCGGGGTGGTGGAACAGCTCGCGAGCCTCTGCTGCAGCCCGGTGATAGGCGCGGCCATGGTGGAGTCGGCCCTGAGTGGCGGCGGTGGCGGCATTCCCTCGTTCAACGAGGCGCGGGCCGAGTTCGAGAAGGAGTATCTGATCCGGCTGCTGCGCACCACGGAGGGGAACGTGACCCTGGCGGCCAACATGGCGGGGAGAAACCGCACCGACTTCTACAAGCTATTGAATCGGCACGGCATCGAGGCGGCAAATTTCAAGTCGAAGGGATAAATGACAGAGGGGCGGCCCGTCGATGAC
>NZ_JBFODT010000023.1:0-200210 GCF_040908465.1 Aeromonas sp. R10-1
GCGAACGGCAACAACAGCCTGTTCGAAGACTTCGCGGTGAGCCTGGTGGACAGCGACGGGGACTCGGCCTCGAACACCCTGAGCGTGCAGATTGTGGACGACGTGCCGACGGCCAACGATGATGCTGACAGCGCTACTGAAGGTGTGTTCACTCCAGTGACGGGGAATGTCATTACCGGGGCGGGTACCATCGGCGGCACAGCCGGTGCCGGGGTTGACGTCATGGGGGCGGATGGTGCGGCAATCAGCCAGGTCGTGAGCTCGAACGGCAATTCAGACAGTAATCCTGCCGGTGGATTCACCGTGACCGGGCTGTATGGGACGCTGACCATGGGGCTGGATGGCGAATACAGTTATACGCTCACGGCGGCATCGGTTCCCGTGGGGGCTTCGGAGGTATTTACCTACACGCTCAAAGATGGCGATGGTGATACGGATCCGGCAACACTGACCATCAATATTGCTCAGGATACCCGTGTTCCTGTATTGACCATCGGCAATGCGACGGTTGATGAGGAGGGACTGCCTGAGGGGACGGCTGCCAGTGGTAATTCGGAGATATTCAATGGCAGCTTCACCATCAACACCCAAGGTGAAAATCTGACTACCTTGACCATCGGTGGGCAGGCTTACAACTTGATCAGTGGCGGCAGTCAGACCTTGATCAACAATACGGAAGGAATGTTGACGGTAACCGGTGTCAGCGGCCCCACAGCCGGTGTCTACACAGTGAACTATACCTACACGCTCAAAGACAATGTGCTGACTCACAACGTTCAGGGCAACAGTGATACAGCGAATGGTCCGAGTTTCGTCGTGTCGGCTACGGATGCCAGTGGCGACAGTGGCACGGGTAACCTGCAGGTTGTGATCAGCGATGATGCCCCCATTGCCAATGCTGTTACCAATGCAGGCCAGGCGACTCAGGTGCAGAACACGAATCTGATGTTGATCCTCGATATTTCCGGCAGTATGGGTGATCCATCTGGCTATCAAGGCATGACTCGGATGCAGGTGATGCAGAAGTCCGCATTGGAGCTGCTGGACAAATACAGCGCCTACGGCAGCGTCATGGTCAATATCGTGACCTTCTCCACTTCAGCCGCCAATCCGACCGGGGTGTGGGTCTCGATCGATGTAGCCAAGGCTATCATCCTTGGTCTTACCCCCACGGACTCGACCAACTACGATGATGCATTGAACGAGGCAATCAAAGCCTTTGGCGATACAGGTAAACTCGCTAATGCGCAAAATGTCTCTTACTTCATGTCGGATGGTCTGCCAAATGCCAACTCGTTGAGCGGTACCCCCGCCACAGTTCCTGATGGCAACAACTCGCTTGGCGGTGGGAACGGGATCGATGGTGATGGCACGACACTGAGTGGTGAAACCAAGGACTGGGCCGATTTCCTGACGGCGAACAACATCAATTCGTACGCGCTCGGGATGGGCTCGGGAGCGACCCAGTCTGCACTGGATCCCATTGCCTACAACGGGGTCAGTGGTGCCAGCCCGGCGAATACCACCGCAGTGGTGGTGACTGACTTCAGCCAACTGACCGCGACCCTTTTGAGCACCGTGGTAGCTCCGCCCCTGGCAGGACAACTGCTCAACGGGGTAGCGGCGAGTGCCGGGGCCGATGGTGGCTGGCTCAATGCCATTACCGTGGGGGGGGTGACTTATACCTACAACCAGAAGACGGACTCCGCCGGCGTTTCGGGAGGGACATCAGTCGGGACCTTCAATACAGCGACCAATGAATGGACCATTACACTTGCAGGCGGCATCCTCAAGGTGGATATGGACAACGGCGCCTACACCTATACTCCGCCGTCATCCATTCCGGTCGGGGGGATAAACCAGGTCGTGGGTTACAGTGTGATAGACAACGATGGGGATACTGCGTCCAGCACCTTGTCCATCGTTATCAACCCGGCGGTCGGTCCTACCGTGGTTCGTGATGACTTTATCATCACCAACCAGGACCCTGCGACCATTCCGGATTGGGCCCTGCTTGCCAATGACACCGGGCCTCTGGCTGCGACCCAGATGATCACGGGCGTCTCGGGAGCTGTTGGAGGGACCGTCACAGACAATGCAGGCTCGGTAACATTTGACAATACTTCCGGCAATGCTACCCCCAGCTCTTACGAGGGTTCGTTCAACTACACCAATAGCACGACCACAGATACGGCCAAGGTGTATGTGGATGTGCAGAGCGGTTCGACACTCACCGGGAGCTATCTCGACGAGATCCTGATCGGGGGGTCTGGAAACGATACGCTCAACGGGAATGCCGGGAACGACATCCTGCTTGGAGGACTCGGTAACGACACCTTGAATGGTGGTGAGGGCAATGATCTCCTGATCGGTGGCGCTGGCAACGATACCCTGAACGGCGGCAACGGCAATGATACGGCCAGTTACTTCGACAGCGCTGCTGGGGTCACGGTCACAGTCAATGGCGCCAATCAGAATACCGGAGGGGCAGGGACAGACAGCCTGAGCAACATAGAAAACCTGGTAGGGTCCATGTTCAACGACAGCCTGACCGGCGATGGCAATGCCAATGTCCTGAGCGGACTGGCAGGTAACGACATCTTGAGTGGTGGTGGTGGCGACGACCTGCTGATTGGGGGTACCGGCAGTGATACCCTGACTGGTGGGGCTGGCAAGGATACCTTTAAATGGATGGCAGGTGATGCAGGAGGCACGGATACCATCAAAGACTTCACCACGGGGGCCAATGGAGATGTCCTGGACCTGAGTGAACTGCTCAGTGGTGAGCATGCCGATGCGAGCACACTGGATCACTATCTTACCTTTGCTCCTGGTCCGGGCAGTGGCAAGTCGACTCTGACCATTGATCTGGATGGAGCGGGAAGTGGCACCACGACTCATACCATCCTCTTTGACAACGTAGATCTGACGGCTGGCAAATCCAATCTGCAGATCATTCAGGATCTGCTGGATCAGGGCAACCTCAAGGTCGATCCGTAAGCAGGGTATGGGGGCCGGGTGTGCCCGGCCCCTGTTATTTGATGGAGTGGGCAGATAAGATAGCCGCAGTATCAGGAGAGGGTCACCATGCAGTCATTCAACTGGGTCGACATCGACGGCATTCGCTACAGCTGGAACGGGCAGGACAATATCGTCTGCACCGGTCGCTTTGGCTATCAGGCCACGATGACGGGTGACACTCTCAACGGTCTGGAGCTGGAGAGCGAAGATGGTGAGGTGGCGGGGTTGCTCAATGTGGACTTTGCCGCCTCTCGTATCAGCTTCACGCCAGCAGAAGATGCCCCCCTGCCCCACATGATGGTGCTGGTCGGCCATGAGTGGGGGCAGCAGGAGTATTCGTTGCAGAGCCTGAGCGATACCTCCTTGCAGGGGCTGCTCAGCCACGGCGAGGAGCTTGACTGGGGGGCGCTGGCCGTCGTGACGACGTCCGAGCCGAATCTGCCATCACAAGGTCATGTTCTGTCGTGGGATTCGTTCCACTTTGAGGATGAATCGCTGTTTGGCAGCCAGGCGCCTGCTCCCGTGATGACAAGCCATGGCAATTCAGTAGGAGGGGAGATCAGCATCAATATCGACATGACCAATCAGGTGCTGGACCAGATCCCGCCGACACACGATATATGAATCCCAATCGACGACATGCATAATGACCTCCATCTAAATGATGGAGGTTTTTTTATGTGGCGTCCCCTTCTTACCCTGTCCGCGCTGGTTGTCAGTGCTCCGTTGCTTGCCATCGAGGTTCCTCAGGCCCCCCATCTGGTCGTCAGTGGCTATGCGGAGCAGAAGGTTGAACCAGACATGCTGACGCTCAATGTCGCTGTCACGGCACTGGAGAAGCAGGGCATCAAGGCCAAACAGCAGGTAGATACCAAGGTAGCTGCCTTCTTTGGCCAGCTTGAGAGCCTGGGCATCAAGCGCAGCGACGTCGAGGCGGGCAACCTAGTGATCTCCCCCGAGTATCAGTATCCCCAGAACAAGCAGCCTGAAATGGTGGGTTACCGTGCCCAGCGCCAACTGGCCGTCAAACTCTATCAATTGGACAAACTCAGCCAGTTGATGGATACCGCCCTCAAGGCGGGTCTGGAGTCCGTGACCCAGATAGAGTACGGCCTGAAGTCACCACAGGTCATCAAGGAGCAGGCCCGGCTTGGTGCTGTTGCTGATGCCACGAGCAAGGCGGAATCCCTGGCCAAGGCTTTCGGCATGAAGCTTGGCAAGGTATATAGCGTTGAATACCGCAACAGTTCCCCCATGCCGGTCTATACCCGTGCCATGAAGGCTGCGGCAGCCCCTGCCGCCGACATGATGGAAAACAGCTATCAACAGCAGCAGATCAGCATCACTGACAATGTAGAAGCCGTCTTCCTGCTGGAATAACACAGCCCCTTTGTCCATCACTCAAACCCGAGGCAACCCCTCGGGTTTGTCATTGCAGGGGCTGGCAGGACAAGTGAGCCGCGAATTGGGTCAGGTGAAACGGGAATGGAATAAAAAATGCCGGTCAGTGACCGGCATTTTTGCTGGAGAGGGATGATGCCTAGCCCAGGTTGGTAGCCAGCTTGCGTTGACTCTTCTGTTTGAGCAGATAGCCGATACCGAGTACCAGGACCCAGGCCGGGATCAGCTCGACCGAGATGCGGGTGCCGTCGTTCATGTACATGATCACCAGGATGGCGGCCATGAAGGCGAGGCAGAGGTAGTTGCCAAACGGGCTCCACAGTGCCTTGAACTTGGTGGTGACGCCTTCTGCAGCCTTCACCTTGCGGAACTTGAGGTGCGCCAGGCTGATCATGGCCCAGTTGATGACCAGGGCGGAGACCACTAGGGACATCAGCAGACCAAAGGCCTTGCCCGGGATCAAATAGTTGATGAGCACGCACAGCAGGGTGGCCGCGGCCGAGATGGTGATGGCGGTCAGGGGCACGCCGCTCTTGTTGGTCTTGAGCAGGGCCTTGGGGCCGTTGCCCTGCTTGGCCAGGCCAAACAGCATGCGGCTGTTGCAGTAGACGCAGCTGTTGTACACCGACAGCGCGGCGGTCAGCACCACCAGGTTAAGTACGTTGGCTACCAGGTTGCTGTCGAGCGCATGGAAGATCATCACGAACGGGCTGCCGCCTTCCACTACCTTGCCCCAGGGATAGAGGGAGAGCAGTACGGTGAGGGCACCGATGTAGAAGATGAGGATGCGGTAGATCACCTGATTGGTGGCCTTTGGGATGCTCTTCTCGGGATTGTCCGCTTCCGCTGCCGTGATGCCGACCAGCTCCAGACCGCCGAAGGAGAACATGATGAAGGCCATTGCCATCACCAGCCCGCCGACGCCGTTGGGGAAGAAGCCACCCTGGGCCCAGAGGTTGCTGACCGTGGCCTCGGGGCCGCCGCTGCCGGAGAACAGCATCCAGCCGCCGAATCCGATCATGCCGAGAATGGCGACCACCTTGATGATGGCGAACCAGAACTCCATCTCGCCGAACGCCTTGACGTTGGAGAGGTTGATGGCGTTGATCAGCACGAAGAAGAAAGCCGCCGACATCCAGGTCGGGATCTCGGGCCACCAGTACTGGACATAGATACCGACTGCCGTCAGCTCGGCCATGCTCACCAGCACATAGAGCACCCAGTAGTTCCAGCCGGAGGCGAAGCCGGCGAAGTCACCCCAGTACTTGTAGGCAAAATGGCTGAATGAGCCGGCAACCGGCTCTTCCACCACCATCTCGCCCAGTTGGCGCATGATGAGGAAGGCGATGAAGCCGCCGATGGCATAGCCCAGCAGCACCGCGGGGCCCGCCATCTTGATGGTGTCGGCAATGCCGAGGAACAGGCCTGTACCGATGGCACCGCCCAGTGCGATAAGCTGGATATGGCGGTTTTTCAGACCGCGCTTGAGCTCGTCGCCGTGTTGTTGAAGATCCATGCTTCCTTCCTTACGTCGCTGAAATCACTCGGCTCGCGTCCCGTCAGCCACAGCACTTCCTCTGCCTGGCGCGGCATCTTGTGCCGAAAACGTGACGAAATCCGTATTTATATCGTTACGGTTTGCCGCTGGCTGTTTTTTGTAGCGGCTACCAACCCGAGCAGAATAGTGATAATCGACCATTCATGCACCTGTTTTCCTCATCATCGGCTGCTATTTTGTGCGGCATGCAGGTTTTTCATGATCTGGAAAGGGGGTTTGAGAGTGGTTGCTGGTTTTGTGTTCTGATGGATTTCCATCTATTGACTCAGTCCGGTTTTCATGGCCTTGTTGCCCTTTGATAAAAAGGGACTCATATGATGGAGCGTATTGTGGGTGGCCTGGTGATGGCCGTGCTCTGGCTCGGGATCTGGCTATCCCCCATGTTGCTGACGATGGCGATGAGCAGCCTTGTTGTCTGCGGCTGGTTGGGAGCGGATTACCTGGTGAACCACATCGCCATGGTGCTCATCCTTGCTGCCGGGATGGGGCTGGTGCCAGCTTGCTGGCTGAGCGAGCGAGTCCGCAAGGGCAGGGGACTCATTAATTTTCACGGCATGTTGATGAACAACAAGGAACTCAACAAGCCCTGAGCCTGCTTGCCCCGCGAGTGATGGGATGCCAGCGATGATGCTGGCATTATTTTTTCATCCTGTTCTTCTGTTTCGTTATCTTGCCACTCCTCTGTCTCATGGTGCGTTGTGCTGTCGCAGCCTTGCAGGTTAGCAGAGCTGGCGGCGAAGGCCGGTCGCTTCCAGGATCTTGGCGCTGATCTCCTCGACCGAGTGGGAGCTGGTATCGAGGAAGCGGATCGCCTCCTGGCGGAACAGCCTCTCGACGCTGGCCAGCTCCTGTTTGCATTGATCAAGCGAGGAGTAGCGGCTGTTGGCGCGGCGCTGGTTGCGGATCTCGTGCAGCCGCTGCGGCATGATGGTGAGGCCGAACAATTTGTGGCGATTGGCCTTGAGGGCGGCGGGCAGCTCCAGCGATCCCATGTCCTGCTCGATAAAGGGATAGTTGGCGGCGCGAATGCCAAATTGCAGTGCCAGATAGAGGCTGGTCGGTGTCTTGCCGCAACGGGAGACCCCGATGAGGATGATGTCTGCCTCGTCATACTCCCTGGTGGTGATGCCATCGTCGTTGGCCAGCGCAAAGTTGACCGCTTCGATGCGATCGTCGTACAGCTTGCGGTTTTCCATGCCATGGGTGCGATGCAACCTGGGTTCGGCCTTGATACCGAGCTCCTGTTCGAGAGGGCTCACGAAGGTGTTGAGAAAATCGTGGCTGCTGGCCTGGGCCTTGAGCACCTCTTCACGCACCATGGGGTCGACGATGGTGTGAAACAGGATGGGGCGCACCCCGGTCTGGCGAAACTGCTCGTCAATACGTGCCCGTACCTGGCGCGCTTTCTCCTGGGTCTCGACAAAGGGGATGGTGACCTGTTCGAAGGCCAGGGGAAACTGGCTCAACACGGCGTGGCCGAAGACTTCGGCGGTGATGGCGGTGCCGTCGGATACATAGAATACGGTGTGCACTGCGGACTCCTGTGGTGCGCTCCAAGGGGCGGCGAGAAATAAGTATCTCTCGAAACCATATAGTTTTTGTCAACAGATCTGCCATGCCCAAGTTGTGAACTCGCTTGCAAACCTGAGTCGTTACCTTTTTGTGTCGCTATTGTAGAATGCCTGTGTCAAACGACCATCCCCAACTCTTGCTCGGGGATTTTTTTGACAATAAATAGAAAACGTTTTCATGGTCGTTGGCAACAGACACTAACAAAAACACACGACTTGGCACAGCAGGTGAATTGTCACCCTGGCCCCCCAACCTGGAGACATGCAAATGCAACAGTACGTACTCTGGTACGAACAGCTCGGTATGCAGGACGTTGAACGCGTCGGCGGCAAGAATGCATCCCTTGGCGAGATGATCAGCAACCTCTCGGGGGTCGGCGTGTCCGTGCCGGGCGGGTTTGCGACCACGGCCTTTGCGTTTAACGAGTTTCTGGAGTTAAGCGGCCTCAACGGCAAGATCCATGACCTGCTCGACAGTCTGGATGTGGATGACATCGCCGCCCTCAACCGGGCCGGTCAGCAGATCCGCGACTGGGTGGTGGAAGCGCCCTTCCAGCCCGCTCTGGAGCAGGCGGTGCGCGAGGCCTATGACAAGCTGAGCGCGGGGCTCGGGGCATCCTTTGCCGTGCGCTCCTCCGCCACTGCGGAAGACATGCCGGATGCGTCGTTTGCCGGTCAGCAGGAGACCTTCCTCAACGTGCGCGGTATCGATGCCGTCATGACTGCCATCAAGCATGTGTTTGCCTCGCTGTTCAACGATCGCGCCATCTCCTACCGGGTCCATCAGGGCTATGACCACAAGGGGGTCGCTCTCTCCGCCGGGGTGCAGCGCATGGTGCGCTCGGATCTCGCTGCCTCAGGCGTCATGTTTACCCTGGACACCGAATCCGGCTTCAACGACGTGGTCTTCATCACCGGCGCCCAGGGTTTGGGCGAGATGGTGGTGCAGGGGGCCGTCAACCCGGACGAGTTCTATGTGCACAAGCCGACCCTCAAGGCCGGGCGCCCTGCCGTGGTGCGCAAGACGCTGGGCTCCAAGCTCATCAAGATGACCTACTCCGGGGATGCCGGTCATGGCCGTCAGGTGAAGGTGGTCGACACCACCGATGCCGAGCGCAACCGCTTCTGCATCACGGACGAGGAAGTGATGGCCCTGGCAAAGCAGGCCCTCATCATCGAGCAGCACTACGGTCGCCCGATGGACATCGAGTGGGCCAAGGATGGTCAGGATGGCAAGCTCTACATCGTTCAGGCCCGTCCGGAAACCGTGCGTAGCCGCCAGGAAGCCAATACCCTCGAGCGCTTTGCCCTCAAGCAAACCGGCAAGGTGCTGATCGAGGGGCGCGCCATCGGCCACAAGATTGGCGCGGGTCCGGCCCGTGTCATCTCCTCCATCAGCCAGATGGATGAAGTGCAGCCCGGCGATGTGCTGGTCACCGACATGACGGATCCGGACTGGGAGCCCATCATGAAGCGCGCTTCCGCCATCGTCACCAACCGGGGTGGACGCACCTGTCACGCCGCCATCATCGCCCGGGAGCTTGGCATTCCGGCAGTGGTGGGTTGCGGCAACGCCACCGACCACATCCAGGATGGTCAGCTCATCACCGTCTCCTGTGCGGAAGGGGATACCGGCTTCATCTATGACGGCGAGCTCGACTTTGACGTGGCGGTGACCGAGGTGGGCAACATGCCGCGCCTGCCCATCAAGATCATGATGAACGTCGGCAATCCGGACCGCGCCTTCGATTTTGCCCAGTTGCCGAATGCCGGTGTGGGCCTGGCCCGCCTCGAGTTCATCATCAACCGCATGATCGGGGTCCACCCCAAGGCGCTGCTGGAGTTCGATCAGCAGACCCCGGAACTCCAGGCCACCATCACCAGGATGATCGCGGGCTACGAGAGCCCCAGGGAGTTCTACGTAGCCAAGCTGACGGAAGGGATCGCCACCCTGGCGGCCGCCTTCTGGCCTGAGCGGGTCATCGTGCGGATGTCGGACTTCAAGTCCAATGAGTACGCCAACCTGGTGGGGGGCCGTGGTTACGAACCCCATGAAGAGAACCCCATGATCGGTTTCCGTGGTGCGTCGCGCTACATTGCCGACAGTTTCCGCCCCTGCTTCGCCCTCGAGTGCGAGGCGATGAAACGGGTGCGGGATGTCATGGGGCTGACCAACGTCGAGGTGATGATCCCCTTCGTGCGTACCCTGGGTGAGGCGGAGCAGGTAGTGGAGATACTGGCTGAGAACGGCTTGCGCCGTGGCGAGCGCGGCCTGAAAGTCATCATGATGTGCGAGCTGCCTTCCAATGCGCTGCTGGCGGACAAATTCCTCGAGCACTTCGACGGCTTCTCCATCGGCTCCAATGACATGACCCAGTTGACCCTTGGGCTGGATCGGGACTCCGGGCTCATCGCCCACCTGTTCGACGAGCGCAACGAGGCGGTCAAGGCACTGCTGGCCATGGCCATCGCCGCCGCCCGCAAGGCGGGCAAGTACGTGGGGATCTGCGGCCAGGGGCCGTCCGATCACCCGGACTTCGCCGCCTGGCTGGTCGAGCAGGGGATCGATTCCGTGTCGCTCAACCCCGATACCGTGGTCGACACCTGGCTCTATCTGGCCGAGCAGCACAAGGCCGGCTAAACCCGTCCCCGCTTTTTGATGACACGGCGCCGCAATGGCGCCGTTTTTGTCTGCGCCTCCCTTTTTCTGTTACAAGGGGAATGCGCAAGGCGCTCCGCACCCATCACAGGACGATCCCATGACCTCATTGCAGTGGCAATCCGCCACCCTGGCCCTGCGTGGCCACCACACCCTGGTTATTCCCGAACTCTGTCTCACCCCGCAGGCCTGCTGGGCCTTCGTCGGCAGCAACGGCAGCGGCAAGACGGCGCTGGCGTCGGCCCTGTGCGGCGAGCTGGTCGTGCGTGCCGGAGCGGTATCGGGTCGAGTCCGGGCCGAGCGACTCTCGTTCGAGTCGCAGCAACAGCTGGGGGAGCTGGACTGGCAGCGGCGCAATACCGACATGCTGGGGGAAGAGGAGGAGGCGGGGTATCGGGTATCGACCCTGATGCTGGAGGCAGGGGGTGAGGAGCATGAGGCCCGCGCGCTGCTGGCCCGTTTTGGCATTGAATCCCTGTGGGAGCGCCCCTATCGCTACCTCTCGAGCGGGGAGGGGCGCAAGCTGCTGCTGGCCCGGGCCCTGCTGGGGCGACCCGAACTGCTGGTGTTGGACGAACCCTTCGATGGTCTGGATCAGGGGGCCAGGGCTTCTTTGATGATGTTGCTGGCCGACCTGGTGTCAGAGGGGCTGCGCCTGGTGGTGATCGTCAACCGTTTTGACGAGATCCCCCCCTTTGCCACTCACCTCGGCCTGCTCGGCGAGTGTCGTCTGCTGCTGGCGGGGGAGCGCGAGGAGGTGCTCGGCAGCCAGGAGGTTGCCCAGCTGGCACGCGCCGAAACGGTATCTCCCCGATTGCCGCCACCGCTGACGACCCCCGAGCCCCTGCCTCCCGGCCCTCGGGTCGTCATGAAAGCCATGCGTATCGCTTACGGGGATCAGGTGATCATCGATGGGCTCGACTGGACCATTGACGAGGGGGAGCACTGGCAACTGGTGGGACCGAATGGCGCTGGCAAGTCGACCCTGCTCTCCCTCATCACCGGAGATCACCCGCAAGGTTACAACAATGAGCTCCATCTGTTCGGACGGCGGCGGGGCAGCGGCGAGAGCATCTGGGAGATCAAGCGCCACATCGGGCTCGTGAGCCCGGCGCTGCATCTGGACTATCGTGTCAGCTGCCCGGTGCAGACAGTGATCCTCTCCGGTTTCTACGACTCCATCGGGCTTTATACCCGGCCGGGGGATCGTCAGCTGGCGCTGGCCAACCAGTGGCTGGCCCTGCTGGGGCTGGCCGATCAGGGGGCGCAGCCTTTCCACTCTCTCTCTTTCGGTCAGCAGCGACTGGTGCTGATCGCCCGTGCCCTGGTCAAGCATCCGCCGCTGCTCATCCTGGACGAACCCCTGCAGGGACTGGATCCCCTCAACCGTCACCTGGTGCGGGAGATGGTAGCGCGCCTCGTGGGCGAGGGAACCCAGCTATTGTTCGTTTCCCATCATGCCGATGATGCGCCCCCCGGTCTGACCCACAGGCTGAGCTTCGTGCCAAGGGAGGGGGAAGGATACGACTATCTGCAGGAGCGTCTGGGGAGCTGAGCCGTCCGGGCGGCATGGTCAGAGAGGGGCCGGTTCGGCGAGGAGCGGCGGCATCCCCAGCAGCGTCCACCACAGCCCGAAGAAGAGCATGATCCCCAGCCAGAGCCAGGCCAGATAGTGACGGGTGGCGGCCATCCCCGTCACCGTCACCATGAGTGCCGCCCCGAAGGCGATGAGGGCGAACAGAAAGGGCGCCATGTTGTCCATCATGGCGGTCATTTCACCAGGGAGAGGATCTGGCGAAATGCCGGATGGCGGCAGTCCCCCATCAGCTCATAGAGGCACATCTCCACCGACGTCAGCGCAGCTCCCCTGGCCGCAAGCTGGCCGATGGCGAGAGCCCGGTTGGCAGCGCAGCGAGACGACACCGCATCCACCACCAGCGAGACCCGGGTGCCGCTGGCCAGAAGTCCCAACACGCTCTGGTAGACGCAGATATGGGTCTCGATGCCACATACCAGCCAATGCTCTACCCCGCTTTCGGCCAGCGCGGTCGCCACAGTGGGCTCCCCCAGGGCGCCGAAGCTGTATTTGGGCAGCACAAGATCGCCTGCCTGCAGCGATTGCAATTCGGGCACGGTGGCACCGAGCTTGTCCGGGTTCTGCTCCAGCCAGACAACCGGCAGCCCCAGCACCCTGGCCCCTTGCACCAGCCTGGCGGTATTGGCAATCAGGGCGTCGCTCTCCTCGACCAGGCGGGCCAGCTTGCCCTGGATATCGACCACCAGCAGGCCTGGGTGATGGTGTTTGTGCATTTTTTGTCTCCTTTCTCCGTTGCGGATGAGATACAGCGCCATCCTGGGAGCCATTCTCGCGTACATCTTGATACAAATTGTGAGCTGACCGACGGCGTGGGGGACACTAGGATGCCCGTCATGGAGCCCGTTTTCTCAGTTGTGGTGTGCATGACAAGGGGCGACGCATCAACCCGCTACTGCGTAGTTGGACGATTTTCCATTAACGATGAGAAGTACCATGAAGAAGATAATCCTGTTCGTCTCCCTGGCTGGCCTTTTGGCCGGTTGCGCCAGCCCGGCACAACGCATGGCGGAATGCCAGGCGCAAGGGATCAGCAAGGACGCCTGCTACCAGGCCGAGCAAAACCGCCAGGCGTCCATCATGAACGCCGCCGAGAAGCAGGCCTTGGAGAACGCCAGCAAGGCGTTCAAATAATCTAACCCGACTCACTACGTGTACTTCTCAGGCCCTGGATTCACCGAATGCAGGGCCTTTTGCTGGGTGGCACTGTGCTGCGATGTGTTTGCGGCGTGTGAGGACTCAATGTAGGTCATCGCCTCGATGTTGTTGCCATCGGGATCGCGCAGGAAGGCGGCGTAGTAATTGGGGGCATAGTGGGGACGCAGTCCCGGCAACCCATTGCAGGCAAAGCCTGCCTTGATCCCCGCGTGATGGAACGCATCCACCTGTGTCGCGTCGTCGGCCCTGAATGCGAGATGGCAGGAGGCGCCCTGCTGCCCCCGCTCAATCAGGAAGCCCACGTGATCGCGGCCCATCAGGCCAAAACCGGCCGCCGTCTCATCAGACCATTTGAGTTCTATCAAAAGAGGAGCCAACACGGTGGCGTAGAAGTGCTGACAGGAGTCAAAACGCACCACCTTGATTTCAACATGATCGAACACGGTGACTCCTTGTGTTGCCTGGGTGTAGAGCAGCCCATCAGGCCCTCATTGGAACTTGTGTAAATGGGTATCGAATGACCACAATAAGCCAGTTTGACGCCAGGCAGGGAGAGGGCAAGGCGCATAACTGCGTGCTCCGTCAAAGATTTTTCATCCAGTTGCGGGATGCGCTTTGCTTCGTGCTGGCCAAGCTTGCCCGGTTTTGTTGCTTGGCGAAGGCTACGAGCTCTGTTATGGTGTGCTAATTTGGCCGTTTGGATGGCTAGATGGTTGTGCGCTGACTGCATGTTTGCGCCCCCGACCGCTCACCGTTTTGATGATCATGTTGACAGGGAGTTTTTATGCAACGTCGTTCCTTCTTCACCCTTTCCGCCCTGGCGTTGCTCGCCAGCAGCCTGCCGCTGTCCGCCTTTGCCATCGATGAGGCGAAGAAAGAGATCGTCATCGGCACCACGGTTGGTGACTTTGCCGACATGGTGACCGACTCTATCAAGCCGCAGCTCGAAGCCAAGGGCTACAAGGTCAAGCTGGTGGAGTTCACCGACTACGTGACCCCCAATATCGCCCTGGCGGACGGGTCGCTTGACGTCAACTGCTTCCAGCACAAGCCCTATCTGGAGAGCTTCGCCAAAGACCGGGGTCTCTCTCTGGCGCCCATCACCCAGGTGCCGACCGGTCCCATGGGGCTCTACGCCGGCAAGCTGGGGGATCTGAAGGCGGTGAAAGAGGGAAGCACGGTCGCCATCCCGAACGATCCCACCAACCAGGCCCGAGCACTGCTGATGTTGCAGGATCTGGGTTGGCTGAGCCTCAAGGAGGGGATCAATCCCCTCAAGGCGAGCGAGTTCGACGTGGTGAAGAACCCCCACAACCTCAAGCTGGTGCTGCTGGAGGCGGCGCAGCTGCCGCGCTCCCGTGAGGATGTGGATTTCTCCGTCATCAACGGCAACTTTGCCGCCTCAAGCGGGATCCCGTTCAGCTCCGGCCTCTTCCTCGAGCGCAGCTATGACTTCATCAACTGGGTGGTGGTAAAGAGCGCCGATGCGGGCAAGCCGTTCGCCAAGGATGTGGCGGCCGCCTACAACTCCCCTGAATTCAAGGCTTATGCCGCCAAGCGCTTCGTCGGCTACAAGTATCCCGAGGGCTGGCAGCAGAAGGGGTGAGTGGCGTACAAGCGATAAAAACGGGCACCCAGGTGCCCGTTTTTTATTGGAGGTCAGTAGTGGCGCAACCACCAGCGGGCGGCCATGAGGGCGGTGAGACTGCCAAGCAGGGCGCTTGCCAGCACATCCAGGGGCCAGTGCATGCCGATAAGGGTGCGCGAGAGGCCAATCCCGATGGCCCAGAGTGGCAGCAGCCAGGCCCCGGCGGGTGCCCGGGCCAGCCAGATCAGGCCGAAGAACTGGGCGAGGCTCATGGCGGCGATGCTGTGACCGGAGGGAAAGGCGTAGTTGACCTCTGCCTGCCAGTGCTGGCCGAGCCAGGCGGGCAGCGCCAGCAACTGGGTCGCGGCGTGGACCTGTTCACTGCGAAGGGCCTGGCTTCCCCCATAGAACTGGCGGATGGCGGGGATCAGCTCCTGGCTCTCCAGCCAGATGAGGTAGGGCCTGGGCTCCTCGGTCAGTAGCTTGATGAGGCTCTTGATGACCCAGTCGCTCGCCAGCACGGCAAAGAGGGCACCAGCCAGCGCCAGCAGGGCGCGACCGTCCAGCGTCAGCTTGTGTCTTGTGAGCAGCAGCAGGGCGGCGATGGTGAAGACCAGCCCCGGCAAGTCCACCATGCGGGTGAGGGCGTAGGGCCACCATAGCCAGCCCGATTGCAGGGCCTGGGTCATGAACGGCTGCCAGGGCAGGCAGACGAGCAGCAGCAGGGGAAGGAGCAGGAGGGCATTGAAATGAAGCACCTTGCGGCGTGGCAACGAAGAGGAGTGAGTCGGCATCAAGGGGTCCGGTTCGGTGGCGCGAGCGGCTAAAAAGAGGCGTCATTGTGCCAGTCAGGTTGCTCTGGTCAAGGCGAAGGGGGCGAGGGCAACAGGCTGTTACATATGATGCTGCCGGGCATCGTGCCCGCACCTGAGGCCGGAAGGTGAAAAGATGGCCGCAGAGCGGTCTGCCAACAAGCCTCTGAAAATCCGTCGCGTTTGGGCTAGAATGGCGCGCCTGTGGCCCTTGTGGACGAGATGCGTGCCGATGAAGATCGTCGTTGATGAAAATATGCCCCATGCGGTGGAGCTGTTTGCGGAATTTGGTGAAGTGGTTCCCCTGCCGGGACGAGAAATAAAGGCCGCGGATCTGCAAGAGGCGGATGTGCTGCTGGTGCGCTCCGTGACCCGGGTCAACGAAGCGCTCCTGGCGAGTTGCCCCAGGCTGGGGTTTGTCGGTACGGCCACCATCGGCACGGATCACATCGATCAGGGGCTGCTGGCGGCGCGGGGCATCCCCTTCTTCAGCGCCCCCGGCTGCAACAAGGTGTCGGTGGGGGACTACGTGCTCTCCGCCCTGCTGGTTCTGGCGGAACGCCATGAGCTGACCTTGAGCGAGATGAGCCTCGCCGTCATCGGCGCTGGCAACACCGGCGAGAGCGTGGCCGGCAAGGCCGAGGCGCTCGGGATGAAGGTGCTGCGCTGCGACCCGCCCCTGGCCCGTAGCGGCGCCGCTGGCGACTTCGTGGATTACCGCACTGCCCTGGATGCCGACATCGTCAGCTTCCATGTCCCCTATCTTCGTGAAGGGGATGAGGCCACCTTCCACCTGCTGGGAGCCGAGGAGATCGCCGAGCGTCCGGCCGGGCAGATCCTCATCAACGCATCCCGCGGCGAGGTGTGGGACAACCGTGCCCTGCTTGTCCGCCAGCAGGGACCCCATCCCCTGCGACTGGTGATGGACGTGTGGGAAGGAGAGCCCGAGCCCCTCAATGAACTGGTGCCCCATACCGAGCTGGCCACCCCGCATATCGCCGGTTACAGCCTGGAAGGCAAGGCCCGTGGCACCTGGATGCTCTATGAGGCGCTGTGCCGGCAACTGGGGCGCACCCCGCGCCAGGATCTGCAATCCCTGCTGCCTGCCCCAGAGGTGCGCGAGCTGACGCCGGGGCAGCCGGCGGATCAGGCGCTCATCAAACAGCTTGTCCACCTTGTTTATGACGTGCGCCGGGACGACGCCCGTTTTCGCAACCGGATCGGGCTGCCCGGCAGCTTCGATGAGCAGCGCAAGCGCTACCCCGAGCGGCGCGAATTGGGCGCCTTGCAACTGAAAGGGCCCTTCGCCGACGACAGATTGGCCCGACTGGGTTTTGCCGTCTCGGAGCAATAAACCCGATTTCAACAAGGGGAAGGGCTTGCCCAGGCGGCGCTTCCCCCGGCCCGGCATCATGGCGGGCCTGTCATCAAACCGATACGCGTGCCAGCCGGGGCCCTCATGCCCGGCCCCGACGGGCCGCATCACAGGAGAACAGATCAGTGAGTCAGCAATTCAACGTAGCGGTATTGGGTGCCAGCGGCGCCGTGGGTCAGGCCATGATCGAGATCCTGGAGGAGCGCGCCTTCCCGGTAGCGACCCTCTATCCGCTCGCCTCCAGTCGCAGCGCTGGGGACACGGTGCGTTTTGGCGGCAAGAACGTCGACATCCTTGACGTGGAGGCCTTTGACTGGAGCCAGGTGGAGATTGCACTCTTCTCCGCCGGTGCCGAGGTCTCGGCCAAATGGGCGCCCATCGCCGCCGAGCACGGCTGCATCGTCATCGACAACACCTCCTGCTTCCGCTACGACGAGGACATTCCCCTGGTCATTCCGGAAGTGAACCCGGACGCGCTGGCCGATTTTCGCAACCGCAACATCATCGCTAACCCTAACTGCTCCACCATCCAGATGCTGGTGGCGCTCAAGCCCCTGCACGACGAGGTAGGCATCAGTCGCATCAACGTGGCGACCTACCAGTCCGTCTCCGGTTCCGGCAAGGAAGGGGTGAGCGAGCTGGCGGGCCAGACCGCCCACCTGCTCAACGGCCGCCCGGTAGAGCCGACCCTCTATCCGCAGCAGATCGCCTTCAACCTGATCCCGCAGATCGATGCTTTCACCGACAACGGCTACACCCGGGAAGAGATGAAGATGGTGTGGGAGACCCAGAAGATCCTGGGGGATGCCAGCATCGCCGTGAACCCTACCTGCGTGCGGGTACCGGTCTTCTATGGTCACGCCGAGGCGGTCCATGTGGAGCTGCACCAGCCGCTGGACGCCGAGCAGGTCAAGGATCTGTTGCGCAATGCCCCGGGCGTCACCCTGTTTGATGATGAAGGGGACTACCCGACCCCGGTGCGCGATGCCACCGGTCAGGATGATGTGATGGTCGGGCGGGTGCGCCAGGATATTTCTCATCCGAGTGGTATCAATATGTGGATCGTGGCCGATAACGTTCGTAAGGGCGCGGCGACCAACAGCGTGCAGATTGCCGAACTGCTGGTACGCGACTACCTCTGAGGCCGGATGTCGGCCCCGGGCGGGGAGGGAACCCCACCTTGATGTGGGCGCCCTGGCCCCGGGATGTGACCGGGAACCCACTCTCCGGTTTTTGGAATACCGTGTGATATCAGTGGACTAGGTTTTTTTCTACACTCTGGTTCGCGTCTGGGGCTGCTTTCTGGTCGCCGCCGGGCGCGAAATATGTCGGATCGCTGGCTTGAGACCGGCGCCTGATTTATATTGAGCCGATTGTTTTGGGGTAACTATCCAGATTTTTCAATGTGATAGGGCCGTCATACGAAGGAACGAATATGGGACATTCCCGCATAACGCTGGCAACGCTACTCGCATTGGGGCTTCTGGGCACGGTTCAGGCCGAAGAGGGGGCGCGAGAACCCTTCTTTGTCGAACTCAAGGGACCGGATGGCTCACCGCCCCCCGCGGTGCAACCAGAGCCCCGGGCCCAGCCCGTGGCCCCCGTCGTATTGCCCAAGGCAGAGCCGATAGTGCGTCAGGTGGCCTCTGCGTCGGCTGGCAGTTATGGTCCCGTGCGTCCCACCGATACCCTCTGGAGTCTGGCGAGCAAGCATCGCCCGTCCAACCGGGTAAGCGTCTACCAGACCATGGTGGCCATCTATGACAAGAACCCCCGAAGCTTCGCAGACGGCAACATCAACCATATTCTGGTGGGTTCCCACATCCTGCTGCCCACCGCCGCAGAGGCGGGGCGCATCACGGATGCCGAAGCACGCCGTCGCTTCAACAGCGACAACGCGAGCTGGAAGGGGCTGAGCCCCAAATACCTGGCCAACAAGCAATCCCATGTCGCCCAGCCGGTGGCGAGCAAGCCTGCTCCGGCCAAGCCGGCTGTGGTGGCCAAGAATACACCGCCCAAGGCGGCGCCGATCCCGGCGGCACCCAAGGCGACGGCTCCTTCCCCCGAGGTGAAGGAGACCGCCAAGGCGGCTGTCTCCCCCCCCGTTGTGGTGAGCGCTGCTGCGAGCAGCGCCGCCAGCACGGCGCCGGCGCCCCTGCCCGCCACTGCGGTGGGCAAACCCTCAACCGAGATGGCGCTGGCCCTGGAAGATGCCAACGCCCAGCTCGGCCAGGTCACCGAGATGAACCACAGGCTCAAGCTGCGTCTGCAAGCCCTGACCGAAGAGGTGGAGACCCTCAAGGCCCAGTTGCAGGATCAGACCGCCCTGCAAAAAGAGGTGGCGGAACTCAAGGCCAATCCGACGCCTCCCGTGGTGGCGCCGGTGCCCAAACAGAGCTGGCTGATGGAGCTGCTCTCTTCGCCGCTCAATCTCGCCATGATCATCCTGCTGCCGGTGCTCCTGGTGCTTGCCCTGGTCACGCTCTGGTTGCGTGCTCGTGCCCGCCGCGAGCTGGAAGAGCAGGAGAAGAGCCTCTCCGAGTCGACCTCCATGGTCATGGGAGACGAGAACAGCGAGTTTGATCAGCTGATGACGGTGGGGATCGCGGATGACGAGCCCCTCCATGGCATGCCGGATCTCAACGAGCCGGAAGTGAGCAGGAAGCAAGATGGCGCCAGTGCTGCCGCCGATGTCATCTTCCGGGATGACGAGACGGCGCTCTCCGCTTTTGATGTGGAGCCTGCGGTGACGACGGCGAACCGGGATCCGGATCTGGTGCCCGAGCTGGATCTGGCCCACGAGGGGGACTTCGATCTCCCCGTGGTGCCGGAACTCGATCTCTCCGACGAGCCCGCCTCCTCTGCCCGTGGTCATGACGAGATCATGACCGAAGAGGAGCTGCAGGCCGCCCTGTTTGCCGAGCTGGACGCGGATCTGGAAGCGGATCTGGCCCAGGCCCAGGAGGAGAGCCGCAGCCAGCGTGACGAGACACTGGCCAACTTCGATCTGAGCGATCTAGAGACCGGGTTTGGCGAGCCGGCCGACGATGAGCTTGCCGCCAAGGCGCCGCACATCGACGAGACGGGGTTTGGCAAGGACGATGTGGACGACATGCTGGCCGAGCTGGGGCTGGAGCCCACCAAGCCGACGGCGTCCGAGTGGGATCCCAACGAGCTGGCCCTGGCGGACTTCGAGGATGCCTTCGCCGAGGTGGAGTCCCATCAGGGGGAGGTGAAACCCCGCGAGCAGGTGCAAGACAGCGACTTCGTTGAAATCGACAAGCTGCTGGCCGATGCCGATGCCAGCAGCACGGAGCAGGAACCCTATCAGGGCTTCTCCCTAGATGTGGGGCTGGACGGTTTCCCCGAGGTGCTGCCGGAGTCCAACGGCTTTGATGTGGATGCCGATGACGGCGGGGTGGGGGCCAAGCTGGATTTGGCCCGGGCCTACCTCGAGATCGACGACAAGGAGAGCGCCCGCGAGCTGCTGGAAGAGGCGGTGGCCCAGGGCAGCGAGCACCAGCGCAGCGAGGCGCAGAAGCTGCTCAAGCGCCTGGGCTAGGCAGGCCCTTGTCATCCATGCACCAGAGAGGGCAGCCCGCGGGCTGCTCTCTCTCTTTGGGGGCCCCGCACTGCGGCCTCGCCCGGTCTGGGACTTTTGAGCCCGAGCGCGTATAATCCGCCCCGTTTCTTTCACTGCATCCTTTCATCAGAAGACACCGTTACCCATGCGAATTGCCCTTGGTATTGAATATGACGGCAGCCGGTACTTCGGCTGGCAGCGCCAGCGCGAAGTGATCAGCGTTCAGGAGGAGCTGGAAAAAGCCCTCAGCCGCATCGCCAACCACCCCGTCTCCATCCAGTGTGCCGGTCGCACCGATGCGGGGGTGCATGCCACCGGCCAGGTGATCCACTTCGATACCGAGTCGAACCGCGCAGAAGGCGCCTGGACCCTGGGGCTCAACTCCAACCTGCCCCCTGACATCGCCGTGCGCTGGGTCAGGGAGGTGGACGAGCATTTCCATGCCCGCTTCAGCGCCACCGCCCGTCGCTACCGTTACGTCATCTACAACCACAACTACCGCCCGGCGATCCTGGGCCAAGGCGTCAGCCACTACCACGAAGCCATCGATGCGACACTGATGCACCAGGCCGGCCAGAGCCTGCTGGGGGAGCATGACTTCAGCACCTTCCGGGCTGTCGCCTGTCAGTCCAACACCCCCTGGCGCAATGTGACCCACCTGTGTGTCAGCCGTTCCGGCCCCTACATCGTGCTCGACATCAAGGCCAACGCCTTCCTGCATCACATGGTGCGCAACATCACCGGCTCCCTGCTGCTGGTGGGGCAGGGGCTTCAACCGGTGGAGTGGATTGCCGAGGTGCTGGCGGCGAAGGATCGCAACCTGGCGGGCCCGACCGCCAAGGCGGGCGGTCTCTATCTGGTGGATGTGGATTACCCGGCCGAATTCGGGTTGCCCCGGCCGCCCCTCGGCCCGCTGTGGCTGCCGGACTCGGCACCGGGTACGACCAGTTTTTAGTAACTGGGCCCGAAAATTTGTGGTTTAATGATCCGTCGTTTATTGCCATCGAGCCGTTAAGTCATTGAACAATCAAGGCTCGATGTGTTTTGTCAGGCACAAATGCATTAAGGAATTCCATGAGCTGGCTTGAGAAGATCCTTCCCAAGAGCAAGATCACCACACCGCGTCGTCACAACATTCCGGAAGGGGTGTGGACCAAGTGTACTGCTTGCGAACAGGTGCTCTACCGGGCAGAGCTGGAGCGCAATCTCGAAGTGTGCCCCAAGTGTGACCATCATATGCGCATCAGCGCACGTGCCCGTCTCGAGAGCTTCCTCGACGCCGAGGGACGCAGCGAAGTCGCGGCCGAGCTGGAGCCGCAAGACATCCTGAAATTCAAGGATTCCAAGCGCTACAAGGATCGTTTGTCTGCCGCCCAGAAAGAGACGGGCGAGAAGGATGCGCTGGTGGTGATGAAGGGGACCCTCAAGGGGGTACCGGTCGTCGCCTGTTCATTCGAGTTCTCCTTCATCGGGGGCTCCATGTCCTCCGTGGTCGGTGCCCGCTTCGTGCGCGCCGTCGAGGAGAGCATCAAGGAAGGCCGCGGCCTGGTCTGCTTCTCCACCTCCGGTGGTGCGCGGATGCAGGAAGCCCTGTTCTCCCTGATGCAGATGGCGAAGACCAGTGCGGCCCTAGATCGCCTCACCAAGGCGGGCCTGCCCTTCATCTCCGTGCTGACCGACCCCACCATGGGTGGCGTCTCCGCGAGTCTGGCCATGCTGGGTGACATCAACGTAGGCGAACCCAAGGCGCTGATCGGCTTTGCCGGCCCCCGCGTCATCGAGCAGACCGTGCGCGAGAAACTGCCGGAAGGCTTCCAGCGCTCCGAGTTCCTGCTGGAGAAGGGTGCCATCGATCTCATCATCGACAGGCGCGAAATGCGCAACCGTCTGGCCGGTCTGCTGGCCAAGCTGATGAACACTCAGGTCATCGAAGACTGAAGATGAGTTCACACATGCAACAATCCCAAAGCCGGTCGCTGGTCGACTGGCTTTCTTATTTGGAGCAGATCCACCCGGCCAACATCGACATGGGGCTGGAGCGGGTCGGCACGGTTGCCCGCCGCATGGGCCTCACCGAACTGCCGTTCAAGGTGATCACGGTGGCGGGCACCAACGGCAAGGGCTCCTCTTGCGCCATGGCGGCCAGCATCCTGATGGCCGCCGGCTACCGGGTCGGTGTCTACTCCTCCCCCCATCTGCTGCGCTTTACCGAGCGGGTGCGCGTCAATGGCCAGGAGCTGGACGATGGCGATCACTGCGCGGCCTTTGCCGAGGTGGAAGCCGCCCGGGGCGACATCGCCCTCACCTTCTTCGAGTTTGCCACCCTGGCGGGTCTGTGGCTGTTTCGCCGCGCCGCGCCCGATGTGCTCTTGCTGGAAGTGGGGCTGGGGGGGCGGCTCGACGCCACCAATGTGGTGGAATCGGACGTCGCCCTGATCACCTCCATTGCCCTGGATCACTGCGACTGGCTCGGGGATACCCGGGAGGCGGTGGCAGTGGAGAAGGCTGGCGTCTATCGCAAAGGTAAACCCGCCATCAGCGGGGAGCCCAATCCGCCGTCGACCATCGCAAGCGAAGCGGCGCGCCTCGGCGCCTGCCTGCGTCAGGTCGGCATCGATTTTCGTGGTGACGAGCATGAAGGTGACTGGGATTATCACGGCCTGCACCACTGGTCGGGATTGCCCAAACCAGCCCTGCCGCTGATGAATGCGGTCACCGTGCTGGCGGCCCTGGAGTCCCTCGGTCTGCCATTGGCGGAGTCCGCCATCCGCGACGGCCTGGCCAATGCCCGCCTGGCTGGCCGGATGCAGCAGTTGCAAACCTCGCCGCTGGTCATCGTCGACGTGGCCCACAATCCCCACTCTGCCGCCTATCTCGCCAGCCAGCTGCGTCAGCGCCCCGGCAAGGGCAAGCGCCGCGCCGTGGTTGGCATGCTCAAGGACAAGGACATGGCGGGGTCGCTGGCCGAGCTTGACGGTCTGATTGACGAGTGGTTCCTGGCAAGCCTCCACGGCCCGCGCGCGGCCACGGCCGACCAGTTGGCGACGGCCCTTGGCAGCGGCCGGGGCGCGGCGCTCACCTTTGCCAGCGTGGGGGATGCCTTCGGCGCCGCCTTGGCCGCATCGAGTCCTGACGATATGGTCATTGTGTTCGGCTCGTTTTACACTGTCGCCGACGTGCTGGCTTTGGGCTCGGTCTGAGCCGTTCGCTCCCCTGGCTCCGTCAACGTGACGACGGGCCGGGTTTTGCACTGGATAATCCCCTTTCAGGCCAAGTGGGTGGCGAGGGACCCTGCTTCGTCAGCCGGCGTGAGGGGAGGTGTTCTTTGCGAAGTGTGCAAGATTGCAATGGATCCTAAGTAACATGGGTGGAAATTAACTTGGCTTCGAAGTTTCAAAACAGATTGGTGGGGACCGTCATCCTGGTCGCCCTAGTGGTCATCTTTCTGCCGGACCTGATGGACGGCAACAAGCTGGAGCAAAAGGACGAGGCCTTCGCCAAGATCCCCCTGCGTCCGGAGCTGGAGCCCGCCAAACCTGCGCTTCAGGTCTCGGCGGCGAGCACCCTGCCGGCCGAGCATCTGGCGAGTCAGCAGCAGGCCTCTGCCGCGACCCAGTGGCAGGTAGAGGAGATTGGCGATACCGTGACCCTGGCCAATCAGGGGGGAGCCAATCCAGCGGGAGCCAGTCAGGCGCCCATCACCCAGCAGCAGCCGGTACAGGCCGTGGCGCAACCCAAGCCCCAGCCCAAACCCGAGCCCAAGCCGGAAGTGATCGCCAAGAAACCGGTGGAGCAGCCCAAACCCAAGCCGGTGCCAACCAAGCCGGTAGAGGTGCAAAAACCGGTGGAGGCCAAGCCACAGGCGGGCCAGATCAAGACCATGGATGATCTCATCGCGAGCAAGATGGCCCAGCCGACTACGGTACCGGCAGCAGCAGCCCCGGCTCAGGGGAGCTGGATCCTGCAGCTCGGCGCCTTCAAGAATGCAGACAGCGTCAATGCCCTGGTGAGCAAGCTGAGGGCGGCGGGCTACTCGGCCCAGACGTCGCCGAGAACCCCGGTGCAGGGGCAGATCAACCGGGTCTTCATCGGGCCGGATGTCTCCAAGGCCAAGTTGCAGGGCATGCAGAGCCGGATCAGCCAGATGACAGGCTTGAGCGGCTCCGTGGTGGCCTACAACCCCTGACAGCATGATGAAATGAAAAGACCGCGCCTCATGGCAACATGGGCGCGGTCTTTTTTTGTGTCCAACACGGGAGAGGCTGTGTGGCTATCGGGCTGCCGAGGAGGCCTAGATACACTTCACCGGCTTGGGGAGGCCTGCGATCTTGGTGGCTTGTTTGGCGGGGCCTTCCGGGAACAACTTGTAGAGGTAGCGGCTGTTGCCCTTCTCCGGGCCGTACTGCTTTTCCATCGCCTTGACCAGGGCGCGGATGGCGGGGGAGGTGTTGAACTCCAGATAGAAGGCCCGCACGAAACGCACCACTTCCCAATGCGGATCCTCCAGCACTATCCCCTCTTTCTCGGCCAGCACCAGGGCCAGCGCCTCGCTCCATTGCTCGCTGTGGCGCAGATAGCCCTGGGCATCGGTCTCGATGAGTTGGCCGTTGAACTGCAAATGATGTGGCTCGGACATGACGCTTCCTCGAAAAGGCTATCTCAATGGGGCGGGCATGGTAGCGCCTTGCGTCCCGTCCGGCAACCGGGGCGGCGCTTGGCGCCTGCCTCGGGCGGGATAGGCCCGGCGGCTATGTCCGGCTATGTCCGGCTAGGTCCGGCCCTGATCTGTCAGCAACTGGCCGTCGTTGGCCAGCACCAACAGCTCGTCTGCCAACTGGCTGATGAGGGAGAGCTGCTGGCTCAGCATCAGCTGCTCCTCGCTGCTCTCCGGAGCAATGGCTGGACAGGCTCCCGCGAGCGGCGTCGGCATCTGCCCCGCCAGGTGATCGGCGGCCTGCTCCAGGGTCTGGCTGATGTGGCGGCTTATCTCCTCCAGCCCCTCGATGGGCTCGAGTTTGTCGCGATGGGCCCCGAGCGCCGAGATATAGGAGAGCAGGGCATGGTTGCGCCAGGTGAGAGTGAAGCAGAGATCCAGGAAGCGGCGGCGCTTGCTCGGCTCCACCAGCATGCTCTGCCAGGCCATGGCCAGCTCGCTGTCGGCGAGGTGGGCACACTTGCGGGCCACCCGGTAGTCCAGGGATTCATCCCGTTGGCGATGCAGGCTGGAAAGTACCGCCGAGAGGTACTTCGCATTGGCGGACAGGGAGTTGGCGATAAGGGTCGGCAACCGCTTGTATTGCCAGTCGGGCCAGAGCCAGGCCACCAGGGCGTAGGAGAGCAGGCAGCCGAGCAGGGTATCGAGCAGGCGGGGTCCCAGGATGGCGAAGCCGATGCCATCCAGCAGGTTGAACGCCATCAGCACGTAGAGGGTGATGAAGCAGACGGCGGCGCTGTAGTTGCTGCGCACCTGGGTGAAAAACAGGAAGGCGGCAAGCCCCATGATCCCCAGTTGCAGGTGCAGCTCGGGGAAGAACCAGAGCACGGGCACGCCGATGAGGATACCGGCGAAGGTGCCGAGCATCCGCTGCACCAGGCGACGGCGGGTGGCGCTGTAGCTCGGCTGGCAGACGAACAATACGGTGAGCAGGATCCAGTACCCCTTGTCCAGGTGAAACGCCTGCAGAATGCCATAGCCCACGACCAGCCCGAGGGAGAGCCGCAAGGCATGGCGAAACACCATGGAGTTCGGTGTCAGGTGCTGCCTGAGCAATGCCAGCAGGGGCAGGGCGACCGGCCGTGCCAGGGGAGGCAGGCTGGTGGGCGGTGCGGCGGGGTTTTGCAGCTCTTCGGCGCTTTGCAGCAACTGGTTGATGCTGGCCAGGTTGCGACGCAGGAACTTCATCGGTGTCAGCAGGGTCTTGGGGTAGTGCTGCTTGAGGTGGGTGAACTCCAGCTGATCGCCGAGGGCCTCCAGGGTCCAGTGAATGCGTTTGTGGTGGGTGTAGGGCTTGTGCACCAGGATGGCGTAGCCAAGCTGCTGACAGGCGTCGGCAAGCTGTGACAGCACCTCCTGGAAGCCGTCGAGGACGATGCCCTGCTTGAGCTCGGCTTCCAGCTTGCTGTAGGGGTAGTGGCTGGAGGTGGCCCGCTCCTGGATCTCCAGGGCAAGCAGGTATAGGCGCAGCAGGCCCGCGAGCTCGGGGGCAACCCCGTGGCGGCCGGGGGCATGAAGACGGGCATTGAGCGCCGTCTTGGCCTGGTTCAGGGCATTGACCAGGTTGATGTTGAGCTGGGCCAGATTGTGGCGGATGGCCTGGGCGCCGTGTTCGTCGGCCGGGAAGAAGCGGGATTTCTCCTGCAAGTAGCGGGCGAGGGCGAAGTAGCTCTGGGCCAGTTGCTCGTGCAGGGTCTTGTAGGGCAGCAGCCAGAGCCAGACCAGGGACACCAGGCCGTACCAGAGGGCCCCGGCGCACAGGGCCAGCGGCTGATAGAAGAGATCCGGCGCCTTGGCGGCCCCCAGCATGGTGTAGATGGCAATCAGCAGGGAACCGAAGCTGATGGTGGCGTAGCGTTGGCCGAGGGCACCCACCATGACGAAGATAAAGGTGGAGCCCGCGAGCCCGATGGCAAAGAGCCAAGGAGTGGGGAAGAGATACTGCACGCACAATGAGGCGAACAGGAAGCAGAGCAGGGTCATGGCGAGGTTCTTGACCCGGCCCCAGAGGCTGTCGTCGGTCTCGGCGATGGCGCCGGCCACCACCCCGAGGGAGAGCAGCACGGTGAGCTGGATGTCACCGGTTGCCAGCGCGAAGGCGAGCAGCCCCGCGATGGCGAGCAGGACCTTGAGGGCGAAATAGATGTGGCTGTCGGTCAGCAGACGGCGTAATAAACCTGAGAAGTCCATGGGCATGGGATGAAGGCAACCCTTGAGCGAAACGAAAGCAACAGCATAACCCGTCGATAACGAAACGGCCCTGATTTGGATCAGGGCCACTTCGCTTCATATCCTTGATTTGCAACTTATCCTGACAGAAATGGGCGCCAATAAAAACCCCGCCGAAGCGGGGTCTTGTGCATCTTAAGCATCCATCAGTTACGGTTGCCGCCAAGCAGGCTCAGCAGGCTCAGGAAGATGTTGTAGATGGAGACATACAGGGTGACGGTGGCAGAGATGTAGTTGGTCTCGCCGCCGCGCACGATCTGCTGGGTGGTCAGCAGGATGGCGCCGGAGGAGAAGAGCATGAACATGGCGGACAGGGCCAGGCTCAGGGCGCTCATCTGCAGGAAGATGTTGGCGACCATGGCTACCAGCAGTACCCAGAACCCGACGAACAGCATGCCGCCGAGGAAGGAGAGGTCCCGCTTGGTGGTCAGGGCATAGGCAGACAGGCCGAAGAAAGTGAGCGCTGTACCGCCCAGCGCCGTCATCACGATCTCGCCGCCGCCGTTGTTCATGTACATGTTGATGATGGGGCCGAGGCTATAGCCCAGCAGGCCGGTCAGGGCGAAGGTGAACACCAGCCCCATGCCGTTGTCACGGTTCTTCTCGGTCAGGAACATCAGGCCGTAGACACCGATGAGGAACACGGCCCAGTGCAGGGGCGGCATGTTCATGACGGTTGCTACCCCGGCTACCACGGCTGAGAAGCCAAGAGTGAGGGAGAGCAGCATGTAGGTGTTGCGCAGCACCTTGTTGGTGTCGCGCACGGCACCCTGGGTGCCAGTGTAGATAGAACGGGTATCCATCTTGATGTCCTCTTGATTTCCGGGGTGAAGCGACCAGTTGTGCTTCGCTAACGCATTGTATGCACTGAATGTGTGGATGACGAGCGCTGATTTCAAGCGCCACCCCACCTGCGTGGTCCCTACTATCCCAGAGCAAAGATGTATTGCGCATGAACAAGGAGGCTCAAGGCGTTGCAGAGGGCGCCTGTTCCTGCTCTTTACCCTGTCTGGCGATCCGCGTCGGCGAGAAGCCGAACTGCTTTCTAAACGCCGTGATGAAATTGGCCACATGGTCATAGCCGGCGTGGGCGGCGGCGCCTTGCAGAGAGAGGCTGCGCGCCTCCAGCCTGGCCCGCGCTTCTTGCAGCTTTCGCTGGCGAAGGTAGCGCTGCAGGCTCATGCCCAGCTCTTTTTTTGCGGCTCGCTGCAAGGTGGAGACGCTCATGCCGAGGGTGGCTGCGATCTCGGTCAGGGTCATCTCGTCCACTTTTTCATCCCTGAGCAGCATCTTGAGGCGCGTCGGTTGCTCGTTCTGGCGCTGGCAACAGGGGGAGGCGGCCTGCTGGAGGTGGGTCATCAGGCTCTCCCAGACACTGAGGGCAAAGGCCTTGCGCATCAGCATCTCGGAGGCGTTCTGGCTGCTGGTGAGATTGAGCGCTTCCGCAATCTGTCCAAGGGCAGCGGGCAGGGTCCAGTCGACGCGGCTCAGATGGCGGCTGAAGGTCTGTGCGAAAGCCTTGCGATGCGCCTGTGCCAGGTTGTGGGCGAGCCAGGTGTGGTCCAGGGAGAGGACGATGCTGCGGCTGCGCACCTGGGCTTTGGCCGCCCCCTGCACGATGTCGGGCTCGGTATAGAGGATGGCGGTTGCCACTATGGGGTCGGACTCGTGGAAGCGACACCCTTTGAGCCTGTGAGTGGCGCCATAGGTCATCAGGGCCCGGCTCTCGAGGGGAATGGCGATGATCAACTGCGGCGGCAACTCCCGCTCGGTGGCGAAGTCTGCCTTGTGAACGATGTCCTTGTTGTGAAAGTGAAGACCCTCTTGGATCACCAGGTTCTCCACCCTGCCGGTGAAGCGCCCCCGCTGGCGTGCGCTGGTATCCCTTGCCACTGTGTCAGTCATGTGCAATTTGACCATGTCGAAGAGTGAAATGACCACACCGCAAAACTGCGGCGGAAGATGGAGTGATATATTAGCCCCCGGAAAATCAAATGAAAATGATTATCATCTCTATCTTGGGGTCACTCTTACTATGGTTGTCTTGAAGGATAAAGCGCGAAGCCCGCTGGCTCTGGCCATCTCTGCCGCTCTGGCCGTCACCGTTGCCGCCCCGGCAGGGGCACACACACCGGACATCAAGCCGGACGAAACCCTGGTCGTCTATGGCAATCCACTCTACGGGATGTCGCCGTCGGAGGAGACGGGAGGCTATGGGGTCGACTCGGCCACCGTCGGCACCAAGACGCCGGCGGCCCTCAAAGACATCCCCCAGTCGATCACCGTGTTGACCAACGACTACATCGAGGAGCGCAACTTCGTGGCGGTGGACGATCTGGCCAAGTTCACGCCGGGTCTGCGCACCCTGGTCAATGACAGCGGTCGCTCCTCCATTTTCTCCCGTGGCTATGAGTACGACGAAGTGAACCTCAACGGCCTGCCATCGCCCATGCAGAGCAAGTACGGCACCCTGCCGTCGCTGGCGGCGGTGGATCGGGTGGAGATCATGCGGGGCCCCTCCGGCCTCTTCAACAGCACCAGCGAGCTGGGGGGCGTGATCAACATGGTGCTCAAGCGTCCGACCGACGCCTTCAAGGGCTCGGTCACGGCGCGCTATGGCAGCTGGGACAGGCATTACCTGGAGGCTGACATGGGGGGCGCACTCAACGACGAGGGTTCCCTGCGCGGCCGCGTCGTGGTGGCCAACGCCGACATCAAGAACCAGGTGGACTACAACAACAACGACAACGGTACCTACTACGGCACCCTGGAGTTCGACCTCTCGGATCGCACCCGCCTCTCCGTCTACGCCCTGCACCAGACCAAGGACATCCTGCCCACCAACGGCCTGCCGGCGTACAAGGACGGCTCCCTGCTCGACATCGGCCGCAGCACCTACCTGGGGTCGGCTGAAGACTTCTTCGACGCCGACACCACGGATGTGGGGGCCTCGCTGCAACACGCCTTCGCCAACGGCGGGGTGGGTCAGGTCTCGGCCCGCTACATGGATCACGACATGCGGCTGGAGCAGACCTTCACCAACGGCCCCGTGGACGCGGCGGGCAACACCGGGCTGATGTTCAACGGCCAGGGGAACCAGCAGAAGAACATGGCCTTCGATGCCAACTACAGTCAGATGTTCGATCTGCTGGGGCACAAGAGCGAGTTTGTGCTGGGCTCCGACTACAAGCGCTACGAGTCGGACATCCAGACCTACACCAACCGCAACCTCGGCAAGATCAATGTGTTCGATTTCGACCCGACCCGGGTCGCCAAGCCGGACTACAGCTACACCAAGAATGACCATGAGGAGCAGTCGGAGCTCGGTCTGTATGGCAAGGTGACCTGGCGGCTGATGGAGCCGCTGGCGGTGATCACCGGGGCCCGCGTCTCCTGGTACGATCTGGATGCCGTCAGCACGACCCTGAGTTCCGGAGCCCAGAGTGGCGAGTCCAGTGCGTTCAACGGCAAGCTCACCCCCTACGCGGGGGCCGTCTATGACCTGAGCGACGAACACGCCTGGTATGCCAGCTATTCCAAGGTGTTCAAGCCCCAGACCAGCCAGGACGAGAGCGGCAACCTGCTCAAGCCCCGGGAGGGCAGCCAGTGGGAAACCGGCATCAAGTCCTCGCTGCGTGACGGCCTGCTCAACACCCGGGCGGCCCTCTTCCTGATGAAGGACGACAACATCGCGGCCCAGGCCTACGACGATCAGGGCATTGCCATCACCAACACCTACTGGGCTACCGGCAAGGTGGAGACGCAAGGGGTGGAGCTGGAGGCGAGCGGCTATTTCAGCCAGAACTGGATGGTGATGGCCGGCTATACCTTCACCGACATCGAGGAGAAGGCCGGGGATCACAACCCGAAATTCGACACCATCCCCCGTCACGCCCTCTCACTCTGGACCGACTACCACCTGGCCGACTGGGTGCAGGGGCTGCACCTCGGGGCAGGCATGACGGCGGTGAGCGACTACGGCTTCAACCAGAAGGGGGTCGAGACCCATCAGGGGGGCTATGCCCTGTTCGATGCGGCGGTGCGTTACGAGATCAACGACAGAATGCAGGCGACCCTGAACCTCTACAACCTGCTCGACCGGGAGTACTTCTACCGGGTCGGCTCCACCAGCACCTTCAACATGTACGGCGAGCCGGCGAACCTGATGGCAGGCTTCACCTACAAGCTGTAACGACCGACGACAGCAGGGTCTGCGGGCCCTGTTGTCGTCTCTGTGCGCCGCCCTACGGGGGATCCCCAAGGCTGGCGACACAATCCTGGTTCATCTCATGACAAGACTCATCACCCTGCTGCTCACCATGATCACACTCTCTTCTGCCCAGGCAGACATGCTCCACTACGCACAGCGCTTCACCCACCATTCGGCCCTGCTGGGGGAGACGCGGCAATACAGCGTCTCCCTGCCCCAGGAATATGAACGCGAGCCCGGGGCTCGGTTCCCCGTGCTCTATCTGCTCGACGGGGAGAAGAGCCTGCTGGAGGTTGTCGGCATCACCCGGGCCCTGCGGGCCGGGCTCAATCCGGCTATCCCCCCCCTCATCATCGTCGCGGTCCACAACACCGACCGGATGCGGGATTACACCCCGAGCCACACCATGACCTTGCCAAATGGGGCACCGGCGGGGCCCGGCTATGCCGTGACGGGGGGCGGGCCCCGGTTCCTGCGCTATCTGAGTGAGGAGCTGCGCCCCCTCATCGAGGAGAGGTTTCGGACCCGGGCGCCGGCCCTGCTGGTGGGCCACTCCCTCGGCGGCCTGCTGGCGCTCGATGCACAGGCGCAAGATAGCGGCCAGTTCCAGGGAGTGATCGCCATCGACGCCAGCCTCTGGTTCGATTACCCCCGCAATTACGAGCGCATCGCGTCGGAGTTGACCGGGCCGCTCAAGCACGCCTCCTCGCTGTTCATGGCGGTGGCCAACAACCCCTTCACCCCGGGATTCGGGCGCTCGGCGTTTCACCGGGATCGCCTGCAGCAGTTTGCGCGGCAGGTAGTGGGGACACCCGGCGCAAACCTGCACGTCACCAGCCGCTACTTCGAGGAGGAGGATCATCACAGCGTCTACCACCCCGCCGTCTATCAGGGACTCCAGTGGCTGTTTCAGGGCTACCGGATGGATCTGGCGCCCGGGCACTTCAGCCGACAGGGGGTGATCGCCCGCTTTGATGCCCTGAACCGCCACCTCGGCAGCGCACTGCGCCCGGAGCTGGGGAGCCTGCGGGACATCAGGGAGAAGGCCGCGCGCTGGCCGCAGATGGCGATCTCCGTGGACGAGGCCGATGCCCTGCTGACCCACTACTACGGGTCGAAGCCGTGAAAAGCCGATATTTTTGCCTGTGTCTGGAATCGTCACAACGGCGCCGGAGACGGGTGTCGGTCCGGCGCCATCCCTGGGTAGACTGCCGAAACGAGGGGGCGCCGGGTCGGTGCCCCGACAGAGGCAGGGAGTGAGCGATGGCGGTTGCAGGAAAGAGGGGAGGCATGCTGGCTCTGTGGTGCGGCGCACTCCTGATGTCGGGGTGCAGTGGGTTTGCGCCTGCGCCCATTCCCGTCACCTATCTGAGTCAGGATCCGCCCCCAGGCAGGCTGCCCCTTGGGGAGACCGCCTATGTGGATGACGGTCGCTGCCCACCAGGGCAGGTCAAGCGGCTCATCGGCGGGGACGCGAAGCACAATGTGCCAAGAAAGGTGGAGTGTGTGGCAAGACCGCAATGATGATGTGATTTTCACAGCCTGAAACATCCCAAAAAGAGCCCTGAGGCAGTCGCCTTGGGGCTCTTTTCGTCTGGCTGGCCTGGTCGGTGTGATGCCGCAGCGGGCTAGAAGACATCTCCAGGGACCCGCACCCAGCCTTCCATCAGGATGCGGGCGGAGCGGGACATCACCGCCTTGGTGACCGTCCACTGTCCCGCTACCTGCTCTGCCTGGGCTCCGACTCTCAGGGTGCCGGAGGGGTGACCAAAGCGCACCGCTTCGCGCTCGCCGCCCCCGGCGGCCAGATTGACGAGGGTGCCGGGAATGGCCGCCGCCGTGCCGATGGCCACGGCGCAGGTGCCCATCATGGCGTGGTGCAGCTTGCCCATGGAGAGGGCCCGCACCAGCAGATCGATCTCGCCAGCAATAATCTCCTTGCCGCTGGCGGTGCGGTAATCCTTGGCGGGTGCGACGAAGGCAATTTTCGGGGTGTGCTGGCGAATGGCCGCCTCTTCGGGGCGCTTGATGAGCCCCATGCGCAGGGCACCGGCAACCCGGATCGCCTCGAAACGGGCGAGCGCTTGCGGGTCTGTGTTGATCGCCTCGCGCAGCTCGGTGCCCTCATAACCAATGTCCTCGGCGTTGACGAACACCGTGGGGATGCCTGCGCTGATCAGGGTGGCTTTCAGTACGCCGCTCTTTACAACAGACGCGGGTACCTCCAGATCGTCCACCAGATTGCCGGTGGGGAAGAGGGCGCCGCCGTCTTCACCCTCGTCGGACGGGTCGAGAAACTCCAGCACGATCTCGGCGGCGGGGAAGGTCACCCCGTCCAGCTCGAAATCGCCTGTCTCCTGCACCTGGCCGTTCGTCACCGGCACGTGGGCGAGGATGGTCTTGTCGATATTGGCCTGCCAGATCCGCACCTCGCAGGTGCCGTGCTCCGGGATGCGGGACGGGTCCACCAGGCCGGCGTGGATGGCGAAGGCCCCGGCGCCGGTGGAGAGGTTGCCGCAGTTGCCGCTCCAGTCCACGAATGCCTTGTCGATGGCGACCTGGCCGTAGAGGTAGTCCACGTCGTGATCGGGTTGCTGGCTTTTGGAGAGGATCACGCACTTGGCTGTGGAGGAGGTGGCCCCCCCCATGCCGTCCATGTGGGCGCCGTAGGGGTCGGGGCTGCCGATGACCCGCAGGAAGAAGGCATCCCGTGCCGGGCCCGGCTGCTGGCAGCGCTCGGGCAGGTCAGATAAGCGAAAGAAGACCCCCTTGCTGGTGCCGCCGCGAAGGTAGGTGGCCGGAATTCTGACTTGTGGTATGTGGGCCATAGAGAGTGTCCTGAAAAGAGTCATAGATCCTGCTCCCTCTGGGAGAAGGTGCCCGAAGGGCGGATGAGGAGACTTTCCCCTCATCCCAACCCTCTCCCAAAGAGAGAGGGTGCCTTATGCCTCCCCCTTTTTCAAAGGGGCGGGGTTGCGATTTAGCTTGCGGCCTTTTGCGCGGTCGACGCCAGGAAATCCTGGGCGAAGCGTTGCAGCACGCCGCCTGCCTCATAGACCGAGACCTCCTCGGCGGTGTCGAGGCGGCAGGTCATGGGCACCTGGATCACTTCGCCGCTGCGACGGCGGATCACCAGAGTGAGATCGGTGCGCGGCTGGCGCTCCCCCACCACGTCATAGGTCTCGGTGCCATCGAGGCTCAACGTGAGGCGGGTGGTGCCCGGTTTGAACTCGAGCGGCAACACCCCCATGCCGATGAGGTTGGTGCGGTGAATGCGCTCGAAGCCTTCCGCCGCGATCACCTCCACCCCCGCCAGCCGCACCCCCTTGGCCGCCCAGTCACGGGACGAGCCCTGACCGTAGTCGGCGCCGGCGACGATGATGAGCGGCTGCTTGCGCGCCATGTAGGTTTCGATGGCTTCCCACATCCGCATCACCCGGCCTTCCGGCTCGACCCGGGCCAAGGAGCCCTTCTGCACCATGCCGTTCACCACCGCCATCTCGTTGACTAGCTGGGGGTTGGCGAAGGTGGCGCGCTGGGCGGTCAGATGATCGCCGCGGTGGGTGGCGTAGGAGTTGAAGTCCTCCTCCGGCAGGCCCATCTTCGCCAGGTATTCCCCCGCCGCGCTGCCGGGCAGGATGGCGTTGGAAGGGGAGAGGTGGTCTGTGGTGATGTTGTCCGGCAACAGCGCCAGGGGCTGCATGCCGCGCAGGGTGCGCTCGCCCGCCAGTGCCCCCTCCCAGTAAGGCGGGCGACGGATATAGGTGCTCTGCGGACGCCAGTCGTACAGGGGCGTCACCTTGGGACCCTGATCCTCTTCCTGGGTGAACATGGGGATATAGACCTGGCGGAACTGGGACGGCTTGACCGACGCCTTGACCACGGCGTCGATCTCTTCATCCGACGGCCAGATGTCTTTGAGGCGAATTTCCTTGCCGTCCACCACCCCCAGCACATCTTTTTCAATGTCGAAACGGATGGTGCCGGCGATGGCGTAGGCCACCACCAGGGGTGGCGAGGCGAGAAACGCCTGCTTGGCATAGGGATGGATGCGGCCGTCGAAGTTGCGATTGCCCGACAGCACCGCCGTGGCGTAGAGGTCCCGCTCGATGATCTCCTGCTGGATGGCGGGATCCAGGGCACCGGACATGCCGTTGCAGGTGGTGCAGGCAAACGCCACGACGCCGAAGCCGAGCTGTGCCAGCTCATCCATCAGCCCCGCCTCTTTCAGGTAAAGCGCGACTGTCTTGGATCCGGGGGCCAGGGACGACTTGACCCAGGGCTTGCGCACCAGACCGAGTTTGTTGGCATTGCGGGCCAGGAGGCCTGCGGCAATCACGTTGCGCGGGTTGCTGGTGTTGGTGCAACTGGTGATGGCGGCGATGATGACGGCGCCATCGGGCAAGAGGCCATCCGCCTCCTGGGCGCGGGCCTTGTCCAGATCCACCGCGATGCCCTGCGTGGCAAGTTCGGTCACCGGCAGGCGGCGATGGGGGTTGGAGGGGCCGGCCAGGGTGCGCACCACGCTCGACAAGTCAAAGTGCAGCACCCGCTCGTACTGGGCGCCCGCCAGGGCATCGGCCCAGAGACCGGCCTCCCTGGCATAGGTTTCCACCAGCCTGACCTGCTCGTCGTCACGGCCGGTGAGCTTGAGGTAGTCGAGGGTCTGCTGGTCGATGAAGAACATGGCCGCGGTAGCACCATACTCCGGCGCCATGTTGGAGATGGTGGCCCGATCGCCGAGGGTGAGGGCGGCGGCGCCCTCGCCACGAAACTCCAGGTAGGCGCCGACTACCTTCTGCTGGCGCAGGAATTCGGTGAGCGACAGCACCAGGTCCGTGGCGGTGATGCCGGGTTGCGGCTTGCCGGAGAGCTCCACGCCGACGATCGAAGGCAGCCGCATCCAGGAGGCGCGCCCCAGCATCACGTTCTCGGCTTCCAGCCCACCCACCCCCACCGCGATGACGCCGAGGGCATCCACGTGGGGGGTGTGGCTGTCGGTGCCGACGCAGGTATCCGGGTAGGCCAGACCGCGATCGGCGTGGATGACGGGGGACATCTTCTCCAGGTTGATCTGGTGCATGATGCCGTTGCCGGGCGGGATCACCTCGATGTTCTTGAACGCCTGCTTGGTCCAGTTGATGAAGTGGAAGCGATCCTCGTTGCGGCGATCCTCGATGGCGCGATTCTTCTCGAACGCCTGGGGGTCAAAGCCGCCGCACTCCACGGCGAGGGAATGGTCGACGATGAGCTGCACCGGCACCACGGGGTTGACCTGGGCGGGATCTCCCCCCTGCTCGGCGATGGCGTCGCGAAGGCCCGCGAGGTCCACCAGGGCGGTCTGACCCAGGATGTCGTGACACACCACCCGCGCCGGGAACCAGGGGAAGTCGCGATCGCGCTTGTTGTGCACTATCTGGCCGAGGCACTCGCCGAGGATGGCCGGATCGCATTTGCGAACCAGGTTCTCGGCGTGGACGCGGGCGGTGTAGGAGAGCCTGTCCCAGGCGCCGGGGGCGATGGCGTTGACCGCCTCCCTGGCATCGAAGTAGTCGAGCGCCGTGCCGGGCAGGGGCTTGCGATATTGCGTGTTTATCATCACTTGCGCTCCTTGAGCGGCACGAACCTGAGATTTTCCGGGCCGACGTAGTTGGCGCTCGGGCGGATGATCTTGCCGTCGATGCGCTGCTCGATGACATGGGCGGACCAGCCTGAGGTGCGGGCGATGACGAACAGCGGGGTGAACATGGCGGTGGGCACCCCCATCATGTGGTAGCTGACGGCGCTGAACCAGTCGAGGTTCGGGAACATCTTCTTGGCCTCCCACATGGTGGACTCCAGCCGCTCGGCGATGTCGAACATCTTGGTGTTGTGCTGCTCCTGGCTGAGGGCGCGGGCCACCTCCTTGATCACCTTGTTGCGGGGATCGGAGACGGTGTAGACCGGGTGGCCGAAGCCGATGACCACCTCCTTCTTCTCGATGCGGGCACGAATGTCGGCCTCCGCCTCGTCCGGATTCTCGTAGCGCTTCTGGATCTCGAAAGCCACCTCGTTGGCACCGCCGTGTTTGGGCCCGCGCAGGGCGCCGATGGCCCCCGTGATGCAGGAGAACATGTCCGAACCGGTGCCTGCGATGACGCGGCCGGTGAAGGTGGAGGCGTTGAACTCGTGCTCGGCGTAGAGGATGAGGGAGGTGTGCATGGCGCGAACCCAGGAGTCGCGTGGCTTGTGCCCGTGCAGCAGGTGCAGGAAGTGGCCGCCGATGGAGTCGTCGTCGGTCTCCACATGGATGCGTTTACCGTTGTGACTGAAGTGGTACCAGTAGAGCAACACGGAGCCGAGACAGGCCATCAGCTTGTCGGCGATGTCGCGGGCGCCCGGGTGGTTGTGATCGTCCTTCTCCGGCGACAGGCACCCCAGCACGGAGACGGCGGTGCGCATCACGTCCATGGGGTGGGCGGAGGGAGGCAACTGCTCCAGGGCGGTCCTGACCCCGGTGGGCAGGCCGCGCAGGGCCTTGAGCTTGGCCTTGTAGGCGGCGAGCTCCGCCACATTGGGCAGGTGGCCGTGCACCAGCAGGTGGGCTATCTCTTCAAACTCGCAGCTGGTGGCTACGTCCAGGATGTCGTAGCCACGGTAGTGCAGATCGTTGCCGCTGAGGCCCACGGTGCACAGAGCGGTATTGCCGGCGGCGGTGCCGGAAAGGGCGACGGATTTCTTCGGCTTGAAGCCGGTGGTTTCGGGCAGGGCGCTCATCACATGTTTCCTCATTCAGTCCGTTGATGCGCCAGCCGCCAGCATAAGGCGGCCGGTCGCCGTCTTATTCCTTGGTCGAAAGATCCTGGGTGAACAGCCTGTCCAGGGTCTGCTCGTAGTGGTGGTAACCGAGAAAATCGTAGAGGGACTCCCGGGTCTGCATGGTGTCGACCACGGCGCGCTGGTGGCCGTCGCGGCGAAGCGTCTGATAGACGTTGAGGGCGGCCTGGTTGGCGGCGCGGGCGGCGCTCAGGGGGTAGAGCACCATGTCCACGCCATGGGCGGCGAGCGCCTCCTTGTCAAACAGCTCGGTCTTGCCGAACTCGGTCATGTTGGCGAGGATCGGCACCCCGGCCGCCTGCCTGAAGCGATAGTACTGATCCAGCTCGGTGACCGCTTCGGCGAAGATCATGTCGGCGCCCGCCTCCACATAGGCGGCGGCGCGCTCCAGGGCCGAGCCCAGCCCTTCCACCGCCAGGGCGTCGGTGCGGGCCATGATGACGAAACTCTCGTCCTGGCGGGCATCCACCGCGGCCTTGATCCTGTCCACCATCTCGGTGACGCTGACCACGGCCTTGTTGGGCCTGTGGCCGCAACGCTTCTGGGCCACCTGATCTTCCATGTGGACGGCGGCCACACCGCCGCGCTCGAAGGCGCGGATGGTGCGGGCGATGTTGAAGGCGCCCCCCCAGCCGGTGTCGATGTCCACCAGGAGTGGCACCTGGGTGGCAGCCGTGATGCGTTCGGCATCGATGAGCACGTCATTCATGGAAGTCATGCCGAGATCCGGCAGGCCATAGGAGGCGTTCGCCACCCCGGCGCCGGAGAGATAGAGGGCCTGGAAGCCGCTGCGCTCGGCCATCAGCGCCATGTAGGCATTGATGGTGCCGACTATCTGCAGGGGCTTTTCGTTGGCCAGGGCCGTGCGAAAACGCTTGCCGGCCGAGGGGGAGAGGTTGGACATGGTGACTCCTTTCATGGGGTGCGTGTCTGCTGGATGTGTAGGGTGAACGGCATCATCTCACACTACGTTTACGTTAACGTCAATTATGCTTAGGTCCAAGGTCGTATCAAGTGTGCTCTCCCCTGACGGGCCCCTGGTAACACCAGTAACACAGACTCGTTGGAACCATTTTTTGGTGTGATGCATCGTGTGGGAGAGAGGTGAACCTGGGAAAATGCCGAGTGTTTTTTGGCCAAACCTGGTCTTTTGGGGTCAAAATCTTGCGCGGCGTCAAACAGGATGCAAATTGTGTCTCAGCCATCCTCCCCGACTGGGTCTCTGCGTTGCTTGCCCGTAGGCGTTTGGCTACGCTCAGTGGGTGATCAAACAAGGGGTGTGCGCCATGAAGAAAAGCCAGGTTCATCTCATCGACGAAGAGGTGGATTTTCCTGCCAATGAACAGCTGGTCTCCACTACGGACCTGCAGGGTGTGATCACCTACGCCAATGATCACTTCTGCCGGGTAGCGGGGTACAGCCGGGCCGAGCTCATCGGCCAGCACCACAACATGGTTCGCCACCCGGACATGCCCAAGGCCGCCTTTGCTGACCTCTGGGGCAAGCTCAAGCAGGGCAAACCCTGGCGCGGCATGGTGAAAAACCGCTGCAAGGATGGGCGTTACTATTGGGTGGATGCTTATGTCACCCCTATCTTCGAGCAGGGGCGGATCAATGGCTACCAGTCGGTCCGCAGTCGCGCCGCGCCGGAGATGAAAGCCGTGGCCGGGCGCACCTATGCCAGATTGAAGAGCGTGGAGCGGGGGGAGCGAAAGGGCGGATTGAGCCTGCGCCCGATGCGCCACGGGCTGGCCATCGTCGGTGTCTTGCTGATGCTGGCGGGGGGGGGCTATCTGATGGGGCCCTGGGGGCCGTTGTTCACCCTGTTGCCTCTCTTGTGGCTGGCCCTGATCTATCGTGACACCCTCATCACTACCCCCCGTTATCTGCGACAGCTCGCGGACGAATATGACAGCCTGACCCGGCTCATCTATTCGGGGGAGGATGCCAGTGCCATTGCAGACTTCCACATCAAGCTGTTGCAGGCCAGGATCCGCACCGTCCTTGGACGAGTGGACGATGCGACCCTCTCCCTGCAGGATCTCGCGGTGCATCTGAAAACAGCCTCCAGCGAGGCAAGCGCCGACATCGCCGAACAGGATGTCCAGACCCAGCAGGTGGCGACGGCCATCACCGAGATGGCGGCGACAGCCCACGAGATTGCCCGCAATATCCTTGAGACGGATAACCAGATAGCCCAGGCCAAGGCGCACTGTCAAAATACCGATCAACAGCTGGAAGATACCCAGCACAGGGTGACGGAGCTGGCCACCCAGGCAGAGCATGCCTTCACGGCCGCCGTGGCACTGGCGGAGGAGTCGGACCGCATCGGTGTGCTGATGAGCGAGATCCAGGGCATTGCGGATCAGACCAATCTGCTGGCGCTCAACGCCGCCATCGAGGCTGCGCGGGCAGGGGAGCAGGGGCGAGGCTTTGCGGTGGTGGCGGACGAGGTGCGAACCCTCTCCACGCGCACCCACAAGGCGACCGAGCAGATCCAGAGCAGCATAGGCCAGATCCAGCGTACCCTGAACGGCTGGAAGGGCATGATGCAGCAGAACCTGCAACAGACCCAATCCTGCGTGACCCTGACCCGCCAGGGATCAGAGAGCCTGCATCAGGTGCTGGCGGAAATAGAACGGGTGGTGGACCTCTCGGCCCAGATCTCGACGGCGGCAGAGGAGCAGCAGGCGGTGGTGGAGGACATCAGCCGCAACGTCAACGCCATCTCCCAGCACTCCCACACCAACAGCAACAAGATGCAGGACATGGACGCTTCGAGCGACATCCTGCTCACCAAGGCTCGCCAGCTCAAATCCCTGGGGCAGACCTTCGGGTAAGAGGTCAGACTCATGCAATGCAGGAAGGCCACCCCTGGCGTGGCCTTCCTGTTTATTGGTTTCATGGGGGTATCGGCTCTGTGTGCCGGGAGATGAACCAGTCAGCCGGACTGCTCCGCCAGCGTGATGACGCGGCCGCCCTTGTCACAATACATGGCCCTGTCGGCCTGGATGAGCCACTGCTCCGGGCTCCAGTCATGCTGGTAGTGGCTGACGCCGATGCTGATGCCCACCTGCATCGGCTGGTCATTGACCACGAAGGGGGCCTGCATGGCCTGGCGGATCACGGCGGTGACCTCCTCTGCCTGACGGATATCGTAGCCCGGCAGCAGCAGGATGAACTCGTCCCCCGCCAAGCGGGCAAAATAGCACTGGTGGCCGATGGCGTCGTGGATCCGTCGGGCCAGCTGGCAGAGGATGGCATCCCCCTGGCTGTGGCCGAAGTTGTCGTTGATGCGCTTGAAGTCATTGAGATCGCAAAACAGCAGGCAGCCCGGATTGTCGCTTTGCACCTGGTGTTTCAACTGCTCCATCAGGCTCAGGCGATTGGGCAGCCCGGTAAGGGGATCGAGGCGGGCCAGTTGCAGTATCTCCTGCTCTCGCTGCTTGCGCAGGGCCACTTCCTGGTTGAGCCGCTTGTTGCTCATCAGAAGATAGAGGGAGAGCAGCAGGATGAGACCACCAACACCCAGGCTCAGCAGGAACCATGGACGCCAGAAGCTCCACTGTTCTGAGGGAACCTGATAGAGAAAACGGGTCAGGGAGACCGGTTTGGCAAGGAGGCCTATCTCCACCAGCTGCTGCATGATGTGAGCGAAGCGATCCGGATTCATATACCCGATCTCCACATAGAGCGGCTGGATCATCTCCTTGCTCATCTGCAACTCGTATTCCATGTGGGCCTGGCTGCGGTTGACGCCATACTCCGTGCGCAGCAGGGTGATGGCTTCCTCGGGGTGGGTGAGGGCATAGCGCCATCCCTTGAGGCTGGCTGCACGAAAACGTGCCACCCGCTCCGGATTGAGCCGCTCCTGTGCCTGGGTGGTGAAGAGAATGTCGCTGTAGAAATCGATGCCGTAGTTGCGAGGGTTGATGACGGACACCGAGATGCCGCGCTCTTCCAGATAGAAGGGCTCATTGCTCAGATAGGCGTTGAAGATGTCTATCCGGCCGGCGATCAGATCGTCGATGTTGACCGAAGTGGGTACCGGGATGAGCTGGCGCTCGTGAAGCCCCTGATAGTAGAGGGTGGCCAGCAGTTCGGCATCCTGATGACCCGGAAACATCATGATCCGTTTGCCACGCATGTCCGCAACGGTGAGAATGCCGCTGTCGCGACGTGCCAGGAAGATGGAGGGAGAGTGCTGGTAGACGCTGGCCAGCGCCAGCAGTGGCTTGCCCTGGGCGTAGTGGGTCAGCACCTCGGTGTTGCCGACGCCAAAGTCGGCGCGTCCGGCCAGCACCTCCTGAACCGGACTTATTCCCTTGCCACCTGGCCTTATCTCGACATCCAGACCGGCGTCGGCGTAATACCCCTTGGCCTTGGCCATGTGATAGCCCACAAACTGGGGCTGATGCAGCCAGCGCAACTGCAATACCACCTTCTCCGGCAGCTCACGTGTCCGTTCACTGGCCTGGAGGGGCGAGAAGCAAGTGATGCCAAGCAACAACAGCCAAAACAGGCATTTTTTCATTCGTGCGATTCTTGTGCTGAGGGTCCATGAAGATGGCCTGCAGGCCTGCATTCAAGTTGTTAACAAGTAACATTCTAAAGGGTTATACATGTACCGGATACAATTGCAGCACAAAGATTTCATGGTGATCAACAAGCGTCCGGGCATTGGCATGCACGATGATGCCGGCGAGCCGGGTCTCGTCAATCGGGTCAGAATGGATACCGGTCTTGACCTCTATCCGGTCCATCGACTGGACAAGATGACCTCTGGGCTGGTGCTGCTGGCCCGCACCGCCGAAGCGAATCGCGCCCTCAGCATGGCTTTCGCGGCGCGGGAAGTGAGCAAGCAGTATCTGGCACTCTCCGATCGCAAGCCGAAGAAGAAGCAGGGCTGGGTGAAGGGTGACATGGAGAAAGGGCGAGGCGGCAGCTGGATGCTGAGCCGCACCCAGGATAACCCGGCCATCAGCTGGTTCGACTCCGTTTCGGTGCGCGAGGGGCTGCGCCTTTATCGCATCAAGCCCCGGACCGGCAAGACCCACCAGATCCGGGTGGCCTTGAAGAGCGTGGGAGCCCCCATCCTCGGAGATGAGCGTTACGGCGGCACGGCGGCGGATCGCGGTTATCTGCACGCCTGGCGCCTCGCCTTCACCCTGGCAGGTGAGAGCTTCGATCTCGTCTGTCCGCCCGATGAAGGAGCGCTGTTCCTCCTGCCCGAGTTGCATGCCGCCATCGCAGAGATCACCGAATGAGCGCTGCAACCGCGAGAGTCCCAGCCCGCGGCTGGATCCTGGCCGACTTCGATGACACCCTGGCGCCGGATGACAGCCATGCGGGGTTGCTGCGTTTCATCTTGCGCCGCCGTCTCTGGCCGCTGCTGCTGTGGCCACTGATGGCGTTCGGTGCCGTGATCTATCTGCTGCCAGGTCAGCGCAGTCGCGGCATTGCACTCATCTGGTGGGCCATCACCTTCGGGCTATCCCCCCTGGCCTGGCGCGCCCTGATACGGCAGTACAGCCTGACCCGGCCCGGCCTGTATCGGGAGGCGCGAGCCCTCCTGACGGGGGAGGGGTACCGCTGCTGGGTCATCTCCGCCAGTCCCCGCGCCCTGGTCTGTGCCCAGCTCCATCGTCAACTGCCAAGGCTCCCTCACCGCATCATCGGCTCGCGGATGGGTTACCGTTTCGGCGGCCTGGTGCCGCGCTTCTATTGCCATGGCAGGCACAAGCTGCTGCCCGAGCTCCTGACCCTGGAGGCCGCACTCACCCTGAGTGACAGCCTGCACGATCTGCCCCTGCTGGCGTTGGGGGAGCAGGCCTGGCTCATCAACCCGCAAAGGACTCGATTGCTAAAGGCGAGGGCGGTGCTGCCCCATATCGAACCCCGTTATTGGTCGCTGTAAGGCAAAGCTGACAGCCTTGCGGGACGCTAACGAGCGCAGTGCAAGGTTGGGGCTGCTATGTCACATTTCATTTACATTTTTGGGCGCGGATCCCCGCCAAACTATCTGAACGCCGCCCCTTCTCATTCCCTGCGCTCGCCACTCTAATGAAACAAGTTGTTAACAATGCCGTGCGGGCTGCCTGTCGAGCCCTTGCGGCGTGAACCGTTTCGTTATCAGTTCATCGCAAGGAGCGCATCATGACCACCCCTTCTTCCCGTACTCACACCATCAACCCCCTTGGCACCGACGGGTTTGAGTTTGTCGAGTACACGGCGCCGGATCTCAAGGGCATTGCGGCCCTCAAGGCGCTGTTCGTCTCACTGGGCTTTGCCGAAGTGGCCAAGCACAGGCACAAGCAGTGCTGGCTCTATCGCCAGGGGGACATCAACTTCGTGGTCAATGCCGAGCCCCACTCCCAGGCGGAGGAGTTTGCCCGGGCCCATGGTCCGAGCGTGTGCGGCATGGCGTTTCGGGTGAGCGATGCCGGCCGTGCCCAGCAGTACGCCATCGGCCAGGGGGCCAAGCCGTTTGTCGGCAAGATAGGGCCCATGGAGCTCAACATCCCCGCCATCTACGGCATCGGTGAGAGCACCCTCTCCTTTGTCGATCGCTATGGCGATCGGGGCTCCATCTATGACGTGGACTTTATCTTCTACCCCGACTGGCAGGCCCGCATGGCCGAGGTGGACGCGGGGCTCTATGAGATCGACCACCTGACCCACAATGTCCATCGCGGCAACATGAACCTCTGGTCGAATTTCTACGAGCGGATCGGCAACTTCCGGGAAATCCGCTACTTCGACATCGAGGGCAAGTTGACCGGATTGCACTCGCGCGCCATGACGGCCCCTTGCGGCAAAATTCGCATTCCCATCAACGAGTCGGCGGACGACAAGTCCCAGATAGAGGAGTACCTGCGCCAGTACAAGGGGGAGGGGATCCAGCACATCGCGCTCGCCTCTGCCGACATCTATCACACCATCCGCACGCTCAGAGGGCGGAGAACCGGCTTCATGCCGACGCCGGACACCTACTACGAGAAGGTGGACAGCCGGGTGGCGGGTCATCAGGAGGATCTGGCCGCGCTGAAGACGCTGCGCATCCTCATCGACGGCTCGCCGACGAAGGACGGCATCCTGCTGCAGATCTTCACCGACACCGTCATCGGGCCCGTGTTCTTCGAGATCATCCAGCGCAAGGGCAACGAGGGCTTTGGTGAGGGCAACTTCCAGGCACTGTTCGAATCCATCGAGCTGGATCAGATCCGCCGTGGCGTGCTGGACGGATCCACGCAAGGGGAGGTGAACAGTGCCGCGCAGGGCCAGAAAAACGGAGAACCGAGCGATGCGTAACTGGATAAGCTTCCCCCATCGGGAGGGAATCCACTCCCGCCAGGCCCATGCCGATCTGCCGGAGCAGGCCATCTATGAGCGCGAGCTGGGGCGCTCGGGCTTCTTCGGTCCCGCCACCCACATGCATCACAAGCATGCCCCCACCGACTGGAGCCACTGGGAGGGGCCGCTTCGGCCACGGGCGTTTGACTTAAACGATCTGCAGGAGGAGGTGAGCTCTCTCTCCCCCTGGGTGATGCCGGATCTGCTCAGCAACCCCCACTGCCGCTACCGCATCTGGCGCCTGCATGAGCCCATGCCGTTTCTGGTGCGAAACGCCGATGGCGACGAGCTCCTGTTCATTCACGAGGGGAGCGGTGAGTTTTACTGCGACTACGGGCACCTCATCTTGAGAGATGGTGACTATGTGGTGATCCCCCGTGGCACCATGTGGCGCATCGAGCCCACCGCGCCCCTCTTCATCCTGATGATCGAGGCGACGGAAGACAGTTATCAGCTGCCGGACAAGGGACTGGTGGGCAATCACGCCATCTTCGATCCGGCGGCCCTGGACGTGCCCGCCATCAATGAGCGCTTCCTGGCCCAGCAGGATGAAAACCCCTGGTCGCTGCAGATCAAGCGCCACGATCAGGTCTCGGTCGTCACCTGGCCGTTCAACCCGCTGGATGCACAAGGGTGGCACGGGGACTTGTGCGTGGTGCGCCTCAACTGGCGGGACATCCGCCCGCTGATGAGCCACCGCTACCACCTGCCTCCCTCGGCCCACACCACCTTCGTGGCGAGCCGTTTTGTCATCTGCACCTTCGTGCCGCGTCCCATCGAGAGTGACCCAGGTGCCCTGCGGGTGCCCTTCTACCACAGCAACGACGACTTCGACGAGGTGCTCTTCTACCACGCCGGGGACTTCTTCAGCCGGGACAACATCAAGTGGGGCATGGTCACCTTCCACCCTGCCGGCTTCACCCATGGTCCCCATCCCAAGGCCTTTGCGGCGGGGCAGGCCCATGCCAAGACCTTCACCGACGAGGTGGCGGTGATGCTCGACACCCGGGATGCCCTGGCCGTCGGCCCGATCTGCGAAGGGGTCGAACACCCCGGTTATGTCACCAGCTGGCAGCGTCCAGAGACGCTCGGCAAATAAGGAATTCGATATGAAACTGGCAACCCTGAACAATGGCAAGCGCGACGGCGCCCTGGTGGTGGTGAGCCGCGATCTGGCGCGCGCCGTCCATGTGACGACCATCGCCCCGACCCTGCAGTCGGCCCTCGACCAGTGGGGAGAAGTGGCGCCGCAATTGGCCAAGGTTTATCAGCGACTCAACGAGGGCGCCTGCCCCGACGCCTTCCCCTTCGATGAGGAGGCGTGCCTCTCCCCGCTGCCCCGCGCCTACCAGTGGATTGACGGCAGTGCCTACGTCAATCACGTGGCGCTGGTGCGCAAGGCGCGCGGCGCCGAGATGCCTGAGAGCTTCTGGCACGATCCCCTGATGTATCAGGGAGGCTCTGACAGCTTCCTGCCGCCCCGTGGCCCCATCGTGATGGGCTCCGAGGAGTGGGGGATCGATTTTGAGTCGGAAGTGGCCGTCATCACCGACGACGTGCCCATGGGCACCCGTTCGCAGGGGGCGGCGAGCCACATCAAGCTCTTGATGCTGGTCAACGACGTGAGCCTGCGCAACCTCATCCCGGGGGAGCTTGCCAAGGGCTTCGGCTTCTTCCAGTCCAAGCCCTCCAGCAGCTTCTCGCCGGTGGCCATCACCCCGGACGAGCTGGGGGATGACTGGCGCGATGGCAAGGTCCACCTGCCCCTGGTGACCCACCTCAACGGCGCCCTGTTCGGGCAGCCCGACGCCGGGGTGGACATGACCTTCAACTTTGATGAGCTGATTGCCCATGCCGCCAAGACAAGGCCGCTCGGGGCGGGCTGCATCATCGGCTCGGGCACCGTCTCCAACTACGACAGAAGCCGGGGATCCTCCTGCCTTGCCGAGCGGCGGATGCTGGAAATTATCGAGTCAGGTCAAGCCACTACACCCTTTCTGCGCTTTGGTGATACAGTGTCCATCGCGATGCAGGATCGCAACGGGATGAGTCTGTTTGGCACCATTTTGCAGCGGGTCACGCAAGCAACGGCCGAGCGGGCGAGCTAGGAGAGCCCGACCCCGGGAGGGGCGGGCGACACGGCAGGTGGCAGACACCTGCCACCACAGGGACACACTATGCTGCAGTTGTTTGGATATTGGCGCTCATCGGCCAGCTTTCGCGTGCGTTTGGTACTGCAACTCAAGGGGCTCGATTATGAGCAGCACCCGGTCAACTTGCGGCAGGGTGAGCAGAAGGAGAAGGCCTACCGCCGAGTCAATCCCCAGGGGCTGGTGCCGTTTCTCGTGGACGATGACGTGCATCTGGGTCAGTCGGTGGCCATCATGGAGTACCTCGACGAGACCTATCCCGCCTACCCCCTGATGCCCTCCGCCCCCATCGAACGTGCCCGGGTGCGCCAGATAGTCAACATGATCGCCTGTGACACCCATCCCCTCAACAACCTGCGCGTGCTGCACTACCTGGAGCAGGAGTTGGGGCAGAGCAAGATGGCGCGGGATGCCTGGTATCGCCACTGGATAGACGAGACCTTCACCGCGCTGGAGCAGCTTCTCATGACCACCGCCGGCATCTATTGCGTGGGCAACGAGGTCACCCTGGCGGACTGCATGCTGGTGCCCCAGGTCTACAACGCCCGCCGCTTCGACATGACCCTGGATGACTACCCCACCATTGCGCGCATCGTCGCCAACTGCGAGCAGTTGCAGGCCTTTATCAAGGCCGCCCCCGCCAATCAGCCGGATGCCCAGCCCTGAAGCTGTGCAGACCGGGCCAGCGCGTTGGCCCGGTCTGCCGTCTCTTTCCTTGCCCGGGTTATCTTGCTCGCCTCAGGGCGTGCCATTGGCCCCATAGCGTCGAAACCCCGGCCGCTCTTTCAGTCGCTGGTAGTAGTCGTCCACGGCGGGTAGCGACGGGCGATCATAGGGCGTCTCCAGCCAGCGGTTGACTGACAGCCCGATGGGAATGTCTGCCAGCGAGAAGTGCGGACCGGCCACATATCCTCCGGTTGTTTGAAGCTGTCTCTCCAGGATCTCCATGCAGTGAGACCACTGCAGGCAAGCTGCGTGAAGGGCCTGATGGTCTTGATGCTGGGGGGAGCGCCTCACCAGCGACAGGAAGGCGTAGCGCCAGGCGGTGTTCAAGTCCGATGCCTGCCAGTCAATCCATTGATCGACCCGAGCCCTGGCTCTCGCCTCGGCGGGATAGAGTGCATTGGCACCATGGCGCGTCGCCAGGTAGCGGATGATGGTGTTCGACTCTCACAGCGTAAAATCCTCATCCTGAATGACGGGCACCATGGCATTGGGGTTGAGCGCCAGAAACGCCGGGGTGTCCGTGGGTTTGAAGCCGGATCCCCACTCCTCCAGCTCGAAGGGGAGGGCGAGTTCGGCGCAGGTCCACAGTACCTTGCGCACATTGATTGACGACGCCTTGCCCAGTATTCGCAACATCTTTTTCGTCCTTGTCCGGGGTGATGGATGGCCTGTTTGTCGCAGACATGCCACTTCCCTGTTTGCGTAGCCATCAGTGCCCTGCACTGTCACTGACCGTGCGGGGCTCTGTTTTATTGACTGGCGAGTCAGCCGTGGGTGGTCCTGGGCTGGAAATAGGCGATAAATTTGCCGAGTTTCTCCCCGTCGTAACTCTTCCCCTTCTCCAGCAGCCCGGTGTTGAAGGACTCGAGCAGCTTGCCCTTTGCATCCAGCACGTAGAAGTGGGGCACCCCCAGATACTCGGGATAGGCTTTCAGGAAGGATTCATTCTTGTTCTGTTCGCTGACGTTCACCTTGACCACCACGAAGGTGCGGTTGAGCTGGCCGGCGAGATCGGGTTCACGGTCCAGAAACTGGTTCATCTCCTGGCACCAACTGCACCATTCGCCCCCCACCAGCAGCAGGACTTTCTTGCCCTCGGCACTGGCCTTGGCGGTAGCGGCGGCGAGATCGCGGGCCGGATCCCGCGTCTCGTCATAACCCTGGCTGTAATCGGGCAGGCTCTGACTCCAGAGGTGGTCGCCCGCGCAGGCGGTGCCATTGAACAGCAGGGAGCCCAGCATAAGGGGCAGTAACAGTCGTTTCATGGGTCTCTTCCTTGTGTCGTTATCTTTGCTTCCAGGCGCAGACAATGTGACACGGGGCGTTTCCTGCGCCAAGCCGCAAGCAGGGAAGGGGAAGGCAAAAAGCGGCAATGGAATGGCAGAAAACAACAAAGCCCCTCGAAAGGGGCTTTGTATTCAGGTCAGGGGCGATCAGTAACCCTGCTGGTGGACGTCCATCACGGCGCGACCGGAGGGGTCGGCCATCTCCTTGAACTTGGCATCCCATTCCAGCGCGGTCGGGGTGGAGCAGGCGACCGACTTGCCGTAAGGCACGGTGCGGGCGGCGGACTCCAGCGGGAAGTGCTCGTCAAAGATGGCGCGGTAGTAGTACGCCTCCTTGGTGAGCGGGGTATTGACGGGGAAGCGGAAGGCCGCGGCCTCGAACATCTGATCCGTCACCTCTTCCTCGACCATGGCTTTCAGGCTGTCAATCCAGGAGTAGCCCACACCGTCGGAGAACTGCTCCTTCTGACGCCACGCCACTTCGTGGGGCAGCAGATCCTCGAAGGCTTCCCGCAGGATGTGCTTCTCGATCTTGCCCTTGCCGCACATCTTGTCGGCGGGATTGAGGCGCATCGCCACGTCCATGAACTCCTTGTCGAGGAAGGGCACGCGGCCTTCCACGCCCCAGGCGGCCATGGACTTGTTGGCCCGCAGGCAGTCATAGAGGTGCAGGGAGGCGAGCTTGCGTACGTTCTCCTCGTGGAACTCACGGGCGTTGGGGGCCTTGTGGAAGTAGAGGTAGCCGCCGAACAGCTCGTCGGAGCCCTCTCCCGACAGCACCATCTTGATGCCCATCGCCTTGATGTAGCGGGCCATCAGATACATGGGCGTGGAGGCGCGGATGGTGGTGACGTCATAGGTCTCGAGGTGATAGATGACGTCCCGCAGGGCATCCAGTCCTTCCTGCACTGTGAAGTGGATCTGGTGGTGGATGGTGCCCAGGTGATCGGCCACCTTGCGGGCGGCGGCGAGATCCGGCGACCCTTCCAGGCCGACGGCGAAGGAGTGCAGCTGGGGCCACCAGGCTTCGCTCTTGCCATCGTCTTCCACCCGTCGGGCGGCATAGAGCTTGGTGATGGCGGAGATGACGGACGAATCCAGACCACCGGAGAGCAGCACGCCATAGGGCACGTCGCACATCAGCTGGCGCTTGACCGCCGCTTCCAGAGCCGCTTTGAGCTCGGCCTTGTCGCTGACGTTGTGCTCGACCGGCGCGTATTCCATCCAGTCCCGTTTGTACCAAGTTTTAAGCTCGCCATCCTTGCTCCACAGGTAGTGTCCCGGCGGGAAGGTTTCGACGCTCTTGCAGACCGGCACCAGGGCCTTCATCTCGGAGGCGACATAGAAGTTGCCGTGTTCGTCGCGGCCGGTATAGAGGGGGATGATCCCCATGTGGTCGCGACCAATCAGGTAGGCATCCTGCTCGGCGTCATAGAGGATGAAGGCGAAGATGCCGTTCAGATCGTCCAGGAACGCCGGGCCCTTCTCCTTGTAGAGGGCCAGCAGCACTTCACAGTCGGAGTGGGTCTGGAACTGGAAGTCGACCTTGAGGTTCTTCTCCAGCTCCTTGTGGTTGTAGATCTCGCCGTTGACGGCCAATACGTGCGTGCGCTCGGGGTTGTAGAGAGGCTGTGCGCCGTTGCCCGGATCGACGATGGCCAGGCGCTCGTGCACCAGGATGGCCTTGTCGGAGCTGTAGACGCCGGACCAGTCAGGCCCGCGGTGACGCAGTCGCTTGGACATCTCCAGGGCCGATTTGCGCAGGGCAGTGGCGTCGGTCTTGATGTCCAGAATGCCGAAAATAGAACACATTGGCGGTAATCCTCTTGATTTTTATATGAGCCCCCCACGTTTGGGCTCGAAATTCCATTTACATTCCTCGCCAATCACAATGCCTAGCGGAAAACCCTTTTGCAAGCGGGAAAACCGCAGAAAATCATGCCGTAAGCGTCAAGTTGCGCCAGGGAATGGCGGCCGTCCGGCCGCCTGAAGAGAGAAGGTCAGGGTTGACGTGCGCGTCAAGTCGCGGCGGGTTCGAAGATCACATAGAGCTTGCGGCAAGGGGTGAGGGTCTCCCACTGCCCGACAAAACCGGCGGGAATGACGAACTGATCCCCAGCTTTGAGGTGCAGCCGGCCGCCCTGATCGTCGTGGATCACCGCCTCCCCTTCCAGCATCTGGCAGTATTCGTGTTCGGTATAGTGAACGGCCCAGCAGCCCGGCTCGCAAGCCCAGAAGCCCACGTGAAACTGCTGGCTCGGGTCGGAGTAGTGGTTCCATGCCGTCTGGCTCGGCGTCCCGGCCTTGATGCGTTCGGGGGCCGGCATCAGCGGGGTGGGGGAGACAGTGTGTTTGTCCAGCAGGATCCAGTCGTTCAGGCTCTTCATGGTGCGTCCTTGAGTGGCGAAGGAGCATCCTGCTCCCGTTTAGTTTGTTTAACGATGTTGCGCTTACGTTAAACGAAACGGGCCCCCTTTGCCAAGGGGGCCCGTGCAGGCTGAAGGCTACCGGAAGGGCGGCACCCGGGATCAGACGATGTCGATGTCCACCACGGAGTCGAAGATGTGGTTCGGCCTGAACGGCATGCGGTCTATGTCCGCCACCTTGCTCACCCCGGAGAGCACCAGCACCGTCTCGAGACCGGCCTGGAAGCCTGCCAGGATGTCGGTGCGCAGGTTGTCGCCGATGATGATGGTGTCGTCGGAGTGGGCCTCCATCCGGTTGAGGGCCGCGCGAATGATCCAGGCGCTCGGCTTGCCGACATAGAAGGGCTTCTTGCCGGTCATCCGCTCGATGGGGGCACACAGGGCGCCGCAGGCCGGGTACATCAGGGGGCCGTGGGTATCCGGGTTGGTGGCGATGAAGCGGGCCCCCTGATCCACGAACTTGGCGCCCTGCTGCATCATGGTCCAGTTGTAGTTGCGGGTCTCCCCCACCACCACGAAGTCCGGGTCGATGTCGGTGATGGTGAAGCCGGCTTTATAGAGCTCGTGGGTCAGGGCCCCTTCGCCAATCACATAGGCCTTCTTGCCATCCTGGCGCTTGAGAAAGTCGGCGGTGCCCATGGCGGAGGTGTAGAAGCACTCCTCGGGTACCTCTATTCCGGCGGAGCGGAAGCGGTTTTGCAGATCTTTCTGGGTCTGGGCCGGGTAGTTGGTGAGGAACAGGAGCTTGCTGCCCTGCTCCAGAAGGCGGTGGACGAAGCGGTCGGCGCCGGGAATGAGATCGTTGTTGTGCAGGATGACGCCGTCAATGTCACAGATGACGTTTTTCTTCATGAATTCTCCTTGTAGGGCGCAAGAGCGGGGACAGGGCATCCCTCTGTTCGTCTCTTCAATCGGTTATGGTTTTTGTGCCGCCATTATAAGGCCCTTTGATGACAAGTCTCCTCCGGCGGGCCAGATGGGTGCACAATGAAGGCGAAGGGAGGGCGCCGCCCCGGTGGTGTCCGCACGGAGTCTGACGATGGAGCCGTCATCATGGAGCACTTTATTGCCGGCTTGCCCAAGCTGGAACTGCACCTGCATATCGAGGGGACCCTCGAACCCGAGCTGATGTTCGCCCTCGGTCAGCGCAACGGGGTGGCGCTGCCCTGGCCCGATGTTGGCAGCCTGCGCGCCGCCTATGAGTTCGACGGCCTGCAATCCTTCCTCGATCTCTACTACCTCGGTGCCAGCGTGCTCATCCACGAACAGGATTTCTTCGACCTCACCTGGGCCTATCTCGAGCGCTGCGTTGCCGATCACGTGGTGCACGTGGAGATCTTTTTCGACCCCCAGACCCACACCGCCCGCGGCGTGCCCTTTGCCACCGTGCTGGGGGGCATCGAGCGGGCGCTACAGGCTGGGGAAGCAGCCTTTGGCATCAGCTGGCGGCTTATCATGAGCTTCCTGCGCCACCTGAGTGAAGAGGCGGCATTCGCCACCCTGGCAGAGGCCGCTCCGCACCTGGCGCGCCTGCACGGGGTCGGCCTCGATTCGGGGGAGCAGGGCAATCCCCCCGTCAAGTTTGCCCGGGTCTTTGCCCGGGCCAGGGAACTGGGGCTGCCGGTGGTGGCCCATGCGGGGGAGGAGGGACCTGCGGACTACATCTGGCAGGCGATCCGGGAGCTCGGGGTGCAACGCATCGATCACGGGGTGCGCTGCGTCGAGGATCCCGCGCTGCTGAGCTACCTGGCCGACACACGGCTGCCCCTCACCGTCTGCCCCCTCTCCAACGTGCGGCTCAGGGTGTTTGACCAGATGGCCCACCACAATGTGCTGAGGCTGCTGGAGCAGGGGCTCTGCGTCACCGTGAACTCCGACGATCCCGCCTATTTCGGGGGATACCTGGGGGCCAACTTTCAGGCCCTGGCCGACGGGCTTGGCGCCAGCCAGGAGCAGCTGTGCCGCCTCAGTCTCAATGCCGTGGAGGCGAGCTGGCTGAGCCTCGCGGACAAGGTGCGTCTGACCCGGGACATTCGCCTCCATGCCGCCCTGCACGGGGTGAGCCTGCACTGAGCAGGTCGCCTTGCACACCTTGAATGGAGGAGGCCCGCCATGGCGGGCCTCTTTGTGCCATCGTTAGGCGGGTATCAACCCACCCTCACCAGATACTTTTCCCCTTGTCCCTCCTGCTTGACGCGGGTGAGCAGGGCGGGCAGGGCGTCGAAGTCGCCCACCACTAGCGGCGGCAGGGTCAGCTCGCCGCTCGCCATCTGCGCCATCATGGCGACACCGGCCGCCACCAGACGGCTCCACTGTTTGTCCGAGCCAAAGGCGTGCTGGGCGCCGAGGGCAATCTCGTGCAACGAATGGCAATGGCTAAAGGCGGGCAGCGGGTTGCGCGCGATGCGCCCGAGCACCGTCACCATGTGGCCGTAATAGCCAAGGGCAGGCAGCAAGGCTTCTGCCTGCTGGCTGGAGACCAGATCGATGATCCCCTCGAAGGGTTCACCGCCGTTGGCGGCCTGCAACTGGGCCAGCCAGTCGGGATCCCGATAGTCCGCCACCCCCTGCACGCCTAGCTGTTTGAGCCACTGGTGGTGGCGCGGGCTGGCGCTGGCAAAGACGCGGGCCCCCTGCTTAAGGGCAAGTTGCACCGCGAAGCGGCCGACACTGCTGCCAGCCCCCGAGATGAGCAGGGCCTCCCCGTGCAGGTGAGGCAGCTTGGCCAGCGCCTGCCAGGCGGTGAGGCCGGGGCAGGGGAGCGCGGCGGCCGCCTCGTCGCTCAGGGCAGCGGGCACCGGCATCAGGGCGCGAGCCGGCACCAGGGTGTGGCGGGCAAAGCTGCCGCTGTGGCGCAGGTCGGTGTGATAGGCGACCCGGGTGCCGGGGCGCAGGTGGGTGACGTTGGCCCCCAGCGCCACCAGGGTGCCCATGCCATCGACGCCGGGCACATGGCCTGGCTGCCAGTGGGGATGACCCTGTTCGATGAGTTTCCAGTCCACCGGATTGAAGGCGATGATCCGGTTGGCGACGAGGACCTCGTCGGGGCCGGGGGTGGGGAGCGCTTGCCGGGTGAGGGTGAGCTGGTCCGGTTCGCCGGGGGCGTACCAGCACCAGGCCTGGGTATGGTTCATGGTGACTCCTTGAAAGAGAGGGGCGCAGATTGAATTACATGGCGTAACAATGTCTTGGGTTGTTGTTGCACTGGCAAGACAACAAGGCGGACCCCACGCTGGTGAGGCCCGCCCGGGAAGAGGTTCTGCGCCAGCCGCCTTATGCCCGCTCTGCCCCATAGACGGGGTAGTCGGTCAGCCCTTTCTCGCCGCCGCCAAACAGGGTGGCGGGATCATGGGGGGCGAACGGATGGCCGTGGCGCAGGCGGTTCGGCAAGTCGGGGTTGGCCACGAAGGGGCGACCGAAGCCAATCATGTCGGCCCAGCCCGCCTCGATGGCGGCGCGGGCGCGTTCCCCATCGTACTTGCCGGCGTAGATGAGGGTGTTGGGGAAGGCGTCGCGCAGCCCCTGCTTGAAGCTCTCCGCCATCAGGGGGGCGTCGTCCCAGTCCGCTTCGGCGACGTGCAGATAGACCACGCCGAGCTGGCCCAGCAGGCGCGCGGCGGCCAGATAGGTCTCCTGGGGGTTGGCATCCACGGTGCCGTTGAGGGTGGTGAGTGGCGCAAGGCGTACCCCGACCCGGTCGGGACCGATCTCGTCACAGACCGCTTCGGTCACCTCTTTGAGGAAACGCAGCCGGTTTTCGAGCGAACCGCCATAGCCGTCGGTGCGGGTATTGGACTCGGAGTCGAGGAACTGGTTGATGAGGTAGCCGTTGGCGGCGTGCAACTCGATGCCGTCAAAGCCCGCTTCCATGGCGTTGCGGGCGGCCCGGCGAAACTGCCCCACCACGGCGTCGATGTCGGCCTGGGTCATGGCGCGCGGGGTGACGGTCTCCACAAACCCCGGGGCATCGCTGCCGTTGTCGACGAACACCTTCACTCCCTTGGCCTGGATGGCGGAGGAGGAGAGGGGCTGGGCGCCGCCGATGTTGTCAGGATGGGTGACCCGGCCCACGTGCCAGAGCTGGGCGAACATGATGCCCCCCTCGGCGTGGACCGCGTCTGTTACCTGCTTCCAGCCTGCCACCTGCTCGGCGCTGTGGATGCCCGGTGTCCAGGCGTAGCCCTTGCCCAGGGGATCTATCTGGGTGCCTTCGCTGATGATGAGGCCGGCCCCGGCACGCTGGGCGTAGTAGGTCGCCATCATGGCGTTGGCCACGTCCCCGGGCTGGCTGGCGCGGGAGCGGGTCATGGGGGGCATGACGATGCGGTTGACAAGGTGCAGCTGGCCGAGGCGAAGGGGGCAGAACAGGGGATCGTGGTGCATGATGGATTCCTCAATCTTTGGGAGTGAGGTGACTTTAGAGGGGATTGTTATTGTGAAAAAGAGGGGGTATTGCAGAAGAGAATTGCCGTTATCGCAGCAATGGCCCGGGAGGGGCCGGGCTCGCGCCAGAAAAAAGAGGGCCAAGGGCCCTCTCTTGCTGTGATTGCCGCCGATGATCAGGGGGAGAGTGGGGTGACCCGCACTCGCTCGATGCGCCGCTCGCTCACGGCCATGACCTCGAAGCGGAACTGTCCGAGGTGCAACTGCTGACCGACGTCGGGCAGGCTGCCGAAGTGGGAGAGCAACATGCCCGCCAGGGTCACGTACTCGTCGCTCTCGCTCACCAGACCGTCGCAGTTCAGGGCTTGCTCCACCTGGTGGATGTTGGTGGTGCCGTGGATGAGCCAGTGCTCGCCCTCGCGCACCACATCGGGGGTCTCGTCCTCGTCCGGCAGTTCGCCGACGATGGCCTCCAGCAGATCGTGGTTGGTGACCAGCCCCTGGATGACGCCAAACTCGTCCGCCACCAGAATGAGGCTGCCCCTGGCCTGGCGTAGCTCCGCCAGCAGCCGGATCACGTTGATGGTCTGGGGCACGATGACGGGCTCGTTCTGTCTGGCAAGGGCTGCCAGGGATTGCCCCTCGTTGAGGGCAAACAGCAGATCCCGAGCCTTGACCACCCCGATGATCTCGTCCAGCTCCCCGTCACAGACCGGGAACAGGCTGTGGGGGGCCCGTTGCAGCAGGGCGCGGATCTCGTCCTCGCTGTCGCTCACGTCGATCCACTCCATCTCGGAACGCGGGGTCATGATGGTGCGAATGGAACGCTCGGCCAGCGACAGCACGCCGCTCACCATGTAACGCTCCTCTTCACCGAAACCGGGGGGCAGGGGCTGAGCCTGCACCTCTTCTTCGTCCTCCTGCGGGTGGGCTGAGCGTTTGTTCCCCCCCATCAGCTTGAAGATGGCGGCGGTGGTGCGCTCGCGCAGGGGCTGGCGCGCCTCATGGCGCAGGGCACTGCGCTGGGCGAGCTGGTTGAAGAACTCGATGAGCACCGAGAAGCCGATGGCCGCGTACAGGTAGCCCTTCGGAATGTGGAAGCCGAAGCCCTCCGCCACCAGGCTGAAGCCGATCATCAAGAGGAAGCTCAGGCAGAGCACCACCACAGTGGGGTGGGCGTTGACGAAGCGGGTCAGGGGCTTGGAGGCGAGCACCATCACCAACATGGCGATGGTCACGGCCGCCATCATGACGCCGAGGTGATCCACCATGCCGACGGCGGTGATGATGGAGTCCAGGGAGAAGACCGCATCCAGCACCAGGATCTGGGCGATCACCACCCCGAACCCGGCATAGACGCCGGTGCCGCCTTGCTCCTCGGGCTTGGCCTCGAGCCGCTCATGCAGCTCGGAGGTCGCCTTGAACAGCAGGAAGAGGCCGCCTCCCATCAGGATGAGATCCCGACCGGAGAAGGGGTGATCCCAGATGTGCAGCAGAGGAGCCGTGAGGGTGACCAGCCATGACATGATGGTGAGCAGTCCCAGGCGCATCAGCAGGGCCAGGGAGAGACCGATGATGCGCGCCTTGTCCCGCTGGGCGGGGGGCAGTTTTTTCACCAGGATGGCGATGAAGACTAGGTTGTCGATCCCGAGAACGATTTCCAGGATGATCAGGGTAAGCAGACCGACCCAGATTGACGGGTCCAGCAAGAATTCCATGTGATTGACCTCAATGAAGACAGATGCAGTGAATCGTGGTCACGGCGTGGCCGTGGTGACGGAGACGATCGCTTCAGAGGCGTTGGTTGAGCAGGTACAGATAGGCTTTGATGGGAAAAGACGAAGGGCTACTTCGGGGATTGTCCATGATGGGCAATAAAACCTCGGGTCAAAAGTGAGCCCTGATGATAACGACTCGCCGCCATTTGGCAAGGGGGCTGTCAGGGGGACGCGACGAGGGGATTGCCGACGGGAGAGGCAAGGGAAAGGGACATTGATGCGAAGCTAAGTTTGACTGGAGATAAAAGAGCGACACATTGACACGACCACAAACATAGGTGCTGAACAAGGAAAATAAACGATCTGATACCAACAACCGGATTCATCAGGCTCATATATATCCATTGTTTTTGTAATAATTTGTTTCAGGGGGAATATTGCGGCGGTGTCATGGGAGAAAGAAGGAATAGAGGGAGTTATGGTGTTTGATATGGAGTTGTTATTCTAAATTTAACTTGTTCGCCACCAACTAATTCGCATGAATCATATATTCTGCGTATAAAAAGCAAGGAGGCCCAGGCCTCCTCGTTTGCGCTCACACGGGTTGTTTCAGGGGACGTTAACCCTGGTCGTCAGGTCAATTGCCGGTATAGGCCGCGCCCTGAACATGCCCCTTCTTGTCGCTTAGACAGGACCAGGGGGCATCGGCACCCGGCACCTTGATGGTGACGCCAACCCCGGCTTCCGAGTTCATCACGTCGATCACCTGGAGCTGCTGCTGTGCCACGTCTGTCTTGTCGGAGACCGCCTTGAGACAGGCTTTCTCGGCGGGACTGGCCTTGTGGGAAGTCGCAGCAGCAGGGGCTGCGGTGGAGACGGGATGACAGACGCCGGAGCCATTCTTGCTGTTGTAAGAGACGTCGTATTTCCCGTTGATGTTGCTGATGGAGAGAATGACTCCTGACCCCTTCACCTCGAAGAAGTCCTCACCGTACTCCTTGACCTTGGCCTCTTGGCCGTTGATATAGACGGGGCCCCCTTCATCGCTGTGAAACTGGATCTGCCCCGGGCACTCATAATTCAACTGGGGAATGGCAGCTTGTGCCGCACCGGTCATGATCAGCGTCATGACAGCAATGACTGTGTTTTTCATGGATATTGCCTCAACTGTATAATGATACGATGTTTGTTATTTTATTTTTCCGGTTAATAACAACTCCCTCTTTGGCATTCAATCACCGCCTCCCTGCACACAAATAAATAGCGGTGACACTTTCTTTTAGCAACGAATTTTTATTTGTTTGGTATGGGATGAAAATAAACCTTGATCCAACAGGGGTGGCAAACGTTTTTGTTTTTGGCGGGGGAGGAACACGGGTGGATGTCGTGGGACCAGAGGCCCGTTGAGCACACCCGCAGAGGGCAGAACACGGGGAGACGCGAGAGACACAGGAGAAAAGTGCAGAACAACCAACGCCGGAGTGGGGATCCCGGATGAGTCATCGCGCGGGGCTGTGCAGCCCCGCGCGTCATTCAGCGTGCAGTCCGGGTCAGAGCCAGCGTTTCTCGCGGGTGAAGCAGACCGACAGCCAGGCGTCTCCCAGGGTGTCGCCGAGGCGGGACCAGAGCTCCTGGCGCAGGGCATCCTGGCGCTCGACGGGCCACTCCTGGCCGGGGGCCACCAGGATGTTGAGCTCGAGATCGAAGCGGCGGCCGCTTTTCGCCAGGTGGCTGTAGCATTCGATGCCATGGCGCTGGCGCAGGGCCTCGATCTCGTGTTCGACTCGCTGCTTGACCTCTCCCTTGGGGGCGATCTTCAGCACCTCCCGCAGGTTGCGACCGAGCACCTTGATGGGTATGAGGGTGGCGCACAGGGCCAGCAGGGAGACCAGCATGGGGTCTATGTAGCGGTTGTAGTGGCCGTAACCCAGGGTATCGAGCCCGATGGCGACCAGAAAGCCGATGAGCAGGGTGGCGCTGAGCAGGGTATCCACCAGCCACTCCTTGGAGTCCACCCGCACCAGCTCGGAGTTGACCCGCTCGGCCACGTCGGCCTCGATGAGATAGAGGATGCTGCAGAAGAAGGTGGAGACGACGGCATAGATGAGGGCGTGGCCGAGATCGATCTCCCGTCCGCCCGCCAGCAGGGAGGTGATGCCGCCATAGAGGGCACCGAGGCAGAGCAGCAGAATGATGGCGCCGTTGATGACGTTGGCGATGGGTTCGAAGTGGGCGTAGCCGTATTGGAAACGGGCGTCGGAGGGGCGGGTAACCAGGTAGGCGGTGATGAGCCCAAGGCCCGTCATGCCCATGCTGAACAGGGTGAAGATGCCGTCCAGCATGATGGCGTTGGAACCGACGAACAGACCATAGCCGATCCCGAAAATGGCAAAGGTGATGCAACCAAACAGCGACAGGGTCAGCGCCTGTTTTTCGGTGCGAATAAGCGTACTGATAACATGGCTGTAGTGAGCCATAAAAGTCCTCCTTTCAAATGGTGAAGATTGCGCGCGCAAGCGGTTTTCTAGCTGATATACTGCCCGCTCACATGTGAGCGGACTGGTTCGGACACCCGCAAAGAGGCAGGCCCGAACGGTCGTTGTCGCCGGAATGCCGGCATCAAGCAAAGGATGGGAACAAGGATTCATGATCCCGAGACTCGATTACCAGGACAGTTTGTCACCTACAACCCTGCAGTTTCTTGAGTTGCTGGCGCGATCAGCATTTCGTGGTGATATCGAAAAGTCTTATGCAAGCCGGTTGGCGATGGCGACGGATAACAGCGTCTATCAGGTAGTACCTCAGGCGGTTCTCTATCCGCGCAGCGCGGATGACATAGCGGTGATGCTCAAGCTGGCCCAGGGGCCCGAGTACGCAACCTTGAGTTTCTTCCCTCGCGGCGGCGGTACCGGCACCAATGGCCAATCCTTGGGCGGCGGCATTATCGTCGATCTCTCGCGCCATATGAACCAGATCATGGAAATTAATCTGGAAGAGGGCTGGGTGCGGGCCCAAGCCGGGGTGGTCAAAGACCAGCTCAACGCCTATTTGAAGCCCCACGGCTACTTCTTCTCGCCGGATCTCTCCACCTCCAACCGGGCCACTTTGGGGGGCATGGTCAACACCGATGCCTCGGGGCAGGGGTCGCTGGTGTACGGCAAGACCTCGGATCACGTGCTCGGCCTCAAGGCCGTGCTGGAAAACGGCGATCTCATGGCCACCGAGCCGGTGACCGGCGAGCGTCTGGCGGACAAGCTGGCCCTCGAGACCCGTGAAGGGGAGATCTATCGCACCCTCTATCGCATCGGCCGCGAGCGGCGCGCCGACATCGAAGCCACCTTCCCCAAGCTCAACCGCTTTCTGACCGGTTACGATCTCAAGCACCTCTATCAGCCCGATACCGACACTCTGGATGTGAGCCGGGTGCTGTGCGGCTCGGAAGGCTCCTTGGGCTTCATCATCGAAGCCCGCCTCAACATCACCCCCATCCCGCGCTACCGCACCTTGGTCAACGTCAAGTACGACAGCTTCCCCTCCGCGCTCAGAAATGCCCCCTTTATGGTACAGGCCCACGCCCTGTCGGTGGAGACGGTGGACTCCCGGGTGCTGGGACTGGCCCGCGCCGACATCATCTGGCACTCGGTGAAGGATCTCATCCAGGATGTGCCGGGCAAGGATCTGCAGGGGCTCAACATCGTCGAGTTTGCTGACACCGACGAGGATGCGCACAAGGCCAAGGTGGAGGAGCTGTGCCGGCGCATCGACGCCCTGCTGGCCAGGGGGGAGGCGGGGGTCATTGGCTATCAGGTGTGCGACCACCTGCCGAGCATCGAGACCATCTATGGCATGCGCAAGAAGTCGGTGGGGCTGCTCGGCAACGCCGAGGGGCGCAAGAAGCCGGTGGCCTTCACCGAAGACACCGCCGTGCCGCCGGAATCCCTGGCGGACTTCATCATGGAGTTTCGCGCCCTGCTGGACGCTCACGGCCTTGACTACGGCATGTTCGGCCATGTCGATGCCGGGGTGCTGCACGTGCGCCCGGCGCTGGACTTGTGCGATCCCGAGCAGGAGGTGCTGCTGCGGCGTATCTCCGATCAGGTGGTGGCGCTCACTGCCAAATACGGCGGCCTGATGTGGGGGGAGCACGGCAAGGGCTTTCGCTCCGAATACAGCCCCGCCTTCTTCGGCGAGCTGTGGGAAGAGCTGCAACGGGTCAAGGGGGTGTTCGATCCGGCCAACCGCATCAACCCGGGCAAGATCTGCATGCCTTATGGCAGCGGCGCTTCGCTTGTCTCGGTGGACGGGCCCAAGCGCGGCAAGTTCGACCGCCAGATCCCGATTGCCGTGCGCGAGAGCTATACACGGGCGCTGGATTGCAACGGCAACGGTCTGTGTTTCACCTTCGAGACCGACTCCCCCATGTGCCCCTCGGTCAAGATCAGCCGCGACCGCCGTCACTCCCCCAAGGGGCGGGCTGGCCTGATGCGTGAATGGCTGCGCCAGTTGTCGGAGCAGGGCTTCGATCCCCTTGCCGAAGAGGTGGCGCTGCAAAGCGGGGGTCTGCGCTTCAAGCAGATCGTCGACAAGTTCCGCAATACGGTGGCCCGCGCCCGGGGCGAGTATGACTTCTCCCACGAGGTGATGGAGGCGATGGAGGGGTGCCTTGCGTGCAAGGCATGCACCAGCCAGTGCCCCATCAAGGTGGATGTGCCCACCTTCCGCGCCCGCTTCATGCAGCTCTATCACAGCCGATATCTGCGCGGCCCCAAGGATTACTTCGTGGGCACGGTAGAAAGCTATGCGCCCCTGCTGGCCAAGGCCCCCAAGCTGGTCAACTTCTTCCTCGAAAAAGAGTGGGCCCAGAAGGCGACCGAGAAGAGCATCGGCATGGTGGATGTGCCGCTGCTCTCCGTGCCGACCCTGGCCGAGGAGCTGCGGGATCACCGCGCCCGCTATTTCGATCTGCCGGGCCTCGAGGCCATGAACCCCGAGCAGCGCCAAAAAGTGGTGCTCATCGTGCAGGATCCCTTCACCAGCTACTACGACGCCCCCGTGGTGCGTGACCTGGTGAAGCTGGCCAGCAAGCTGGGCTATCAGCCCTACCTGCTGCCGTTCAAACCCAACGGCAAGCCTCAGCACGTGAAGGGATTCCTGCGCGCCTTCGCCCGCACTGCTGCCAGCAGCGCCCAGTTCCTCAACAAGGTGGCGGCCCTCGGCATCCCCATGGTGGGGGTGGACCCCTCTCTGGTGCTCTGCTACCGGGACGAGTACGTGAAGGCGCTCGGCCCCGCCCGCGGTGATTTCCAGGTGCTGCTGCCCCAGGAGTGGCTGCTCTCCCTGCCTGCCGAGGCGCTGCCGCTGCGGGAAGAGGCTGCCGCCGACCCCTGGTATCTGTTTGCCCACTGCACCGAGAAGACCGCCAAGCCCACCACCCACGGTGACTGGAGCACCCTGTTTGGTCGCTTCGGTGCACGTTTGCAGCCGGTGTCGGTGGGTTGCTGCGGCATGGCGGGCACCTATGGTCACGACGCCAAACAGGTGGAGAACTCCAAGGGGATCTACGGTCTGAGTTGGGCCGAGCCTCTTGAACGCCTGCCCAAGGCTCGCTGCCTGGCCACCGGATATTCGTGCCGCAGCCAGGTCAAGCGGATGGAGGGGGAGAAGCTCAAGCATCCGCTGCAGGCCCTGCTGGAAATGCTCTGATGCTCCACTTTCCCAAGGGATTCCGGGTGCCAAAGGCCTATCGGCACCCGCATTTTCTGTTGCTCCCCACCACGCCGTCCCAGGCCGTGGTGGAGTTTGTCGCCATCCTGCGTGAGCGGGATCAGCTCCATCAGCTGTTTCGCCCGGATGATGTGTGGCCCTCCGCCCATTTCAGCCTGAGTCAGCACGAGGCCGACTTGGAGTGGCAGCACTCCGAGTTTCTGGCCAAGCGCTCCTTTGCCTATGGCCTCTGGAGCCCGGACAGGGAGCCCCGCTTCTGGGGCGGTGTCTACCTCTATCCGTCGGTACTGCCGGAGGTGCAGGTGGAGCTCTTCTTCTGGAAGGTGGCCGAGGCGCCGCTCACTGACAGCGAACTCGAAGCCGAACTGCGCGCCTGGCTCGGCAAGGTATGGCGCTGGTCCGAGCCGCGTCTGCCGGGGCGGGACGGCCCCTGGGCTGAGTGGCCAGGGGTGACCTATCCCTGGTGAGGGTCAACCTCGATGCAAGATGCCCCGGCGTGGGCTTCTTTTTTTTTGTGCCCTTTTCGCCGACACTGCTGGTTTGCCGCTACAGCGCAGCGATAACCCGTTGATCACGCAAGGAGTCCGCTCACCATGAGTCAAGAAAGCAGCCCCATCTGGCGCAAACCCATGAGCCTGGAGGGGCTCAACGCCAGCTCCCGCAACACCCTGATGGCCCACCTCGACATCGTCTACAGCGCCTTTGGCCCCGACTGGCTGGAGGCCACCATGCCGGTGGATCACCGCACCCATCAACCACTCGGCATGCTGCACGGCGGCGCCTCCGTGGTGCTGGCGGAAACGCTGGGATCGCTTGCGGCCAACATGGCGGTGGGGGAGGAGAGTTATTGCGTGGGGCTGGAGGTCAATGCCAATCACCTACGGGCCAAGCGGGAAGGGGTGGTGACGGGGCGCTGCGCGCCGCTGCATCTGGGGGCGACGACTCAGGTGTGGCAGATCGAGATTCACGATGAACGTGGTCGTTTATTGTGCACCAGCCGATTGACCATGGCGGTGCTCAAGCACAAGCGGGACAAGGACTCTGGCGAAGCGCGATCGGCAATAACGCATCATGAGTGAAAAATAAGCAAGCCATAGTCGCGAGATCCCTCTATAATTGCCAACGTCTTGAGACACCTATCACATTTTTCAAGACAGCAGAACAAAGTGGCGCTATAATCGCCGCCTTTTTGCTATTCCGCGGTGTTAGCCGCCTGCCTTAATCTGGAAGAATCTATGTCTGATACCGAACAACTGCCCCTTTTTAGTGAGCTTGGACTGGCCGCGCCCGTATTGAAAGCGCTGCAGGACGTGGGCTATGAGCGCCCGTCTCCCATCCAGGCCGCAGCAATTCCCCACCTGATGGCGGGACACGATCTGCTGGGGCAGGCACAAACCGGTACAGGGAAGACCGCTGCTTTTGCCTTGCCTCTGTTGTCTCGTCTGGAAGCTGGTAACCGCAACACTCAGATCCTGGTGCTGGCCCCGACCCGCGAGCTGGCCCTGCAGGTGGCAGAGGCGTGCCAACGCTATGCCCACCACATGCCCGATTTCCACGTGCTGCCCATCTACGGCGGCGCTTCCTACGAAACCCAGACCCGCGCCCTGCGTCGCGGTGCCCAGGTAGTCGTGGGTACCCCGGGCCGCGTGATGGACCTGATCCGTCGCAAGAACCTGGACCTCTCCGGTCTGAAAGCCCTGGTGCTGGATGAAGCGGACGAAATGCTGCGCATGGGCTTCATCGACGACGTGGACTGGATCATGGATCAGTGCCCGGCCGGTCGTCAGGTTGCCCTGTTCTCTGCCACCATGCCGGAGCAGATCCGTCGTGTTGCCCAGAAGCACCTGAAGCAGCCCAAAGAGATCAAGATCGCCTCCAAGACCGCGACCGCCACCACCATTCGCCAGCGTTACTGGCAGGTGACCGGTCTGCACAAGCTGGACGCCATGACCCGTCTGCTGGAAGTGGAATCCTACGAAGCCCTGCTGGTGTTCGTGCGTACCAAGAACGCCGCCGAAGAGCTGGCAGGCAAGCTGGCTGCCCGTGGTCACGCCTGTGAAGCGCTGCACGGTGACATCCCGCAGAAGCTGCGTGAGCGTACCGTTGACAAGCTGCGTCAGGGCCAGCTGGACATCCTGATCGCCACCGACGTGGTCGCCCGCGGTCTGGACGTTGAGCGCATCACCCACGTAGTGAACTACGACATTCCCTACGACACCGAATCCTACGTTCACCGTATCGGCCGTACCGGCCGTGCCGGTCGCAAGGGTGAAGCCATCCTGTTCGTGGCGCCGCGCGAGCGTCGCATGCTGCGTGCCATCGAGCACGCAACTCGTCAAGCCATCGAGCCGATGAAGATGCCGAGCACCGAGGACATCAACCAGCACCGTCTGGCCAAGTTCAAGGAGCGCATCCGCGAAACCATGATGGGTGAAGAGCTCGAGATCTACCACAACCTGGTGAACGAGCTGATCGAAGAAGATTCTGCCGATCCGCTGGAGCTGGCTGCCGCACTGGCCAAGCTGGTACAGGGCGATCAACCGCTGCTGCTGGATGACTCCATTCCGGATCCGGTGTTCAACGCTGGCAACGATCGCGGTGGCTTCGAGCGTCGTGAGTTCAACGACCGTGGCGGTCGTGACTTCGGTGACCGTGGCGATCGTCCGGCCCGTCGCATGCCGTCCCTCGAACCGCGTCCGCTGAAAGACAACCCGGACGTGGAGATGGAGCGTTACCGTGTCGACGTGGGCGCCCATCACGGCGTCAAGCCGGGCCAGATCGTGGGTGCCATCGCCAACGAAGCGAACATCGAGAGCCGCTTCATCGGCAACATCGACATCGCCGATGACTTCTCCACCGTCGATCTGCCCAAGGGCATGAGCGCCGAGGTGCTGGAAGTGATCAAGAAGGCCCGTGTCTGCCAGCGTCCGCTGCAGATCACCCGTTACACCGAAGTGCCGGCCGGTGGCAACACTGCTCCCCGTCCGCCCCGTGGTGATCGTCCGTTCCGTGGCGACCGTCCTTTCAACAAGGATCGCCGTCCCCAGGGTGACCGTCCCTTCAACAAGGATCGCCGTGAAGGCGGTTTCGACAAGGGTCGCAAATTCGGTGGCAACAAGCGCCGCGACAGCTAAACCCTGACTGCACTGATGAGAAGGCCGCTCCATGGAGCGGCCTTTTTTGTGTCTGTTTTTCAGATGCGTAGCGAAGATTGTCACCTTTTTCCGGCCATGGTGGGCACCTGGCTTTATGAGGAGCCAGTGAAAAGAAAAATGGTGCAATCCATTTGCCTGGGGGTGGCGCCTGGTGTCATTCTTTGGGAAGCGATTGGGTACTTTTGGAAGGCGCAGAGATAGTTGCTGGTTGCAAACGACTGCGACTTTGGTCTGAAGGTGCATTCTGTTGTTTGCATATGAGTCAGCAGAGTGAGATGAATAAATAAACCGTATGACAGGGAGGTGCGTGATGGGCAAGTGGCTTGGCAAGGTGTTGCTGATATCTGGATGGCTCGTGTCGGGTATGGTGTTGGCGGAGGAGCCCTTCTTCAGAATTGCGGGGGCGGGGTGCTGCAATGGCAAGGGGGAGGTGGTGCTGACCCGTGCCGAGTTTGAGGCCTTGCCGCAGACGGAGGTTAAGACGGGGACGCCCTGGACCGAGGGGGAGCACCTCTATCACGGGGTGTTGCTGCGGGACCTGGTCAGGATCTACGGTCTCAAGAGCCAGGAGGTCAAGGCCCTCGCGGTCAATGAATACTGGGCCGCACTGCCGCTGGAAGACGGGGAGAAGTACCCGGTGCTGGTGGCCGAGAAACAGGATGGCAAGGCTCTGACCCTGCGCAACAAGGGGCCGCTCTGGGTCATTTATCCCCTCACCGACCATCCCGAACTCAACAAGGAGCTCTATCACAGCCGGATGGTGTGGCAGCTGACGGCGCTGGAGAGCAAATAAGATGCTGCGCGGCAAGTTCTTGAGCCTGATCCTGATGGTGACCACCTTTTTGGGGGTGACCCTCTGGTCGGTCTGGAACTATGACCGCGCGTTCAATGCGGTGACGCGCTACACCCAGCTCTCCGCCTGGGCACTGGCCCAGCTCGAGCTGGAGATCCACGCCTTCGAGGAGGGCTTGCAGCTCTATCGTGCCGGTGCCGCCAGCCGGGAGGAGATGAACAAGCGCTTTGACATTGCCTGGAACCGGCTCGATGTCTTCCTGCACGGGGAGGAGGCAAAGTCGGTCAGGGCCCGATTCGGTGCGGACAAGGCGGTCGGCAAGATCCTCGCTCTCTTCGAACGCTATGAGCAGGATGTGGTGCAAGGGGAGCCGAATTCCCCTGCACTCAAGATGTTCACGGCCGCGCTCGATGACGAGATGCGCGGGGTGCGGGACGTGATGGTGAAAAACTTCACCGGGCCCTCTGCCATCGCCCAGCGCGAGCTGCTCAACGAGTCGAAAACCCAGAACTTCTTCATCCTGGGATTTCTGATGCTGGCGACCATGGTGATGTTGATGGTGCTGTTTCGCGAAGTGCGTCGCCAGCATTTTCTGGCGTGGAACGACCCTCTCACCCGTCTCCCCAACCGGGCGGCGCTCATCAAGCACCTCCAGCAGTGGACCAGCCATCCCGGTCGGCGCAGCAGCATCACCGTCTGCCTCATGGATCTGGGGCATTTCAGGGAGGTCAATGACAGTCTGGGTTACGAAGTGGGGGACGCCTTGCTCAAACGGCTTGCGGCGCGGATCAAGGCCGCCTCTGGCCAGGGGATCTTCGTTGCCCGTACCGGCAGTGACGAGTTCACCCTCATCATCACCGGCACCATGCCCACCTATCTGCGCTTCCCGTTTCTGGAGCAACTGCGCAGCGAGCTGGCGGATCTGGTGTTTGCCGCCGATCCGGCGCACCGGGTCCGGGTCTTCATGGGCACCAGCCAGTACGTGAAACCGGATCATTCACCGGAAGAGATGCTGCTGTTTGCCGATATCGCCCTCGACAGCGCCAAGCGCAAGCGGCTGAATCGCAATGTGCTCTTCTCCAGCAGCATGTATCAGCACTATCAGCGCAAACGCCGGCTGTCGACCGAGCTGCGGGAGCTTATCCACTGCCCGCAATGCCCGCAACTGGCCCTTTACTATCAGCCCATCGTGCGCGGCCAGAGTGTGGTGAGGCTGGGGGCGGAGGCGCTGATACGCTGGCATCATCCGGAATATGGCTTTATTGCCCCCCTCGACATCATCTCGCTGGCAGAAGAGAACGGGTTGGGCGAGGCGCTCGGGGGCTGGATCATCCGGCGCATGCAGATCGACCTGTCCGGCTTCCCGAAGGAGGTACTAGAACCGCTCGAGATCTCCATCAACCTCTCCAACTCCATGTTCAACATGGGGTTGGCCAGGGAGATTGAAGAGAAGATGGGTGATGGTCCGTTGGGATTGCACCAGTTGATAGTGGAGCTGACCGAAACCATTGCTCTTGATGACATCGCCCTGAGCAAGCAGATCATTCACTCCCTGCGCCAGATTGGGGTGCGGGTGGCCCTCGATGACTTCGGAACCGGCTGGTCCTCGTTCTCTTACCTGCGTGAACTCTATTTCGACAAGCTCAAGATCGACAGATCCTTTATCACCGCGATCGACAGTGACACCCGGCAGGCGCTCTTCGTCGAAACCATCACCACCCTCTCTCATCAGTTGGGGGTGCGCGTCGTGGCGGAAGGGGTGGAAAACAGCGATGAGCTCAAGGCGGTGCTCACCATAGGGGTGGATGAGATCCAGGGTTATTTCTACTCGCGTCCCTTGCCGCTGCCGGAGTTCATGCAGTTCTGTCACCGCTATTTCGCCCACAGCGCCGCCATTCAGGAAGTGGCACTGGGCTAGCCTTGGGGCAATCGAGCCCCTGTAGCCTTGTCTTCGAGTCCCTCTGTTCGATTGTTCCTGGTTGATATTTCATCCCGACACCTTTCTCCCATGGCAGGACCTCCCATTACGCGGTTTTCTTGTGCCTCCTGCCAGAACGAGGGTGCGAGAGGGCAGGCCCGGTGCTACCTTGTGCCACGAACAGTGCCATAGGGCAGAGGAGCCATAAATGGATCGCTTGGGGGTGATGGAGGTGTTCGTGCTGGCGGTGGAGACCGGCTCGTTTTCGGCGGTGGCCCGCCGACTGGGGATGGGGCAACCCACGGTTTCCAGATTGATTGCCCAGCTTGAGGCGCACCTTGGCAGCCGCCTGTTGCTGCGTTCGACCCGGGGGCTGGCGCCCACGGAGGCCGGAGAGGCCTACTATCTGCGGGCGAGAGAGATCCTGGCCCAGGTCAACGAGGCTGATGCCATGGTGCAGCAATGCCGGGCCGGGCTGAGTGGACGCCTGCGGGTGAGCGCTCCCGTCACCTTCGCCCGCCTGCATATCATTCCCCATCTTGCCGGTTTTCTGGCGGCTCACCCGGGACTGGATCTGGAGATCCTGCTGGATGACGGCAATGTGGATCTCATTTCGGCGGGCATCGAGGTGGCTCTGCGGATCGGCAAACAGGCCGACTCGTCGCTGGTCGCCCGCTGTCTCGCCCGAAGCGATATGCGGGTGTTGGCGACGCCGGCCTATCTGGCCGCCAAAGGAGAGCCTGAGACCCCTCAGGCTCTGCAACAGCATGATCTGGTGCTTTACAGTCCACGGCCCGGAGTGGGGCAGCAGTGGCGATTTCGCCGCGGCGTCGAAGAGAAAGTGGTTTCCGGAGAAGGCAGGCTGACGGTCTCGGCGGCCGAAGGCATGCGCGCAGCCGTGCTGGCAGGACTGGGGCTCGGTATCGCCTCGGAGTGGATGTTTGCTCCCGAGCTTGCCCGCGGCGAGGTGGTGGCGGTGCTGCCCGAGTGGCAACTGCCCATGCAGGAGCTCTGGACCCTGCTCCCGGCAGGTCGCCAGCCTGGTGCCAAGGCGAGCGCCTTTCTGGCATTCGTGACCGGCCTGCCCGGCGTGGGGCATACGCCAGCGGAATAACTGTTATGGTCCCCACCGCTCTACTGGTGGCAACGCTCCCCGGGTAGGCTGTGCGCATGGGGCCCGTATCCTGGCGGGAGCCCTTCTAACACGAGGAGAAGATCATGAGTACATCGCCTTCTGCCGGAGGGGCCGCAACCCCCGGCCCCTCCCTGCTCTTCGCCATGGCCCTGTCATGCGGCCTGGCAGTTGCCAACATCTACTACAACCAGCCCATGCTGGCGGTGATGGCGCAGGACTTTCCCGGGCACTCGGGCATGCCATTGATCGCCATGCTGACCCAGCTCGGTTATGCCATGGGTCTGCTTTTGCTGGTGCCGCTTGGCGATGTAGTCGAGCGCCGCTGGCTCATTCCGGGGCAGTTTGCACTGATCGCGCTGGCTTCCCTGCTGGCGGCCACGGCCGCGAGTGCCACCACCTTGATGCTAGCCTCAGTCCTGCTCGGCATCGGGGCCACGGCGGCCCAGCAGATAGTTCCGGTGGCGGCGACCCTGGCAGATCCCACCCGCCGTGGTGCCGTGGTCGGCAGCGTGATGAGCGGCCTGCTGGCCGGGATACTGCTCAGCCGCACCGTCGCCGGCCTGGTCACCGCCTATGGCAGTTGGCGCGCCATGTTCTGGCTGGCCATTCCCCTGGCCCTGTCGGGGGCCCTGCTGATGGCCAGGATGATACCGTCCGGATTGCCGCGCTCTCCCCTCGGTTATGGCCGTCTGCTTCATTCTCTGGTCGGTCTGTGGCGCGAGGAGCCCGCCCTACGCCGCGCGACCCTGACCCAGGCCTTGCTGTTTGCCTCCTTCAGCGCCTTCTGGACCGTGCTGGCGTTCTACCTGGCCGAACCTGCCTATGGGTTGGGGGCCGACATGGCGGGTCTGTTCGGCGTCATCGGGGTGGCTGGGGTGGTGGCGGCTCCTCTGGCAGGCCGGATGGCGGATCGGTTGGGGGCCAGACCAGTGGTATTGGCCGGTGCCGTGCTGGTGGTGCTTGCCTGGATCTGCTTCGAGCTGTGGCTCTCTCTGGTCGGGCTGGCGTGCGGGGTCATCTTGCTGGATCTCGGAGTGCAGAGCGCACTCATCGCCCATCAGCAGCGCATCTATGGTCTGAGACCTGATGCCAGGGGGCGCATCAATACCCTCTTCATGACCGGCATGTTCCTGGGGGGAACCCTCGGCTCCAGCCTGGGGATGCTGGTCTGGCAACAGGGACACTGGATCGGGGTGGGAGCAGCCGGCATGGGGTTGGCCCTGGTGGCCTGTCTCTGCGCCCTGGCCGGCAGGCGGGGACTGCAACCGGCCATCTGAGGCATGTGCAAGACAAGAAAGGCGACCTCGGGGTCGCCTTTTGTCTGTCTGCTCGGGATGGTCTTAGAGCACCATGGCGGCAATCCAGCCGAAGATCACCAGGGGGATGTTGTAGTGGATGAAGGTTGGCACCACGCTGTCCCAGATGTGGTCGTGCTGACCGTCGGCATTGAGGCCCGATGTGGGGCCGAGCGTCGAGTCGGAGGCGGGGGAACCCGCGTCCCCCAGCGCGCCCGCGGTGCCCACCAGGGCGATGGTCGCCATGGGCGAGAAGCCGAGGTGGATGCACAGGGGCACATAGATGGTGGCGATGATGGGCACGGTGGAGAAGGAGGAGCCGATCCCCATGGTGATGAGCAGGCCCACCAGCAGCATCAGGAAGGCCGCCAGTCCCTTGTGACCTGCCATCATGCTGGAGACGGACTGCACCAGACTCTCCACCCCGTGGGTCTCCTTCATGACGGCGGCGAAGCCAGCGGCCGAGATCATGATGAAGCCGATGAGGGACATCATGCGCACACCCTGGGTGAAGGCATCCTGGCTCTCGCGGAATTTGATGACGCCGCCGCAGGTGAAGATGATGAAGCCTGCGAGCGCCCCCAGCACGATGCTGTTGGTCATCAGTTGCAGGCCGAGTGCCACGGCGATGGCCAGCAGGGCGACCCAGATGTGGTTGAGATTGAGCTCGACCGTCTCGGGTTCGGCGGCCAGGATCTTCTCCAGATCATACTGACGCGGCTTGCGGTAGCTGAAGAAGACGGCGATGAGCAGGCCGAGGAACATGCCAAATACCGGGATGGCCATCGCCAGGGGCAGTTGGCTGAATTCCACCGGTACGCCGTTGTCGACGAGATTCTTGGCCAGGATGTTGTTCAGGAAGATGCCGCCAAAGCCGACCGGCAGCAGCATGTAGGTAGCGGTCAGGCCGAAGGTGATGACGCAGGCCACCTGACGGCGGTCGATCTGCATCTGGGCCATGACGTGCAGCAGCGGCGGGATCAGGATGGGAATGAAGGCGATGTGCACCGGGATCAGGTTCTGGGAGGAGACGGAGACCGCGAGCACCGAGGTGAGCAGCAGGCTCTTGACCCAGAGAATGCGGGTGCTGCTGGCATCCTTGCCGAGCTGGTTGATGACTTTGCGGGCCAGCAGATCGGTGATGCCGGAGCGGGAGATGGCCACCGCGAAAGCCCCCAGCATGGCGTAGGAGAGGGCGATTTCTGCACCGCCGCCCAGGCCGCCGGTGAAGGTGCTGAGGGTCTGCTCGAGGGAGAGTCCGCCGAGCAGGCCACCCACGATGGCACCGATGGCGAGGGAGACCACCACATTGATCCGCAGCAGGCTGAGCACCAGCATCAGCGCCACCGCGATAACAACAGGATTCATTTGATTTCCTTATGGATTGTGTTGCTGTCAGTCGTATGAAAGCCAGCTAGTTTGCGAAAAACAGGCTAAATGTCGAGAAAAAAATCGGCAGATCCCGGCCAAGGGACGCATCTTCTGCTGGCGGTGAACGGGAACCGGGAAAATGGCCCTTCTTCCTTGCCCAGACAGGTCCCCTCATGCAGACAGGCTGCCATGGGCAGCCTGTCTGGGCAGGGGCTGGGAGTGTTCAGCCCTCGTCTTCGGTGTCCGTCGTTTCATCCGGGTTGGCCAGAGGCCAGCCTCCCAGGCTCTTCCAGCGATTGACTATGTGGCAGAAGAGCTCTGTGGTGCGCTCGGTGTCGTAGAGGGCCGAGTGGGCCTCTTTGTTGTCAAAGGGGATATTGGCGCTCTGACAGGCCTTGGCCAGCACCGTCTGCCCCAGGGCAAGACCCGAGAGGGCGGCGGTGTCGAAGGTGGCGAAGGGGTGGAACGGATTGCGCTTGAGGCCGGCCCGCTCGGCGGCGGCCATCACGAAGCCGTGGTCGAAGGTGGCGTTGTGGGCCACTATGATGGCGCGACCACAATCCTGCTCCTTCATGCCCTTGCGCACCCCCTTGAAGATCTCGGTGAGTGCTTCCTTCTCGTCCACCGCGCCCCGCAGCGGGTTGAAGGGGTCGATGCCGGTGAACTCCAGCGCCGCTTTCTCCAGATTGGCGCCCTCAAAGGGCTGGACATGAAAATGGAAGATCTGGTCAGGGACGAGCCAGCCCTGCTCATCCATCTTGAGGGTGTGGGCGGCTATTTCCAGCAGGGCATCGGTCTTGGCATTGAATCCGGCGGTTTCAACATCGATGACGACGGGGTAAAAGCCGCGAAAACGGCCCTTGAGGGTGTGAACGGCGTCGGTCATGGTATCTCGGTCGGCGTGAAAGGAGGCGGCATTATGGCAAAAAAGCGTGCCCTTGTCCCTTATCTGCCGCCATAGGACGGCAAGAGGGCCATTTTGAAACACCTGTGCTTATAATGGGCGACGTCAACCATGGAGGGAGAGGACGATGAAGAAGCTGGGATTGGCACACAAGATGATGTTGGTGGTCTGTCTGCCGCTGTTGGCCCTGCTGTTTTTCTCCGGCCGGTACGTCTATGAACGTTATCGGGTCGAACAGGAGATGAGCGGCGCCCTGGTCGCGCTGGCGGTGGTGAAGGAGGCGGCGCAGCTGGCCCATGAGCTGCAACGGGAGCGCGGCATGTCGGCCGGCTTCCTCGGCTCTGGCGGCAACAAGTTTCGCGATGCGCTGCCTGCCCAGCGCAAGGTGGTGGACAGCCTGTTGCAGCGTTTTCATCAGGATCCTGCCTTGCTGGCTCTGACGGAGGTGCAGCAGGGAGTGGCGGGACTCACCGCCATGCGTGAGCGGGTCAGCGCCCTGGGGGTCGAGGTGGCGGAACAGGTCGGCTTCTATACCCGCCTCGTGACCGCCCTGCTGGCGGTGGTGGACAAGATAAGCGTCGACAGCATGGATGCCACCATCGCCCTGCAGACCAATGCCTACGCCGCCTTCCTGCAGAGCAAGGAGCGTGCGGGGCTGGAGCGGGCGACGCTCAGCAACGTCTTTGGCCGTGACAGCTTCACGCCTGCGCTGTTGCAGCAGTTCATCTCCCTGCTGGCGGCCCAGAACACCTATCTCGAACGTTTCCAGGCGGTGGCGAGTCCAGCCCAGCGTCAGTTGCTGAACGACAGCCTCGCCTCACCCGTGGTGGCCAAGGTGGCCGCCATGGAGAAACTGGCCCTGGACAAGGCGGCAAGCGGCGGTTTTGGTGTCGATGCGGAGGCCTGGTTTGCCTTGAGTACCGACAAGATAGGCCTGCTCAAGGAGATAGAAGACAGCCTCTATCAACAGCTCTTCGAGCGGGTTGAACAGATGCGGGTCGGGAGTGCCAGTGACTTCTGGTGGGGGGCGGCTGGCGTGTTGCTGTGCATCGTCCTGACCACCTTCGTCTGCTGGCGGGTGGTGCGGGATCTGCATCTGGGCTTCATGGCCCTGCACCAGACCTTCAAGCGCCTGGTGCAGGAGAACGACCTGACCGTGCGGGTCGACTGGCGATCCGGGGATGAGCTGGGGGCCCTGGCGCGGGATCTGAACCATTTCCTCGGGCACCTGGAGAGTTTGCTGCTGGCTGTGCGCCACTCCTGTGACGTGCTGATACGCAGCGCCGCCAGCTCGGCCGAGGTCATTGCCGAGGTGAATGCCGGCGTAGTCAGGGGATGCGGGCAGGTGGATCTGGTGGCGACTGCCGCCACCGAGATGGCATCGACTGTCGCGGAGATTGCCCGCAACGCAACCCAGACCTCCCAGGCGACTCAGCAGGCCATCGGCCGGGCGAAGCAGGGTGACAAGGAGGTGGATCAGACCATCCACACCATCCAGCAGGTGGCGGGCACGCTGGTGGATACCCGGCACCTGGTGGACAGCCTGCATCGGGATACCGAGTCGGTGGGGGAGGCCTTGAGCCTCATCAAGCAGATCTCGGACAGAACCAACCTGCTGGCCCTCAATGCCGCCATCGAGGCGGCCCGTGCCGGTGAATCCGGGCGCGGCTTTGCAGTGGTGGCCGACGAGGTGAGAGCGCTTGCCTCCCGTACCCAGCAGGCGGCGGATGACATAGAGCGGATGCTGGGCCGCTTGCGCCAGGGGGCCAACGAGGCGGTGGCTGCCATGCACACGGGCACCGAACAGGCCGGCCTTAGCGTGACGGAGGCCAAACGGGCGGGGAGCGAGCTGACCGACATCGTCAACGAGGTGCGCAAGGTGAGCGACATGACGGCCCAGGTGGCCACCGCCACCGAGGAGCAGCGTTACGTGACCGACGACATCCAGCAAAACGTGATGACCATCCGTGACGTGTATGAGGCCCATCGCCAGCACTCCCATACCCTGCAACAACACAGTGCCGAACTGGATGCCCTGGCCCGGGATCTGGCGGGACGCATCGCCAGCTTCAAGCTGATGGCCCCTTCTTCCCCCCACTGAACGTTTTGACCTAAAGCTTGTCCTGCCGCTGCCGATAGATAATTCGAGATAGTGTGGAGGACAAGCCGTTGAATGCTTGGGTGTTGGGGTTGATCAGCATATCAGTGAGTATGCAGTTGCAGGCGGGCGTGACCGATTTTGGCGCCGGTCTGGATCAATCCGTCTGGCGCCTGACCTCTGATACCCAGGTGGAGTGCAGGCTGGAGCATCCTATTCCCCGCTGGGGGACCGGGGCCTTTGTCAGCCGGGCCGGGCGCAAGATCAATCTGGATTTCGAGCTCAAGGGGCAGCGACCCCAGGCGCGTACCCAGACAGTGAGCCTCGGGATCATGCCCCCCAGCTGGCGTCCCGGGGTGGCCGGGCGACAGATCAGCCAGTTGCAGTTCTATCAGCAGTTTGACGGCCTGGTGGCGGGGCAGACCGCCTGGACCATGCTGGACGAGCTGGAAGGAGGGCGTATGCCGACTTTTCAGTATCGCGACTGGTATCGTCAGGACAGGCCGGTGCGGGTATCGCTCTCGTCGGTCAATTTCAGGGTGAAGTACCAGGCGTTCATGGACTGCCTGAGTGGCTTGCTGCCCTACAGCTTCAACGACATCGCCTTCAGCGTGCTCTCCTATGACAAGAACAGCGATCAGTTGTCACCGGCCTCCAAGCGGCGGCTGGCGATGATCGGTGACTATGTGAAGGCAGACAAGAGCATCGATGTGGTGGTGATCGACGCCTACAGCGACAGCTATGGCGGCCGCTGGCCAAACCAGAAGCTCTCCGAGAAGCGAGCGGATGCCATCAAGCAGGTGTTTGTGGATCTCGGCATCGAGGAGGGCAAGATCTCGGTGGAAGGGCACGGTGAGAAACAGCACGTGGCCTCCAACGAAACGGAAGCTGGCCGAGCCAAGAACCGCCGGGTGGTGATCAACATGGGACGCAACGGCACTATCTGATCCCGTTGAGTCATCGAGAGGGGCGGGATTTTCGCTGTAGTCAGGAATAAAAAATGCCAGTCGGCGAACCGACTGGCATTTTTTTCACGGGTATCCGGGATTACTTGGCCAGGGATTCCGGCAGGTTTTCACGGATCTTGCCGAGCATCTCTTTCAGCACGCGGGGGTTGGCCACCACGATATTGCCGGAGTTTTCGTAGTTGTGACCACCGACGAAGTCGGTGACGATGGCGCCGGCTTCTTTGGCCAGCAGCTCACCGGCGGCGGTGTCCCAGGGTTTCAGGCCGATTTCCCAGAAACCGTCGACGCGGCCAGCGGCCACATAGGCGAGATCCAGCGCGGCGGAGCCAGCACGACGGATGTCTGCACACTCGATGAACATGCTCTGGAACATCTTCAGGTAGGGTTCGATGTGGTGCTTCTGCTTGAACGGGAACCCGGTGGCCAGGATAGTGCCGGAGAGCTCTTTGGCCTTGCCGACACGGATGCGGTAGCCGTTCAGCTGGGCGCCGCTGCCACGGGTGGCAGTGAACAGCTCGTCACGGATGGGATCGTAGACAACGGCTTGTTCGGTCTTGCCCTTGACGCGCAGAGCGATGGAAACGGCAAAGTGCGGAATGCCCTTGACCAGGTTGGTCGTGCCATCCAGTGGGTCGATGATCCATTGGTAGTCCGGATTGGTACCGGCAATCTCGCCAGACTCTTCAGCAACGATGCTGTGTTCCGGGTAAGATTTTTTGATGGTGTGAATGATGGCCGCTTCGGCGTCACGGTCAACGTTGGTCACGAAGTCATTGCTGCCTTTCTGGATAACCTCGATGTTCTCGGGTTGAGAAAAGGCTTTTACTACTACTTGACCGGCGTTGCGCGCAGCGCGCACGGCGATATTCAGCATCGGATGCATAGGTTCACCACTGGATGTTAAAGAACGGGGGATAAAAGGACGCGACATCTTACCAAGATATTTGGGAATAGCAACTGCTATGCCCTCATTCGGTCAGGGTGGTGACTGACAGATCTGACGGCTCCAATAAAGACCTGTAATCAACTAGTCTTATCGCGACAGCCGGATAACAGGCTGTGGTGAGCATAGGGATATGAGCCATGAATCTGTCATTAGTCAGTCAGAAACCGTCGTCGCCGACGACTCTGGGTGTGTTGGCCGCACTGCGTGCCGCCAGCGAAGAGAGCGATTATGTCACCGAGGTCCGGGTGGCGCAGCCCCAGCAGTGGCAACCGTCGAAGGACGAAGCGGCGATCCTGCTGCTGGAAGAAGAGGGGGCTGCCTGGCCTGTTCCGCTCTGGCCTGCAGGAGGCAGTGCACTGGGATTGCCGGTGCTTCCCCTGTTGGTGCATCGACAGTATGAACATGCTCCACAGGGGCCGGATGTCCGGGATCCGCATTTTTATTTTGTCTCCAACGGCATTCTGCTGGATGAGGCCGAACTGGCGGATCCTGCCTGCAGCCTGGTGCTGCAAAGCAAGTTTGAATCCTATTTCCCGCTGCTTTCCCGTCTTATCTTGCTGCGCCAGCGCCAACCAGGGGTACTGAGCAGCTAATCATCTCCCCCTCGATGCGGGCTGTTCAAGGGGCACAATATTTGTCATAACTGACCGATATTGTGCCGCTTTGCTATGGCCTGTGCAGCGGCTCACTGTGTGTTCGTCGACGGAGGTGACATGAAGGTTTATGAGCTGAGACGAGCCCCCAATGCCCGTCGGGTCAGAATGTTTCTGGCGGAGAAGGGGATCGAGATGGACTATCAACAGATCGACCTGGGGGCGGGGGAAAACCTGGCGCCCGCCTTTTTGACCAAGAACCCGGCCGGGCGCATTCCTGTGCTGGAACTCGATGACGGAACCTGTCTGAGTGAAACCCTGGCCATCTGCCGCTATTTTGAAGAGCTCCACCCCGAGCCGAACCTGTTTGGCAGTACCGCGCTGGAGCGCGCCACCATAGAGATGTGGAGTCGCTTCATCGAGTTCAACCTCTGGCTGCCGACCGGTATGGCGTTTCGTCATATCACCGGTTTTTACAAAGACCGGGAGCGGGTCTTCCCCGAATGGGGGGAGGAGTGCAAGCAACAGGCTCAGATCTGGTTTGACAAGCTTGATGCCCGTCTTGCCGAGGTGCCCTATATTGCGGGGGAGCGCTTCACCATCGCCGACATTCTTGCCCTCTGTACCATTGATTTTGGCAAGGTGGTTGGCCTGCGTATCACCCCCGAACAGCCCCGTTTGCAGGACTGGCATGACCGGGTGAGTGCCCGGTCCAGCGCCCAGGCCTGATCCTTTCCTCTGAACGTTCAAGGAGTCCAAGATGATAGAGTTGTATACTGCCGCCACGCCCAACGGGTTCAAGGTGTCGATCGCCCTCGAAGAGCTGGGGCTGCCCTACAAGGTCATTCCCCTTGATTTCGCGACCATGGAGCAGAAGAAGCCCGAGTTCCTGGCCATCAACCCCAATGGCCGCATCCCGGCCATCGTCGATCGGGACAATGGTGACTTCGCGGTGTTCGAGTCCGGCGCTATCCTTATCTATCTGGCGGAAAAAACCGGCAAGTTGCTGCCGCAGGATCCCAAGCGTCGCTCCCAGGCCATCCAGTGGCTGATGTTCCAGATGGGGGGCGTCGGTCCCATGATGGGGCAGGCCAACGTCTTCTATCGCTATTTCCCCGAGAAGATCCCGGCCGCCATCGAGCGTTACCAGAAGGAGGGGCGACGCCTGTTCGAGGTGCTCGACGGTCATCTGGCACACCATGAGTATCTTGCGGACGAGTACAGCATCGCCGATATCGCTACCTGGCCCTGGGTGCGCATCCACGACTGGAGTGGTATCTCCATTGATGGGTTGGTGCATTTGCAGGCCTGGATGGCACGCATGGAAGCCAGGCCCGCCTGCCAGAAGGGCATCACCATTCCACCGCGCAATGAGAGCCCCGAGGATCAGGTCAAGCGGGCGCAGCAGATGGTGACTCGCTGACGCCATCATGATGGCCCTGACGGGCCATCTTTTTTATTCCCCTTTGACTCCCCGTTGTTTGACGATCTGCATCGCAGTCGCTTTTTGTCTTTCAAATAAGCCATTTATCAAAAATCAAAAGTCATTCTTCCTGATTAATTGTTATGTTATAACGCCATCTCTTTGGTTGATGAACATGAAGCTTGGATGGAAAGGATGACAAAAAAATGCACCGCAGCCGGGTGGTTCGCCCTGGCTCTGATGGCAGGAACGACTGCAGCCGACGGCAAACCGCTTGCCATGGTGGGGCCTTGGGAGATCCACAGTGTCGACCCCGCCAGCAACGGGGTCTTCTTTACTCGCATGCAGGTGGCGGAGACCCTGGTAGATGTCGATGGGAAAGGCAATCTGCAACCCGGGCTTGCCAGTGAGTGGTCGCGTAGCGATGACGGTCTGCAATGGCGATTCACGTTGCGCCCCGGGGCCCGTTTTCACGATGGCAGCGAGGTGAGCGCCGAGCAGGCCGCTTTTGCCCTGCAACAGGCCTGGCGCAAGCCCGGCGTGATGACCAGCGCTCCCATTGCGTCCATCGAGGCTGGAGATGGCGTCTTGAAGGTCACCCTGAGCGAACCCTTCGCCTCCCTGCCGGCCGTGCTGGCCCACCCCAGCACCCAGATCCTGGCGAAGGCCGCCTACGATGCCAAGGGGGAGGTAACCCAGGTGATAGGCTCTGGCCCCTACCGCATCACCCGCCTGCAACAACCCCAGCGGATAGAGACTGTGCGTTTCGACGGCTGGCAGGGGGCCAGGCCCGCAATCGAGGAGGTCAGCTACCTGACGGTGGGGCGTGCAGAGAGCCGCACCCTGATGGCCGAGAGCGGTCAGGCCGACATCGCCTGGGGGCTGGATCCGGTCAGCATCCGCCGCTTGCAGCAGGCGTCACGGGTCTCCATCGCCTCGGTCACCCTGCCTCGGACCATCCAGCTCAAGCTCAATGGCGCCGATCCTCGTCTGAGCGATCCGGTGGTGCGCCGTGCCCTGAGTCTCGCCATCGATCGTCGTGGTATGGCAGCCGCCTTGCTGCGGGATCCCGAGATGGCGGCAACCCAGCTCTTTCCTCCCACTCTGGGGGAGTGGCACCAGCTCGGGTTGACGCCGCTTGCCTATGACGTCAAGGCGGCCCGGGCGGCCTTCGCGGCGGCAGGCTGGCAGCCGGGGGAGGACGGTGTGCTGCGCAAGGGGGAAGAGCGCTTCGCCCTGACCCTGCGTACCTTCCCTGACCGTCCGGAGCTGCCGCTCCTCGCCACGGCACTGCAGGCACAGTGGAAGGCGGTGGGGGTGGATCTCAAGGTGGCGGTGGGCAACTCGAGCGAGATCCCGGCGGGCCATCAGGACGGCTCGCTCCAGCTTGGTCTCTACGCCCGCAATTATGCCCTGGTACCGGATCCCCTGGTCACGTTGCTGGGGGACTTGGCCCCTGCCGGTGCGGACTGGGGGGTGATGAACTGGCACTCCCCGGCCGTGACGCAAACACTGACCCGCCTTGCCACGCAAGCCTTGTCGCCCACAGACGCCGCTGCGGCTCGCCGGGAGATAGCCACGACACTGCAACAGGAGTTGCCGCTCCTGCCCATCGCCTGGTACCGCCAGAGCGCGGCGGTCAGTCGGGGGCTGGAGGGGTTTGAACTCGATCCCCAGGAGCGCAGCTATGGCCTGGACAAGTTGACATGGAGCGCACGATGACAGCGACACCCTTGTCTCGCGTCATGGGGATACTGGGTCAGCGTCTGGTGCAGGCGCTGGTGGTTGCCCTGCTGGTGGCCGGACTCTGTTTTCTGATGGTGCAGTCCCTGCCCGGAGACATCGCCTTTCGCATCGCGGCGGGTCGTTATGGCTATGACTATGTCACCGCCGAGGCGGCCAACGCGGTGCGCAGCGAGCTGGGGCTGGCCGGCTCGGCCCTTGCCCGTTTTGGCGACTGGCTGTGGGCCTTGCTGCAAGGGGATCTCGGCAGCTCCCTGGTGACGGGCGCACCGGTCGCCACCGACGTGGGTCATCACCTGGGCGCCACCCTGACGCTCGCGAGCGCCTCCGTGGTGCTGGCGCTGGTGGTGGCGCTGCCGCTTGGCAGCCTGAGTGCGCTGCGCCCGGGGGGATGGTGTGATCGCCTGACCCTGGGCTGGAGCGTGCTGATGCGTGCGTTGCCCCCCTTCTTGCTCGGCCTGGTGCTCATGGTGATGCTCTCGGTGGAGCTGGGCTGGGTCAGTGCGGCAGGGCACGGGGAGGGGAGCAACCTGCTGCTGCCCGCCCTGACCCTGGGATTGGGGCTCTCCGGCGTGCTCTCCCGGGTGGTGCGTGAAAGCGTGCTCACCGTGGTGCAGTCCGGTTATTACCGATTTGCCCTCACCAAGGGGCTTTCGCCGGCCCGGGTTTTCTGGCGCCACGGTCTGCGCAACACCGGGGTCAGCATCATCGCCTACACCAGCGTGCAGCTGGTGCTGCTCATCGAGGGGGTCGTGGTGGTCGAGAGCCTGTTTGCCTGGCCCGGGATCGGCCATGCGCTGGTGCACGCCATCTTCTGGCGCGACATCCCCATGGTTCAGGGGACCGTGCTGGTGCTGGCGGTGCTCTTCGTGCTGCTCAATACCCTTACCGATCTGCTTTGTCTTGCCATTGACCCCCGTGGTCCCAAGGAGTCCTGATCATGTCGTTGTCTGTCAAAACGGGGCTGGGCCTGCTCCTGCTGGTGGTGCTGTTTGCCCTGCTGGGCCCCGTGCTCTGGCCCGATCCGGCGGCTCAGGATCTGGCACAGTTTCTGGCTGATCCCTCCTGGCAGGAGCCCCTCGGGCGGGATCAGATGGGGCGCAGCCTGATGGCGCGCCTCGCGGCGGCGACCCGGCTCTCCCTGCTGCTGGGACTGCTGTGCGTCATCACGGCGGCGCTGTTGGGGTCATTGCTGGGCTGGCTCTCGGCCTGGCGCGGCGGCTGGGTCGACGGTCTGCTGCGCAGCCTGGCCGACGGCGTGCTGGCCCTGCCAGGCCTGTTGCTGGTGCTGCTCTTCTCCGCCATGGCCCAGGGTGGCTTTGCCATCCTCTATCTCGGGTTGGCCATGGCCCAGTGGGTGGAGTATTACCGGGTGGTGCGTGCCCGCAGCCGGGGGCTGCTCGCCTCGCCCCAGGTGGAGGCGTCCCGTCTGCTGGGATTCGGCCATGCCCATGTAGTGCGGCGCCATCTCTGGCCCGAGCTCGCCCCCCAGTTGCTCACCATGATGGCCTTCGGCCTAGCGGGGGCCATTCTAACCCTCTCTACCCTGGGCTTTGTCGGAGTGGGCATTCAGCCGCCCACGCCCGAGCTGGGGCTGATGATGACGGAGGCGCTGCCCCACTATCAGGAGGCTCCCCGTCTGTTACTGGCCCCCATTCTTGTCATGGGGCTGATGTTGCTGGCTCTGGTGCTGCTTCATCAGACGCGCGGCCTTGACATGCCATCTTCACAAGGAGCCACCTCATGACGGCCATTCATATCAAGGGGTTGCAGGTCGATGATGGCCAGAAAACCCTGTTGCAGGCGCTGGATTTCACCATTCATCCCGGCACCGCCCTGACCCTGATCGGGGAGAGCGGCTCGGGCAAATCCCTGTTGGCTCATGCCCTGATGGGGACGTTGCCAGCCCCCCTGGCAGGCCGGGGCGAGATGGTGTCGGGTGGCCGCCATCACAACCTGGCCGACACGCCTCGCCTGCGTACTCTCTGGGGGCGGGAGCTGGCGATGCTGCCCCAGGAGCCGGTGCTGGCGCTGGATCCCACCATGGGGTTGCTTGCCCAGGTGGAGGAGGGGTGGCTGCCAGGCGGCAAGGAGGCCCGATCGCGGGCCCGCGCCGCCCTCGAGCGGCTTGGACTGGCCGGGCGGGAGGGCGCCTTTGTACACCAGCTCTCGGGAGGCATGGCCCAGCGTGCGGCCTTTGCCGCCGCCACCCTGGGGGAGGCCCGTCTGCTGGTGGCCGACGAGCCCACCAAGGGGCTCGACAGCCGGGCCGCAGTCAGGCTGGGTGCCTCGTTGCTGGGCTACCTGGCCCGTGGACGCCATCTGCTGACCATCACCCATGATCTCTCCCTGGCTCGCGCATTGGGGGGCTGGGTGCTGGTGGTCAAGGGAGGAGAGATCGTGGAGCAGGGGCCCGCCGAGCGTGTGCTGCACACGCCATCCCATGCCTATACCCGGGCCCTGCTGGCGGCGGAGCCCTCCGCCTGGCCCGAGGCGGTCGTCCCTCCTACCGGTGACTGGCTCATCCGCGGGAAGGGGCTTGCCATGGGATATGGGGATCAACCCCTGTTCACGGGGCTCGACCTTGCCCTGGCGCAGGGGGAGCGAATGGCCATCATGGCGCCGAGCGGCGCGGGCAAGAGCACCCTCGGCAACGTGCTGCTAGGTCTGCAACGCCCCCTGCAAGGAGAGGTGCTGCGCCGGGAAGAGGTAGCCCCCTGCCGCTGGCAGAAGCTCTATCAGGATCCGGTGCAGGCCTTTGCCAGCCGGGTGCGCCTCGCCACCCAGTTCGATGATGTGCTGCGTCTGCACAGGCTGCCTCGCCATCGGCTTGTCGACTATCTGGCCCGGTTGGGGTTGGATGAACGGCTGCTGACGCGCCTGCCAAACCAGGTCTCGGGGGGGGAGCTGCAGCGGCTGTCGCTTATCCGGGCCCTGTTGCTGCGCCCCGTGTTGCTGTTCGCCGATGAGCCCACGTCCCGGCTCGATCCCCTGAGCCAGCAACAGACCATCGCCTGTCTGCTTGAGGAACTGGGAGAGATAGGCTGCGCCCTGCTGCTGGTGACCCATGACGAGGGGCTGGCCGGCAAGGTTGCTCCTCGTTGTCTGAGACTGGGGGAGGCGGGTACCCCCATGTTCGAAGGCGCGTCGGCCGAGGTGAGAAGAGTGGGGTAAAGAGGGGACAGGATGAATCCTTCTCACATGATGAGATGACAGTGACGGGGCCTTGGGCCCCGTCGCATTAGAAAAACTTGGGTAAGCAGATTATAAAGTTTCGTTCGTTTTTTGTGATATGAATCACTAATATTGTCGTAAGCCAGAGAGCGTCCTGCTGCTGGCGGGTGCGGGTCCTCCGCCTTGTTCCTCTTCAACGACCTTTGTCAGACACCTCCTGCAGATCCCTGCCCGGAGGGTGGCGGCTTTTTGATCTTTTTCGGACGACAGTATGTATCGGCACAGCTTCTATCCCCTGTTTTTCCTGACCATTCTAATGGTCGCCGTGGGTCAGATGACCCAGACCCTCTATGTGCCCTCCATTCCCATGATGGCGGGGGACTTCCATGTGGCCTCCGGCCAGCTGCAGGCGGTGATGGCCTGCTATCTCATTCCCTACGGCCTCTCCCAGTTCGTTTATGGCCCCTTGTCGGATCGCATCGGTCGTCGTCCTGTGCTCATCATCGGCATGATGATCTTCCTGGTCGGCACCCTCACCATCCAGCTGATCCCGAGCTTCACCGCCCTGCTGGCGGGCAGCCTGATCCAGGGGCTGGGCACCGGGGCAGGGGGTGCCATGAGCCGGACCGTGATGCGCGACCGTTACAGTGGCGGCGAGCTCAACCGTGCCAACAGCCTGGTGAGCATGGGGGTCATCTTCTCCCCTCTGCTGGCACCTGTGCTGGGCGGCTGGCTCACCGAGCTGTTCAACTGGCGTGCCGGCTACTGGTTCCTGTTCGGTTTTGGTGCCCTGACCACCCTGGCGCTGCTGGCCTGGTTTGGGGAGACGCTGCCAGCATCCGCCCGCCAGCATTCGCTGCGGGTGGGCGCCGCCTATCGTCATGTGCTCGGCAACCCGCGCTTTCAGGGCAACCTGCTCTGTCTGATGGCCACCTTTGCCGGCCTCGCGGTGTTCGAAGCGGCGGCCGGGGTGTTGCTGGGGGACGTGCTCAAGCTGAGTGCCCGCACCGTCAGCGTGCTGTTCGTGCTGCCGCTGCCCGGTTATCTGTTCGGCGCCTGGCTCTCCGCCAGACTGAGTTTTCGCCTGAGCCAGGGCAAGCTGATGCGCCTTGGCATCGCCTTCCTGGCCCTGGGGTCGCTCATCATCCTGGTACCCGGGCTGCTCGGCATGGTGAGCGCTGCCTCCCTCGTAGGCGGGGCTGCGGTCTACTTCATTGGCAGCGGCATTCTCTATCCGACCGCCACCTCCTGTGCCATCGAGCCCTTCCCGGGCCAGGCGGGCACCGCGGGAGCCGTGCTCGGGGGCATGCAGAATCTGGGGGCTGGCGTGGTAACCCTGCTGGCCGCCAGCTTCCCGATGACGGGGCAGGTGACCCTGGGGGCCATCATGACGGTGATGGTGCTGATCGTGGCCTTGAGCTTTGTATGGCTGCGCCACCACGGTGCGCCCCACGAGCAGATGGCCGTCTGACACGGCCAAGAGCCCGCCCCGTTGGCGGGTCTTTTACTGCCTCCTGCCGGGTGGCGAGACGCCGCAGACGAGTGGAAGGGGGTTGCCGCGCAGGCAAAGAAAAAGCCCGTCGTGATGACGGGCTTTTTTGGGTAGGTACCCCGGAGATGCCGTTGCCGGTTTGGGCCCTTGAACCGTCGGTTCAAGGCGGAGATCTAATCTGGCCGCAGGCTTCTCGGTCGGGCCGAGCATGCTCAATAGCCAGAAGGCAGACCCCCTGTTTGGTATGAATATCGGCTCGGGGACTTGAACCGGCTGACAAACACTCCAGGGAATTTCAAAACTCGGTGCGATTAGGGCTGTTGTGCCTCTTCGCTGGATTCACCGTATTGTCCGTGCTCGATCAAGGCGGCTTCGATGGTGCGTTGCAGCATCTTGATCCGCTTGTCCATGGTCTCAGAGTATTGGTGGTTTTTCTCTTTTTCAAGGCAGAGCTCATGACAGAAATTGAGCGCTGCCATGACGGCCAGCTGTTCGTTGCTGGAGACCTTGGAACGTTGACGAAGCTCGATGAGCTTGTCGGTCAGCTGGTCGGCGGCCTGGCGCAGGGCATCTTGTTGTCCCAGGGGACAGGACACCTTGTAGGGACGTCCCAGAATGACGATTTCTACGGCCTCTATGCTCATGCCTTCCTCAATACGGCGGGGCTGATTTCCGCCTATATCCACGTGGACAACTGGGCGGGACTATATAGCGCAGATGCAGAAGTTTCAAGGCCTTGCTGGCTCTGGCAGGGGGAGAATGCTAGGATCTCGGCCATAAATTCTGCATATTTGCCTGAACTTTGAGCGGATCCTAGATGAGCAAAACAAACCCCCTGAAATACGCCGCCGTGGCGGACCTGATGGCACAGCACGACCTCATGGCGACGGCCGTCGAGGCCCATGGCGTGATCTGCGGCCTGGTGTGCGGTGGCGTGGCCCTGGACGACAAAAGCTGGCAGCCCCATTTCAATGATCTGATCAACGACGGTTTCGGTCTGCCGGCACCGGTGCGCCAGGTGATGACCGACCTCTATCACGAGGTGATCGAGAGTCTGATGGCACAAAAGGGCGTCGAGCTGCTGCTGCCAAGCGACGAGGCGCCGCTCGATGAGCGCATCGACTCGCTGGTGGACTGGTCCCAGGCCTTCCTGGCCGGCTTTGGCGTGGTGCAACAGGAGCTCTCCAAGGCATCCGAAGAGCTGCAGGAGATGATTCAGGACATCGCCAGCATCACCCAGGTCTCTGCCGAGTTCGATCAGGAAGATGAAGAGAACGAAGCCTCCTTCCTGGTGCTCTACGAACACGTGCGCCTCGGAGTCATGATGGCGTTCGAGGAATTTGGCAAGCGCCCGGCCGCGCCGAGCACGCCGCCGACCCTGCACTGATCTGCCCGCCCAGCGGGTCAATGAAAGAGCGCATCACGGCGCTCTTTCTGTTTTACAAGGGGCGAGAGCAGGGGAGGTACTCTGCTAACCCGTGGTGCCAAAGCGGTTTTTTGCCCGTGGCTTCGCATCCCGTCCGCCACCTTTGTGGTAGGATTGGCCCACGTTTTTTCGCCTATGCCCTCTTCTCATGTCTCAATCTGATCTGGTTCACGTCGACGTGGCTATCGTCGGCGGTGGTATGAGCGGTGCCGTGCTGGCCCTCTCCCTTGCCGCCCTGAAAGGACAGGATGGCGCCCCCCTGCAGATCCTGCTGCTGGAGGCGAGTGCGCCCGAGCTCAATGCTCATCCCGGTTTCGATGCCCGTGCCATCGCGCTTTCCGCCGGTACCTGCGAGGCACTGGCCCGTCACGGCCTCTGGCCGCACCTGGCGCCCCACTGCTCCCCCATCACCCATATCCATGTGTCGGATCGGGGCCACTGCGGCCAGACCCGGCTGTCGGCGGCGGAGTATGGCCTGCCCGCCCTCGGTCAGGTGATCGAGCTGTCGGCGGCGGGCATCGTGCTGCAAGAGGCGATCGCCGCCTGCCCGCAGATCCGTATGTTGTGCCCGGCCAGGCTTGAGGCCATCGACCCCGACGAGGCGGGAGTGACGCTCGCCCTGGAGGGCGGCGCGCGCTACCGCACCCGGCTGCTGGTGGCGGCCGACGGGGGCCACTCCTTCGTGCGCCAGCATTTCAAGATGCCGGTCAGTCGCCACGATTATGGCCAGAGCGCCATCATCGCCACCGTCAAGACCGCCGAGGATCCCGCCGGACGGGCCTTCGAGCGCTTCACCGATGGAGGGCCGCTGGCCCTGCTGCCCATGCAGGACGGCCTCTCCTCCCTGGTGTGGAGCGTGCCGCAGGACGAGGCACAGGGGCTGCTTGCACTGGATGACGCCGCCTTTCTCGCCCGTCTGCAGCAGGCTTTTGGCTGGCGCCTCGGGCGCATCGAGCGTACCGGCGTGCGCCACCTCTATCCGCTGGTGCTGACGGTGGCCGACTACCCGCTGGCCCAGCGCACCGTGCTGGTGGGTAACGCCGCCCACCTGCTGCACCCCATCGCCGGTCAGGGGTTCAACCTCGGCATGCGGGATCTGGACGTGCTGACCCGGACCCTGGCCCGTGCACTCGCGGCGGGGGAAGACATCGGCGGCTTTGAGGTGCTAAGCGGCTACTGGCAGCAGCGGCGGGACGATCAGGCCCAGACCGTCTGGCTCACGTCCTCCCTGGCCCAGCTCTTCTCAAACCATCACGCTCCCCTGGTGGTGGGCCGCAATCTGGCGCTCTCCCTGATGGGCAGAGTGCCCTGGCTCAAGGCACCGCTCGCCTCCCGCACCCTGGGATTCGTGGGCGAGGTGTGCGGTCAATAAGAGCAGTCGCCCCGGCGGCAAAGACGATTTCGAGCAAGAGGCACGCCTGTGGGCGTCGCCTCGCAGATCCTGGCGACTCGCCCGGAAAGGACACAAGAGAATGCAGATGCAAGATGTGGATGTGGTGATCGTGGGGGGGGGCATGGTGGGCCTGGGGCTCGCTGCCGCCCTCAAGAACCGGGCGATCAAGGTGGCCATCGTGGAAGGCCGGCTGCCCGATGCAACGCTCGGTGAGACGCCGGACAACAGGGTCAGTGCCCTGAGCCTCGCGAGTCAGCACATCCTGCAAGGGGTCGGCGCCTGGGACGGCATAGTGGCGCGCCGCCTGCAGCCCTACGAGAAGATGCAGGTGTGGGAGCAGGACAGTTTCGGCCACATCGATTTCGATGCTGCCAGCCTGCGTCAGGGGTCCCTTGGCCACATCGTCGAGAACCGGGTGATCCAGCTTGCGCTGCTGGACGCCATCGCGGGGGCCAGCAATATCCAGATGCTGACTCCGGCCCGGGCCACCAGCCTGCAGTGCGGGCCAGCGGGCGCCCTGCTGCTGCTGGAAGATGGCCAGGCCCTCTCGGCCAAGCTGGTGGTGGCCGCCGACGGCGCCCACTCCTGGGTGCGCCGTCAGGCCGATATCCCGCTCACCAGCTGGGATTACGGTCATCACGCCCTGGTGGCGACGGTGCGTTGTGCCGAGCCCCATGAGGCGGTGGCGCGCCAGATCTTCACCCCCCAGGGGCCGCTCGCCTTCCTGCCCCTGTGGCAGCCCGACCTCTGCTCCATCGTCTGGTCTGTGCCCGCGGCCCGCGCTGAGGCGCTCTGCGCCCTGGATGACGACGGCTTCAACCGCCAGCTCACCGCCGCCTTTGATGGGCGCCTCGGGCTGTGCAAGGTGGAGGGGGCTCGCAGCGCCATTCCGCTGACCGCCCGCTACGCCCGCGACTTTGCCCGCGAGCGCCTGGTGCTGGTGGGGGATGCGGCCCACACCATCCACCCGCTGGCGGGGCAGGGGGTGAATCTGGGCTTGCTGGATGCCGCCGCTCTGGCGGAGCAGATCCTCATTCATCACGGCAAGGGCGCGGACATCGGCCTGCTCGCCAACCTGCGGGGCTACGAGCGCTGGCGCAAGAGCGAGGCGGCGCGCATGCTGGCGGCCATGGAGGGGCTCAAGCGACTGTTTGCGGGCAGCAACCCCCTCAAGAAGCTGGTGCGCGGGGTGGGGCTTCGCGCCGTCGACGGTCTTGGCCCCCTCAAGCAGGGCATGATCCGGGCCGCCATGGGGCTGGATGGGGAGCTGCCCACCCTGGCCAAGGGTGAAAAAATCTAATCTTACCCCGGGGTTTTAACAAAAAAACTAATCTGACAGGGCGAGATGACCCTTTGGGGGGTCAGCCTTTAATGTTGGCGAGAAGCGAAACGTTTTTCTTTAAATTGTGACGGGACGGTAAAAATCAACATTAAATCCCGCAATGGCGCGGTTTTGGCTGTTTTTATCACTGTTTTTGCCTTAGTGTTTGGTGTCAGTGAGTCGGGTGAGGATTAGTTTTTTTTGAGCGGTGCCCCGGCACGCTTGTCATATAATCCGCTCCGTTCAAGGAATCACTCCTGCCCGCCCGGGCGGGAACGAGCACAGAGCTTGTGGTCCGTAGTTCCCGACGAGCCGGGGCGGATTGCGAGTGTTGTCGCGAACGCTTAAGGAAACACAGCGATGATCCAGACTACTGTATTGCATCCGAAACACCTGGAAGCGGGTGCCAAGATGGTGGACTTCCACGGTTGGGAGATGCCCATCAACTACGGTTCCCAGTTGGAAGAGCACCATGTGGTGCGCACCGATGCAGGCATGTTCGATGTCTCCCACATGACCATCGTCGATTTGACCGGCGAGCGGGTCAAAGCCTTCCTGCAACACCTGCTGGCCAACGACGTGGCCAAACTCACCGTCCCCGGCAAGGCCCTCTACAGCGGCATGCTCAATCCGGAAGGCGGCGTCATCGATGACCTCATCACCTACTTCCTGACCGATACCTTCTACCGCCTGGTGGTGAACTCCGCCACCCGCGAGAAGGATCTGGCCTGGATCCGCCATCACGCCATCGACTTTGCCGTGAGCGTGACCGAGCGCCCCGAGCTTGCCATGATCGCGGTGCAGGGCCCCCACGCCAAGGCCAAGGCGGCCAAGGTGTTCACCCCCGAGCAGAATGCGGCGGTCGAAGGCATGAAGCCCTTCTTCGGTGTGCAGGCCGGGGATCTCTTCATCGCCACCACCGGCTACACCGGCGAAGATGGCTACGAGATCGTGGTCCCCCAAGAGAAGGCGTGCGATCTGTGGCAGGCCCTGCTGGACAACGGCGTGGCCCCTTGTGGCCTGGGTGCCCGTGATACCCTGCGCTTGGAAGCGGGCATGAACCTCTACGGTCAGGACATGGACGAGTCAATCTCTCCGCTTGCCGCCAACATGGCCTGGACCCTGGCCTGGGAGCCTGCCTCCCGCCAATTCATCGGCCGCGCCGCCCTGGAAGCCCAGAAGGCCGCCGGCAACCAGCCCAAGCTGGTGGGTCTGGTGATGGAAGAAAAGGGCGTGCTGCGTGCCGGCATGCCGGTCACCTTCACCAGCGAGAGCGGCGAGACACGGGAAGGGGTGATCACCTCCGGCTCCTTCTCGCCCACCCTGGGTTACAGCATTGCCCTGGCGCGGGTGCCCCGCGATATCGGCGAACAGGCCCAGGTGGAGATCCGCAAGAAGCAGGTCACCGTGAAAGTCACCAAGCCGGCCTTCGTGCGCAACGGCCAGCCGCTGGTGTAATCATTGATTGCGGCGAGGGTTGACCTTCGCCGCCCCATTTTTGTTGAAGCGATCCAAGAGCATAAAGGAAGCACAAATGAGCCATATCCCGAGCGAACTGAAATATGCCACCTCCCACGAGTGGGTCCGTGTTGAAGCCAACGGTGAAGCCGTGGTCGGCATCACCGAGCACGCCCAGGATCTGCTGGGGGACATGGTGTTCGTCGATCTGCCGGAAGTGGGCAAGCAGGTGAGCGCCGGTGAAGATTGCGCCGTGGCGGAGTCCGTCAAGGCTGCCTCCGACATCTACAGCCCGGTGAGCGGCGAGATCCTGGCCGTCAACGAAGAGCTGGAAGGCAGCCCCGAGCTGGTCAACTCCGACCCCTACGGCGCCGGCTGGCTGTTCCGCATCAAGCTGGACGACGCGGGCGAGCTCGCCAACCTGCTGGATGCCGAAGGCTACCAGAACGTGGTGGACGAAGAGTAATGCCCCCGGGCCCTGCCAACACAGCAGGGCCCACTTGTATGACTGCCATCCTGCGGCCATGGCGGTTGCAGGATGGGCGCAGCCTTTGTGCCTTCGGGATGCCCTTGCCGCATTCCCCGTCTGCCCGCGGCGGACACAGAACATGAGTGGAGCCGGTATCGACCGGCTACAGGAACATCAGGTCTTGGTTATCAGGATGTCATGCCAGGACCTATTACCAGGAAATAGGGAAATGACCCAGTCACTGTTTGAACTCGAGCAAAAAACCGATTTCATCCGCCGTCACATCGGCCCGGGTGAGGAAGAACTGCGGGCCCTGCTCGCCACCGTGGGTGCCGAGAGCCTGGACGATCTGATTGAGCAGACGGTCCCCGCCGCCATCCGTCGTCCAGGGCCGCTTGGTATCGGCGCCCCCATGACCGAAGTGGAGGCACTGGCCAAGCTCAAGGGCTATGCGGCCAAGAACCAGATCGCCAAGAGCTACATCGGCATGGGCTACCACGACACCCACGTGCCCCATGTCATCCTGCGCAACGTGCTGGAAAACCCGGGCTGGTACACCGCCTACACCCCCTATCAGCCCGAGCTGGCCCAGGGCCGTCTCGAAGCCCTGCTCAACTTCCAGCAGCTCACCCTGGATCTCACCGGCATGGATCTGGCGAGCGCCTCCCTGCTCGATGAAGCCACCGCCGCCGCCGAAGCCATGGCGCTGGCCAAGCGCATGGCCAAATCCAAATCCAACCTCTTCTTCGTGGCCGACGACGTTCACCCCCAGGTGATCGACGTGGTCAAGGAGCGCGCGGTCCACTTCGGTTTCGATGTGCTGGTCGGCCCTGCGGGCGAGGCCGTGAGCGAAGAGGTGTTCGGTGCCATGTTCCAGTACCCGGGCACCACCGGCAATGTGACCGACCTGCGTTCCCTCATCGCCGCCGTCCAGGCCCAGAAGGGGCTGGCCTGCGTCGGGACCGACATGCTCTCCCTGCTGCTGCTCAAATCCCCGGGTGAACTGGGTGCCGACGTGGTGTTCGGCAGTGCCCAGCGCTTCGGCGTGCCCATGGGTTACGGTGGCCCCCACGCCGCCTTCTTCGCCACCCGCGATGCCTACAAGCGCTCCATGCCGGGTCGCATCATCGGCGTCTCCAAGGATGCCCGTGGCAAGAGCGCCCTGCGCATGGCCATGCAGACCCGCGAGCAGCACATCCGCCGCGAGAAGGCCAACTCCAACATCTGTACTGCCCAGGTGCTGCTGGCCAACATGGCGAGCTTCTACGCCGTTTACCACGGCCCGGTGGGGCTGAAAACCATCGCCTCCCGCGTGCACCGTCTGACCACCATCCTGGCGCTCGGCCTTACCGCCAAGGGCGTGGCCCTCAAGCACGGAAGCTGGTTCGATACCCTCACAGTACTGACGTCGGACAAGGCTGCACTCATTGCCAAGGCCGAGGGGCTCGGCATCAACCTGCGTGCGGATCTCGATGGTGCGGTCGGTGTGTCCCTCTCTGAAACCACCACCCGAGGCGATGTGGCCGAGCTGTTCGACCTGTTCCTTGGGGCGGGTCACGACCTCGATGTGGAGGCCCTCGACCAGGCCGCCCAGACGCATCAGGCGATCCCGCAGGATCTGCTGCGCACCGACGCCGTGCTGACCCACGAGGTATTCAACAAGTACCACTCCGAGACCGAGATGCTGCGCTACATCCACCGTCTCGAAGCGAAAGATCTGGCCCTGAACTACGCCATGATCTCGCTCGGCTCCTGCACCATGAAGCTCAACGCCACCGCCGAGATGATCCCGGTGACCTGGCCTGAATTCGGCAAGCTGCACCCCTTCGCGCCGCTCAAGCAGACCCAGGGTTACCAGCTGCTGCTGGCAGATCTGGAAGATTGGCTGGTGAAGGTGACCGGCTACGATGCGGTCTGCATGCAGCCCAACTCCGGCGCTCAGGGCGAATACGCGGGCCTGCTCGCCATCAAGAAGTACCACGAGTCTCGCGGAGAGGGGCATCGCGATGTCTGCCTCATCCCGGCCTCTGCCCACGGTACCAACCCGGCTTCCGCCCAGATGGCGGGCTTGAAGGTCATCGTCACCGCCTGTGACAAGGCCGGCAACGTGGATCTGGACGACCTGCGGGCCAAGGCCGCCGAGGTCGGAGACCAGCTCTCCTGCCTGATGGTGACCTACCCCTCCACCCACGGGGTGTACGAGGAGACCATCAAGGAGGTGTGCGAAATCGTTCACCAGTATGGTGGTCAGGTTTACCTCGACGGCGCCAACATGAACGCGCAGGTCGGGCTGACGGCGCCAGGCTTTATCGGTGCGGACGTCTCTCACCTCAACCTGCACAAGACCTTCGCCATTCCTCATGGCGGTGGCGGTCCGGGCATGGGTCCCATCGGCGTGAAGAAACACCTGGCACCGTTTGTGGCCGGTCACGCCGTGGTCAAGACCGACAAGGAGAGCCGTGACAACGGCGCCGTGTCTGCCGCCCCGTTCGGCTCGGCCAGCATCCTGCCCATCAGCTGGATGTACATCGCCATGCTGGGTGACGAGGGGCTCAAGAAATCCACCCAGGTCGCCATCCTCAATGCCAACTACCTGGCCAAGAAGCTGGGGGAATCCTTCCCCGTGCTCTATACAGGTCGCAATGGCCGGGTGGCCCACGAGTGCATCCTGGACATCCGCCCGCTCAAAGAAGCCAGTGGCATCAGCGAGATGGACGTGGCCAAGCGCCTGATGGACTACGGCTTCCACGCGCCGACCATGAGCTTCCCGGTAGCGGGCACCCTGATGGTCGAGCCGACCGAATCCGAATCCAAGCGCGAGCTGGATCGCTTCGTGGAAGCCATGACCGCCATCCGCGCCGAGATTGCCCGGGTACAGGACGGTCACTGGAGCCTCGCCGACAACCCCCTGGTCCATGCGCCGCACACCCAGGACGACGTGATGGATGCAGAGTGGAACCGTGGCTACAGCCGCGCCGAGGCGGTCTTCCCGTCCGACGCCGTGCGCGCCAGCAAGCTGTGGCCGTCGGTCAACCGCATCGACGACGTCTATGGCGATCGCAACCTGTTCTGCTCCTGCGTACCCACCGAGGATTACGCCAAGTAATCGCGGCGCAGCAAGACTGACAGCCAATATGCACAAGGCCACCCCCAGGGGTGGCCTTGTTGTGTGTGGCGCCCGCGCGAACGGGCTACTCGCCCCGGCGCGCCGCCTCGATGGTGGCAATGTCAATCTTGCCCATCTGCATCATGGCCTCGAAGGCGCGTCTCGCTGCCTCGGGGTCGGGATCGCTTATCGCCTCGATGAGGACCTGAGGGGTGATCTGCCAGGAGATACCCCACTTGTCCTGACACCAGCCGCATTCACTCGCCCGGCCGCCATGGTCGATGATGCCCTGCCAGTAGCGATCCGTCTCGGCCTGGTCCTGGGTGGCCACCTGAAACGAGAACGCCCAGCTGTGGCGGACCCCGGGCCCGCCGTTGAGGCCGAGGCAGGGGATCCCCATCACCCTGAACTCGACCGTCAGCACGTCCCCTCTCTTGCCGGCGGGATAGTCGGCCGGGGCCCGGTGTACGGCACCGATGGCGGAGTCGGGGAAGAGGCTGGCGTAAAACCGTGCCGCCTCCTCGGCATCCCCGTCATACCAGAGGCAAATCCTGTTCTTGACTGGTCTCATTGTGTCGCAGCTCCATCCTGGTGTTTGTCCTTCGACGCCCGTGAGCGGGCGCCCCGATGGGTATCCTGCCTCCCGCAGCGCCTGCTGCTTCGCTGGGTGACAAGCCAGCCTGTACGCCGTTTGCCACCCGCTTGGGGCTTGCATGATGGGGTCAAGTGTAGTGGCATGGGGATCCTGGTCACCAGGCCGGGAGCCGGCATGAAGGCCGCATCAAGAGAGGAGTCTGCCATGGACAGTACCCAGCGATTCTCGACCCGGGTCGAGGCCTATGTGAAGTATCGCCCCAGCTATCCCGTCGCCATGCTGGATTTTCTGGCAAGAGAGCTGGCCATGGGGCCCGAGTCCCAGGTGGCGGACATCGGCGCGGGCACCGGCATCCTGACGGCCCTGCTGGCTCCCCGGGTCGCGCGGGTCTGGGCGGTGGAGCCCAACGACGATATGCGGGCTGCCGCCAAACGGCTGCTTGCCCAGGTGGGGAACATCGGCTGGCTGCACGGCAGTGCGGAAACCACGGGCCTGCCCACGGGGGCGATGGATCTGGTCACGGTCGCCCAGGCGTTTCACTGGTTCGATCGCGCGGCTTTTCGGCAGGAGTGCCAGCGGCTGCTCAAGCCCGGTGGCCGGGTCGCTCTCATCTGGAATGACAGGCTGACGAACACCCCGTTTCTCAAGGCCTATGAAGAGGGGCTGCACGCCTACTCGGGGGATTACGAGGAGGTCAATCATCGCAACCTCGGCGAGGCGGATTTTCGCGCCTTCTTCACCGGGGAGTTCCGGCTCGATCGCTTCGAGAACAGCCAGCTGTTCGATCTTGACGGGGTGCTTGGACGGCTCAACTCCTCCTCCTATGCGCCTGTGGCGGGCACGCCGGCCCACGATCAGATGACGGCGCTCGTTCGCCGCGAGTTTGCTCGCCATGCCGTTGACGGCAAGATAGCCTTCAACTATTGCACCCTGGTCTACAGTGGCCGGGTGTAGCCCCGTTCAGCGCTGACATCCGCAGTGAAAAGGCCCCCGCCAGTGATGGCGAGGGCCTTGTTTCATTTTGGCGGTCTGTATCCGGGCGATGCGAAAGAGACCGTCGCGCGGCGAAGGGGCGGTATCAGCCCTGATCGATGCTGAGAATGGCCATGGCCTTGGCCAGGGTATCGACCGATTCCTGATGCTTGCCCGCGTTGTGCAGGGTCTCTCCGTCCGCCCTCAACTGCTTCACCTCGGCCAGTTGCTCGGCACTGAGGGCGGGGCCTGCGGCCAGGGCGTCGTCTATCTTCTTCATGTCCATGGGGCAGTGGAAGGCGAGGGCGCTGCCGCAAAAGAGCAGGGCGGCCAACAACAGCATGAGTCTCATCTTTCGGATCTCCATGTGGGGTTCCCGTCAAGCATAGCCCCGCAGGGGAGGGCATTCGGGTTGAAGGGAGCGGGAGGCAGGGGCTACCATGACCCTTTTGCTGCGAGGAGGCTCCATGGCACTGACAAGGTTGCTGTCCCCCCTGACCAGTCTGGTGATCTTCATTCTGGGTCACGGTCTGTTCAATACCCTGCTGACGGTGCGTCTCTCCGCCGAGCAGGTGTCCGCCCAGGCCATCGGTCTGGTGTCGGCTGCCTATTTCGGCGGCCTGGTGCTGGGGACCTTCATCAATGCCCGCCTCATCATCCGGGTGGGGCATATCCGGGCCTATGCGGCTTATGCCTCCCTGCTCTGTTTTCTGTTTCTGCTGCACGGCATGGTGGTGGAGCCTGTCACCTGGGCGGCGCTGCGGCTGATCGGGGGGTTTGCCACCGGCGGCCTGTTCGTGGTGCTGGAGTCCTGGATGCTGGTCTCAAGCACCCCGGCGAACCGGGGGCGGTTGATGTCCCTCTACATGATCCTGCTGTACGGTTCACTTGCCCTGGGCCAGCTGCTGCTCAAGCAGGTGGACCCCATGGTGCTGACGCCGTTCGCCCTGTGCGCCATGGCGGCGACTCTCTCCGTGGTGCCTCTGGCTCTCTCCCGAGTGGCGACGCCGGCCATGGTGGCACCCCAGCCGGTGGGCGTGCTGGAGCTGGTGCGCCTCACTCCGGCGGGAATGGGCAGCAGCTTTACCTCGGGCCTCATCCTCGGGGCCATCTATGGGCTGTTGCCGCTCTATTTCACCGACAGCGGCGCCTCCCTCTCCCAGGTGGCGGACATGATGGCGCTGGTGATCCTGGGGGGGATGTGTCTGCAATATCCTATCGGACGTGCATCTGATCGTTACGACAGACGGTTGGTGATCCTGCTGCTCTGCGCCCTGCTGACCCTGATCGCGTTGTTGATGGTGCTGCTGCCGGAGCCCTGGCGTGAGCCAGTCGAGGGGACTCTTGTCTTCCTGCTGGGGGGCATGGCGTTCTCCATCTATCCCTTGAGCCTCAGCCATGCCTGCGATGAACTGCGCCCGGATCAGGTGCTGGGGGCAAACCAGGGGTTGCTGCTTGCCTACAGCCTGGGGGCCATGACGGGTCCGCTGCTGGCCCCCTTTACCATGGCAACGTTCGGACCACAGGGGCTGTTCGTCTACTTTGCCCTGTGCGGTCTGATGCTGTCGGCCTATCTCGGCTGGCGCAGGCGTAAGCGAGCCCCCATTCCGCTGACGGAGCATCAGGTTTTCATGCCGGTGCCCCCCAACACCCCCATGACGGCGGAGCTGGAGCCAAGAACGGATCTGGAAGGGGAAGCAGTGCCGGCGAGCTATGCCGTGCCTGATGCAGAAGAGAGAGCGGTGAGTGAAGAGGGGCAGGAGAGGGACGCGCCGCAGGGGCGCTGAAGGCTGGCGATCCAACGACAGGGATAAAAAAACCGACTCCAGGGAGTCGGTTTTTTGTTGGGCGGTTATCAGGCGGTCACGGCATCGGCCTGGGTAGCTTGTGCTTCCGGCGCCGGGTTGCGAATGAGGTAATCAAACGCACCCAGGGCGGCGGTGGCACCTGCCCCCATGGAGATGATGATCTGCTTGAACGGTACCGTGGTGGCATCCCCTGCGGCATAGACGCCGGGCAGGGAGGTGGCACCCTTGGTGTCGATCTCGATTTCGCCAAAGCGGGTCAGGGCAATCTCGCTTCCTTTGAGGAACTCGGTGTTCGGCACCAGGCCTATCTGGACGAAGATGCCGGCCACTGCCAGATGCTTGATCTCGCCAGTGGTGCGATCTTCGTAGTCCATGCCCACCACCTTGCTGCCGTCGCCGATCACTTCGGTGGTGCGGGCGCTCATGATGATGTCGATATTGCCCATGGAACGGGCCTTCTTCTGCAGCACGTCGTCGGCACGCAGGGTATCGGCGAACTCCACCACGGTGACGTGCTCGACGATGCCGGCCAGATCGATGGCCGCCTCGATGCCGGAGTTGCCGCCACCGATCACCGCCACGCGCTTGCCCTTGAAGAAGGGGCCGTCACAGTGGGGGCAGTAGGCCACACCCTTGGTACGATACTCGAGTTCACCCGGCACGTTCAGGTCGCGCCAGCGGGCACCGGTTGCCAGGATTACGGCGCGGCTCTTCAAGGTGGCACCGGAGGCGAGGTCCACGTTGACGTAACCATCCTTGCTGATGGCGGCGGCGCGCTGCTCGGTGATCACTTCCACGCCGTACTGCTTGACGTGCTGCTCCAGGCTGGCGGCCAGCTTGGGGCCCTCGGTGTAGGGCACGGAGATGAAGTTCTCGATGCCGACGGTGTCCATCACCTGGCCACCGAAACGTTCGGCGACAATGGCGGTGCGAATGCCTTTGCGGGCGGCATAGATGGCCGCGGCGGCACCGGCCGGGCCACCGCCCACCACCAGCACGTCATAAGGCGCTTTTTCGCTCAGCTCTTGCGCCTTGCGCTCGGCAGCGCCGGTGTCGAGTTTGGCGACGATCTCTTCCAGCGAAATGCGGCCCTGGCTGAACGGCTGACCGTTCAGGTAGACGTTCGGGACCGCCATGATTTGACGCTCGTTCACCTCATCCTGGAACAGGGCACCGTCGATCATGGTGTGGGTGATGCCGGGGTTCAGGGTGGACATCAGGTTCAGGGCCTGTACCACGTCCGGACAGTTGTGGCAGGAGAGGGAAATATAGGTCTCGAAGTGGAACTCGCCCTTGAGGTTCTTCACCTGCTCCAGCACGGCCGGATCGGCCTTGGAGGGGTGACCGCCGCTTTGCAGCAGGGCGAGCACCAGGGAGGTGAATTCATGACCCATGGGAATGCCGGCAAAGTGCACGCGCGGGGCCTGGCCCTGGGGCGCGATGCTCATGGAAGGCTTGCGGGCATTGGTGCCATCGGTCAGGGAAATTTTGGGGGACATCTCGGCGATCTCGCTGGCCAATGCCAGGAGTTCGGCGGATTTGTCGCTGTCATTGCCGGACACGCTGATCTCGATGGGATTGACGATGTACTGCAAGTAACCGTTGAGTTGTTGTTTGAGGTTGGTATCTAACATGGTCGAATTCCTTCTTGCTGAATGCGGGTCGGCACGATGACCGGATACAGAAAACAGAGGTCCACACAGCAGACCGGCGCATTTTCTGAGGGCCGTAAACAAGACCGGCCCTTGAACGGGCCGGTCTTCAGAGCGGGGAGGCTTAGATTTTGCCTACCAGATCCAGGGACGGGGCCAGGGTGGCGTCGCCTTCTTTCCACTTGGCCGGGCACACTTCACCCGGGTGGGAAGCAACGTACTGGGCAGCCTTGACCTTGCGCAGCAGTTCCAGTGCGTCACGGCCGATGCCGCCAGCGTTGATTTCAACGATCTGGATGACGCCTTGCGGGTCGATGACGAAGGTACCGCGGTCAGCCAGGCCAGCTTCTTCGATCATCACGCCGAAGTTGCGGGTGATGGTGCCAGTGGGGTCGCCGATCATCGGGTACTGGATCTTCTGGATGGTGTCAGAAGTGTCGTGCCAGGCCTTGTGGGTGAAGTGGGTGTCGGTGGAGACGGCGTAGATCTCGACGCCCAGCTTCTGGAATTCGGCGTAGTTGTCGGCCAGGTCGCCCAGCTCGGTCGGGCAGACGAAGGTGAAATCAGCCGGGTAGAAGAACACCACGGACCACTTGCCTTTCAGGTCAGCGTCAGACACCTGAACGAATTTGCCATTGTGGTAGGCGGTGGCGTTGAATGGCTTGATTTCAGTGTTGATGTAGGTAGACATGTATTTGCTCCTTGGTGATGTACATATGCCTGTCTGGTGTTGAAGAGTCGTGCCAGACGAGGCGCTTAACTTTCGATGGAGTCATCATAGTGACTTTTTCTAATCGGTCAAAGCCACAATTTTGAATCACATAAATCTATTTATTAGATAGACCATCACAACTGTACCTAACATGAATATCTCAGGCCTTCGGAGATAACTCATTGTCGAAGTTCAATTTCTGTCCTGCATGTCACATTTTCAAGGGCTGGGCCGGATTTGTTTTCATTGCGTGAGCAGAGAAGGGGGCAGACGAGGCGGCGCAGTAGAAAAAAGAGGGATAAAAAAATCCCGGCGCCGTCGCACAGACAGGGCCGGGTCATCAAACAAGGAATGGCGATAAATATGCTTTACAGCAAAGACTAACTACGGGGTGTGCAAACTTGCAGACATATGAAGAGAAGATGGCGGGTGCACAATCCTCATCTCCTCTTCGGCAACCATTGCATGGTGGGCATCATAGTGTGATGAATGTCACAACGCAAGTTTTGTGGTGTAATTTTACAGTCAAATTGAAAGTGTTTCACTTAAATAGCCGTTAAATTAGGCTGAAAACGCTTTTATTGTAATTTTATTACAGGGATTTAAGATCAAAAGTCGGTTGGGGGCTCCTGCTCCTCCATCAGCTCCAGCAGATTGATGGCCACGGCGATGAAGTCCGACTCGGTGACGATGCCAACCAGCTTGCGCCCCTTGAGTACCGGTAGACAGCCATATTTGTGGCGCTGCAGATACAGAGCCGCCTCCTTGATGCCGGCGTGGGGATCCACGCTCGCCACCTGACGAGTCATGATCTCGTCGAGCTGGACGCTGTCGGTGAACTCTTCCTCCCGCTCGGGGTTGATCAGCAGCAGCTTGGATTCGCGGGTGGCCAGGATGTCCGAGAGGGTGACCAGACCAAGCAGATGCTGGTGTTCGTCAACGATGGGAACGTGACGGATCCGCTCCTGCTGCATCAGCTCCATCGCCTGCTTGACGCTGTTTTCCGGACCCAGGGTAAAGGGGTGTTCAGTCATGATCTCGGAGAGGGTCATCATGGTGGGCCTCCTTGTGTGTCTGCTTCCACCCTAGCCCAGCCCCCGTCGCCAGAACATGATCGGGGTCAATACAAAACCTTAAAGGTTTTTTAACGGGCCCAGCCTCACAAAATGGCCCGCTATCCCTTGTCTTCCTTGGGTTTTTAGTCTTTTGGGTTGCCTTGGAAGAGGGGGATAACTAGACTAGCCGCCGATTCCCCCGAGGTGAAAGATGCAAGTATCCGATTTTCATTTTGATCTGCCAGACGAGCTGATTGCCCGCTATCCCATGGCGGAGCGTACCGCCAGCCGCCTGCTGCAGCTCGATGGTCAAACCGGCGCCCTGCGCCACGGTCATTTTGTCGATGTGCTTGACCAGCTCAACCCCGGCGATCTGCTGGTGTTCAACAATACCCGGGTCATTCCGGCCCGCATGTTTGGCCAGAAGGCCAGCGGCGGCAAGCTTGAGGTGCTGGTGGAGCGCATTCTGGACGAGCACAGCGTGCTGGCGCACGTCCGCTCGTCCAAGTCCCCCAAGCCAGGTACCCGTCTCCTTCTGGATGGCGGTGCCGACGGCGTGCCCGTCGAGGCCGAGATGCGTGCCCGCCACGACGCTCTGTTCGAGATCCACTTCCTGGACCCGCGCCCTGTGCTGACCATTCTGGATGCCATCGGCCACATGCCGCTGCCTCCCTATATCGACCGTCCCGACGAGGATGCCGACAAGGAGCGCTACCAGACCGTCTACAACCAGAAGCCGGGTGCCGTGGCGGCGCCGACCGCCGGTCTGCACTTCGACGAGCCGCTGCTCGAGCAGATCCGTGCCAAGGGCGTGGAGATGGCCTTCGTGACCCTGCACGTGGGGGCGGGCACCTTCCAGCCGGTGCGCGTCGACAAGATTGAAGATCACCACATGCACTCGGAATACGCCGAAGTGCCCCAGGAGGTGGTGGATGCCATCGCGGCGACCCGCGCCCGCGGCGGTCGGGTGGTTGCGGTGGGCACCACGTCGGTACGATCCCTCGAGAGCGCAGCCAAGGCGACCCTGGCCCAGGGCAAGCCGCTGGCGCCCTTCTTCAATGACACCGACATCTTCATCTTCCCCGGTTACGAGTTCCAGGTGGTCGATGCCATGATCACCAACTTCCACCTGCCCGAATCCACCCTGATCATGCTGGTCAGCGCCTTTGCCGGCTATGACAACGTGATGGCCGCCTATCAGGCCGCCGTGGCGGGACAGTACCGTTTCTTCAGCTACGGGGACGCCATGTTCGTCACCCGTCGCCGGGTGCAGGGTTAAGCCTTGCCCTTCAGAAGTCGTTCAGGCTCTGCTTGTCAGTATGCCGGCCGGCTTCATATTACCGGGCCCCTCGGGCCCTTTGTTGTCAGACTGTTTCTCTGACTGAATAGAGGTAGCAATGAAATTTGAATTGAAAACCACCGATGGGCGTGCCCGTCGCGGTCAACTGGTGTTCGAGCGTGGCGTGGTCCAGACCCCGGCCTTCATGCCGGTCGGCACCTACGGCACCGTCAAGGGGATGACACCGGAAGAGGTACGTGAGACCGGTGCCCAGATCCTGCTTGGCAACACCTTCCACCTCTGGCTGCGCCCGGGTCAGGAAGTGATGCGCGCCCACGGCGATCTGCACGACTTCATGAACTGGCAGGGGCCGATCCTGACCGACTCCGGTGGTTTCCAGGTGTTCAGTCTGGGGCACATCCGCAAGATCACCGAGGAGGGGGTGCACTTCCGTCATCCCATCAACGGCGAGAAGATCTTCCTCGACCCCGAGAAGTCCATGGAGATCCAGTACGATCTGGGTTCCGACATCGTGATGATCTTCGACGAGTGCACCCCGTACCCGGCCACTTACGAGGAAGCGCGCAAGTCCATGGAGATGTCCCTGCGCTGGGCCAAGCGCTCCCGTGACAAGTTCGATGCGCTGGGCAACAAGAACGCCCTGTTCGGCATCATTCAGGGTTCTGTCTACGAACCGCTGCGGGATGTGTCGCTGGACGGTCTCCTTGAGATCGGCTTCGACGGTTACGCGGTCGGTGGTCTCGCCGTGGGTGAGCCCAAAGAGGACATGCATCGCATCCTTGACCATGTCTGCCCGAAAATTCCAGCCGACAAGCCGCGCTACCTGATGGGGGTGGGCAAGCCGGAGGATCTGGTGGAAGGGGTGCGCCGCGGTATCGATATGTTCGACTGCGTGATGCCGACCCGCAACGCCCGCAACGGTCATCTCTTTACCACCGATGGGGTGGTCAAGATCCGCAACGCCAAGTACCGGGAAGACACCAGCACCCTGGATGCGGACTGCGATTGCTACACCTGCAAGAACTACACCCGCAGCTATCTGTACCATCTGGACAAGTGCAACGAGATCCTCGGTGCCCGTCTGAATACCATCCACAACCTGCGTTATTACCAGCGCGTGATGCAGGGTTTGCGGGACGCGATCGAGCAGGGTAAATTAGACGACTTTGTAACTGAGTTTTACCGTCGGCAAGGGAAGCCTGTGCCTCCACTGGCTGAAAATGACGTGAAATAACAACGACATATAAGTTAGTATTCAAATCTACATCAATAAGAGGTTGTTAAATGAGCATTATCTCCAAGGCGTATGCAGAAGGCGCGGCTCCGGCAGCACAGGGTGGTGGCATGGAAATGATCATCATGCTGGCCGTGTTCGGTCTCATCTTCTACTTCATGATCTACCGTCCCCAGGCCAAGCGTGCCAAGGAGCATCGCAATCTGATGAGCTCCCTCTCCAAGGGCGACGAAGTGCTCACTTCCGGTGGCCTGGTCGGCAAGATCGCCAAGGTTTCCGCCGACAGCGACTACATTGTGCTGGCCCTGAACGATCAGACTCAGGTCACCATCAAGCGTGACTTCGTCTCTGCCGTTCTGCCCAAGGGTTCTATCCAGTCCCTCTAATCTCCCGAGGAGCACAGCGTGTTAAATCGCTATCCGCTGTGGAAATACCTGATGGTGATCGTCGTGATCGCCATCGGTTTTCTATATGCAGCCCCCAATCTTTACGGCGAAGACCCGGCCTTGCAGGTCTCTGCCAGCCGTGGTGCCGAAGTCAAACTAGAAACCCTCGATCAGGTGAAGGAAACCCTCGACGAGGCGAAGATCCCTGTCAAGCATGCGGCGTTCGAGCACGGCTTCATCCTGATCCGTTTCAACAACACCGAAGACCAGCTCAAGGCGCGCGACATCGTGGCCAACAAGCTGGGCGACAATTTCATCACCGCCCTCAACCTGGCACCGTCCACCCCCGCCTGGCTCGAGGCCATCGGCGCGGCGCCCCTGAAGCTCGGTCTTGACCTGCGGGGCGGTGTGCACTTCCTGATGGAAGTGGACATGGCCGAAGCGCTGGCCAAGCAGCAGGAACAGATGGTGCAGGATTTCCGCGCCGAGCTGCGCACCCAGAAGATCCGCTACTCCGGTGTACGCCGGGTCGGGGATCAGGTGCAGGTGGTCTTCCGTGACGAGGCCGATCAGGCCAAGGCACTCTCCTTCCTGCGTCGCCAGAATGCGGATCTTGTCTTCACCACCGACCAGAAAGGGGATGACTTCATCCTGCTGGCCAGTCTGAGCGAAGCCAAGGTCAAAGAGGTGAAGAAGTATGCCCTCGAGCAGAACATCACCATCATCCGCAACCGGGTGAACGAACTGGGTGTGGCCGAGCCGCTGGTCCAGCAGCAGGGCGGTGAGCGCATCATCGTCGAGCTGCCGGGGATCCAGGACACCGCCCGTGCCAAGGAGATCCTGGGGGCCACCGCGACCCTGGAGTTCCACATGGTCGATGAGGCTGCCGATATCCAGGCCGCAGCCGCAGGCCGCGTGCCGCCGAGCTCCAAGGTCTACAACGATCGCAACGGTCGTCCCGTGGTACTGCAAAAGCGCGTGATCCTGACCGGTGACCACATCGTGGGTGCCCAGTCCGGTTTCGATGAATACAGCCGTCCCCAGGTCAACATCAAGCTCGATGGTCAGGGTGGCAACAAGATGGCCAACTTTACCAAGGACAACGTTGGCAAGGGCATGGCGACCGTCTTCATCGAGTACAAGCCGGTGGGTCAGCCTGGTCCGGACGGCAAGCGCAAGTTCCGCAAGCAGGAGGAGGTGATCAACGTCGCCACCATCCAGTCTCGCCTGGGTAGCCAGTTCCGCATCACCGGGATCGACAACGCCAACGAAGCCCACAACCTGGCGCTGCTGCTGCGTGCCGGTGCCCTGATTGCCCCCATCCAGATCGTCGAAGAGCGCACCATAGGCCCGAGCCTGGGTCAGCAGAACATCGACAGCGGGATGGAAGCCATCGGCTGGGCCATGCTGGTGATCGTGCTCTTCATGGGGATCTACTACCGTGCCTTCGGCTGGGTGGCCAATCTGGCGCTGACCATGAACCTGGTGCTCATCGTCGGTATCATGTCGATGATCCCGGGGGCCACCATGACCCTGCCGGGCATCGCCGGTATCGTGTTGACGCTGGGGATGGCGGTGGATGCGAACGTGCTGATCTACGAGCGTATTCGTGAAGAGATCCGCAATGGTCGCGGGGTGCAGCAAGCCATTCACCTGGGCTTTGACCGCGCCTTCTCCACCATCGCCGACTCCAACATCACCTCGCTCATCACCTGCGTGATCCTGTTCGGTATCGGTACCGGTGCCATCAAGGGCTTCGCCCTGACCCTCGGGATCGGCCTGACGGCGTCCATGTTCACTGCCATCACGGTATCCCGCGCCATCATCAACCTGGCCTGGGGTGGACGGCGCATCGACAAGCTGCCGATCTAAGGAAGAGACATGTTTCAAATTCTACATTTTGAAAAGCCCATCCCCTTCATGCGTTTCGCCAAGCTGGGTATGGTCCTCTCTGCTCTGGTGACGGTGCTCGCCCTCTACGTTCTGTACGATCGTGGCCTGAACTGGGGGCTGGACTTCACCGGCGGTACCACCATCGAGGTGGGGTTCCAGCAGTCGGTGAGCCTGGACAAGATGCACGAGGCGCTGGATCAGCAGAAGATTGACGGGGCAACCCTGCAGTTCTTCGGCTCCAGCCGTGATGTGCTGGTGCGCATGGCCCCGCAAGAGGGCGTCAAGGTCGAGCAGCAGGGCAACGAGGTCCTGGCGGCCGCCAAGCTGGTCGACGAGAGCGCCGTGCTCAAGCGTGTCGAGTTCGTCGGCCCCTCCGTGGGTGACGAGCTGGCCACCGACGGTGCCCTGGCCATGCTGGCCTCCATCATCTGTATCCTGATCTACGTGGCGGTGCGCTTCGAGTGGCGTCTGGCCACGGGGGGCATCCTCTCCCTGGCTCACGACGTGATCATCACCCTCGGCATCTTTGCCTACTTCCAGTACGAGTTCGACCTGACCGTGCTGGCGGCGCTGATGACGCTGGTGGGGTACTCCCTGAACGACACCATCGTTGTGTTCGACCGGGTGCGGGAGAATTTCCGCAAGGTACGCCGTGGGGACACCGCGGAGATCATGGATCTCTCCATGACCGAGACCCTGAGCCGGACCATCATCACCTCGGGGTTGACCTTCGTGGTGGTGGTGGCGCTGCTGCTCAAAGGCGGGCCTCTGATCCACGGTTTCTCCATCGCCATGGTGATCGGGGTGGCTTTCGGGACCTACTCCTCCATCTATGTGGCGAGCGCCTCAGCCATGTTCCTCGGGATCAAGCGGGAGCACATGCTGCCGACCCAGGTGGAAAAAGAGGGCGCGGATCAGCAAGAGATCCTGCCGTAACAGACAAGGGCGCCGCAAGGCGCCCTTTCTCTTGTGGCCGGGGTGAGTCATGATGCTCCCCACAACCCAGCATCCATTACCCAAAGCAAGGAGCAAGCCCATGCAACACAATCCCCGTTTTCTGGCCCTGGTAGAGGCCATCCGCCCGCAGGTTCAGGAAACCGATGTGCATCAGATCAAGCGCTGGCAGGATGAGGGCCGAGCATTTCATGTGATCGACGTGCGCGAAGAGAGCGAGTGGGCCAGGGGCCATCTGCCGGGGGCCACCTATCTCGGGCGCGGGGTGATAGAGCGTGACATCGAGACCCGGTATCCGGATCCCGACACCGAACTCTACCTCTATTGTGGTGGGGGATTTCGCTCCATCCTGGTGGCGGATAACCTGCAGAAGATGGGTTATTCCCGGGTCGTCAGCGTCGATGGAGGCTTTCGCGGCTGGAGCGATGCCGGATACCCTGTCGAATCCTGATTTATTTGAGGGAGAGGGGCTGCGCCACATGACAAACGGCCCCGTGATCTTTACCATATGCGGGGTCAAGCGTAAGCGTCGGAGTGTTCATTGAACGTCAGGATAGGGATTGGATACCTCACGGGTATCCTGTTGTTGCTCCCCTTGTGGGGTTGCAGCAGTAGCAGTCAGGTAAAAGCGCCTCAAGTTCCCAAGCCGCAACCCGCTTCACTGGTATTGGCGACCCCCTTGCAGGTCTCCTACCAGAGCGAGTTGGCGTTGGCGCGACTCGGGCAGATGCTCAGTGAAATGGAATTGACGACCGAACAGCGGGCAGAACTCTTCTATGAGCGTGCCGTGGTGTTTGACCGGGTGGGCTTGCGTTCCCTGGCGCGACTCGACTTCAACCGCGCCCTGCGGGAGAAGCCGGATTTTGCCGAGGCCTACAACTTCATCGGTGTCTATCTGGTTCAACAGCAGAACTACGACGAGGCCTATGAGGCGTTCGACTCCGCTCTGGAGCTCGCCCCGGATTACGACTACGCCTATCTCAACCGGGGAATCGCGCTCTATTACGGCAATCGCCCCGAGCTTGCCGCGGCGGATATGAAGCGCTTCTACGAGGCGCAACCAGAAGACCCTTATCGGGTGATCTGGCTCTATCTGGCCGAGCAGAAGCTCAACGGACCGGCGGCCATGAGCCGGATGCGCGAGCGGCTCAACAAATATGACGACGACGCCTGGAACTGGGATCTGGTGCGCCTCTATACGGGCGACATCAATGCCACCCAGTTGATGAGCAACGTGGTGAAAGGGGTCAAGGACAACAGGGAGCTCGCCGAGCGCCTGTGCGAGACCTACTTCTACCTCGGCAAGTTCGAGCTGGCCAAGGGTAACCGCAAGGAAGCCATCAGCTACTTCAAGCTGGCGCTGGCCAACAACGTCTATGACTTCATCGAGCATCGCTATGCCTTGCTGGAGCTGGAACTGATGGCGCGCAAGCCCCAGCCACCCGGAGCCCAGGGCAAGAGCGGCAAAGCGTGACTAAACGGGTTTGAACCCCATGAAAAAGGCCTCTTGACGAGGCCTTTTTGCTGTCTGGTGACACGGGTTGTACCGCTACTCCACCAGGTTCATGCCGGGGATCTGGCGCCAGTAACCGTTGCAGTCCCGCTCCTGCTGCAGGGGCAGGGGGGCCATCCCCTGTTCGTTGGCCTTGAAGCGCTCCAGCATCGTCAGGGTCTCCATGCCTTCGGGCGAGAGGCGCACTACATCCACCAGCCCCTCCATCCCCTTGAGCTCGTTGCCCAGGTTGTAGCAGTAACCGGACTGAGTCTGGATGCCGTTGAGGTTGAACACCTTCTGCCCCTCGCGGCTGCTGGCAAGCCGGCCGGTGGGGTAGTGGATGCAGGCCAGTTCGCAGTTGTCCTTGGGCCGGTCGAGGGAGCGGGCGGTGAAGCAGCGTGCCGAGTAGGCGAGCGGCAGATGACCATAGGCGAACACCTCCACCTCGAACTGCTGGCGCTCCCTGCCCAGATCCTGATTGAGCTGCATCAGCCAGTCGCGGGAGAGCTCCACCGGCATCACCCAGCGCTGCATCCCCTGTTTGAGCAGCATGCGCAGCACGTCGGCGTTGTAGGCGTTGATGGCGGGGCCGCAGACGAACGGCAGCCCGGCTTCGCTGGCGAGCTGGACGGCCCCCAGATCGTTGGCCTCGATCATCAGCTCGCCGTTGTCGACCAGCCGCTTTACCTCCTTGAGCTCGGAGGGGGCAGAGATCAGCGCCAGCGTAGAGAGCACCGCCTGCCTGCCCGAGGCGGTCACCTGACGGGCGAGGGCAATCCAGTCATCCACTTTCAGTTCGCGGCGCTTGCTGCAGACGGTTTCCCCGAGATAGACGATGTCGGCCTGGCTGGCGGTGGCCGCCTGATAGAAGGCCTGGGTGTCGGCCTTGGGCCAGTAGAAGAGCAGGGGGCCGAGAGAGAATTTCATGAACAGGGCTCCTTATTGCCACTGGCGATGATAGGCACCGAGGGTGGTCTGGCTCCCCTCGGAGACGCGGGCGAGCTGGGCATCCCACTCGGCCTTGACCTGATAGGCCTCGGGGTTGGCCTGATAGGCGTCGATGGCGGCGCGCCAGACCCGGGTCACCTGCTCCACATAGGCGGGGCTGCGCTGGCGTCCCTCGATCTTGACCGACTGGATGCCGGTCTGGAACAGCTCGGGCAGGAGGCCGAGGGTGTTGAGGCTGGTGGGCTCCTCCAGCGCGTGATAGGTCTGGCCATCCACCTCGAAGCGCCCCTTGCACAGGGTCGGGTAGCCGGCATTTTCCCCCGGGCCGTAACGATCGATCAGCACCTCGTTGAGGCGGGATTCGAGGCCGCTCGGGGTCTCTTCCCAGCGCACGAACTTGGCAGGGGAGCAGGCTCCCACAGTATTGGGGCTCTCGCCGGTCATGTAGGAGGAGAGGTAGCAGCGCCCTTCCGCCATGATGCAGAGGCTGCCGAAGGCGAACACCTCGAGGCCGACGTCAGTCTCGCGGGCAAGCTGCTTCACCTGATGCATGGAGAGCACCCGCGGCAGCACCACCCGGCCGACGTTGAAGTGCTGCTGGTAGAAGCGAATGGCTGCGGCGTTGGTGGCGCTGGCCTGGACCGAGACATGCAGCTCCATGTCGGGATGGCGGCGGCTGGCATAATCGAGCACGGCGAGATCGGCGATGATCAGGGCATCGGCACCGAGCGCCACCCCTTTGTCCACGGCCTGCTTCCAGCGGGCATCGGAGCCCGGGTGGGCAAAGGTATTGATGGCGATGTGCAGCTTGCGGCCATGCTGGTGGACATAGTCAACCGCTCTTTCCAGCTTGCTGTCGGTGAAGTTGAGACCGGCGAAATGGCGGGCGTTGGTGTCATCCTTGAAGCCGATGTAGACCGCATCGGCCCCGTTATCCACGGCTGTTTTCAGTGCCGGCAGGCTGCCTGCCGGGCAGAGTAATTCCATCGGGTACGCTCCGAGAGGGCAAAAATGCAAAAGTGGCCCGATTGTATGCATGCTTGCCCTCCCGCTTTTTGACCTGAGGCAGCTTTAGGTGGCTTTACCCTTCTTGAGGTAAGTGGGCACAAGTTTGATTTTCAACAGGATCTTGCCGAAGGGGCTGTGCTTGAATGCGCAAAAAACTGGGAGTTTATCGTGTTTCAACATCTGCAACGTCGCCTGGTCGAACAGGCCCCCCGTCTCTTGCGCCACCCCCTCAAGCTGGTGCCCTTCCCTTTGCAACAAAACCTGATGGAGCGCCTGCTGGCCAGCGTGTTCAAAGAGGCCATCACAGATGGCGACTTTGAATTTCTGGCAGGCAAGTGGCTCAAGGTCGAAGTCTCTGATCTGGAGCTCTGCTGGTTCATCAGCGAGCAGGATGGCAAGCTGGTGGTGGCAAGGAGGTGTGAGCACGCCGATGTCTGTTTCAGCGGCAATAGCCAGGATCTTGTTCTGATCGCCGGGCGCCGTGAAGACCCGGATTCCCTCTTCTTCCAGCGCCGGCTGAAGATAGAGGGGGATACAGAGTTGGGCCTGGAGGTGAAAAATCTGATGGACAGCCTGGATCTGGACGGGCTGGGATTGATGAAATACCCCCTGATGGATCTGGCGACCTTTATCGAGCGGGCCCGCGAGACGCACGTGCCCACTGCCGCGACAATGGGCTGAGCCGTTTTCTTGCCCGAGTGCTGCGAACAGGTGAACTTGAGCCGCAGTACCCCACTGTCAGCGTGACCACGCAGGGTGGGGAGGTGTCATCTGCCTGTTTGTGCAGAAATGCCTGGTTGGAAGCGGTGCCAAAATAGCGATTGGTTATGTTACAATTGCGCGCCATTTTTGACTGAAGATTGACTGGGCATGTTGGATCAGATTCGTATCGTGTTGGTAAACACCTCTCACACCGGCAACATGGGATCCGCGGCGCGGGCCATGAAGACCATGGGGCTGACTCAACTGGTGCTGGTCGATCCCCAGGCCCAGCCGGATGAGGAGGCCGTCGCCCTGGCGGCGGGGGCCAGCGATATCCTGGCTCGCGCCCGAATCGTGCCGACCCTGGATGAAGCCATTGCCGACTGTGGTCTGGTCATCGGCACCAGTGCCCGTTCCCGCACCTTGAGCTGGCCCATGCTGGATCCCCGTGAAGCGGGCGAGAAGCTGGTTGCCGAGGGCATGGAGCACCCGGTCGCGTTGGTGTTTGGCCGTGAACGTACCGGCCTCACCAATGACGAACTGCAAAAATGCCACTTCCATGTGGCCATTCCCGCCAATCCAGAATACAGCTCCCTCAATCTGGCCATGGCAGTGCAGACCCTTTGTTACGAGGTGCGGATGCGCTGGCTGGAAGTACAGAACCAGGAGCATTCGGCCCCGGAGGATGAGCGGGTCGAGTACCCCAGCGCCCAGCAACTGGAAGGGTTTTATCAGCATCTGGAGCAGACGCTGCAAAAGACGGGGTTCATTGCCGATGACCATCCAGGCCATGTGATGAGCAAACTGCGTCGTCTATTCAATCGGGCCAGACCCGAAGCGGTGGAGTTGAACATCCTGCGGGGCATTCTCACCTCTGTCCAGAAGTCCAGGGCACAGGATTAATCCCGACTGATTTACTCAAGCATATACTTGACTGATTTAGTCGGGTATGTGACCATATGCCACATATTGATTGGTTCGCAAGACGGTAAGGCATATGAGACTGACCTCAAAAGGACGTTACGCGGTGACAGCCATGCTCGACGTGGCGTTGCATGCAGAGCAGGGGCCCGTGCCCCTGGCTGATATTTCAGAGCGCCAGGGCATCTCCTTGTCCTATCTGGAACAACTGTTTGCCCGTCTGCGCAAGCATGGTCTGGTGAGCAGCGTACGTGGCCCCGGTGGCGGCTATCGCCTCGGTCTGGCCCCTGGCGAGATTTCGGTCGGTCAGGTGATCACCGCGGTCGATGAATCGGTCGATGCGACCAAGTGCCTCGGCAAAGGGGGCTGCCACGGTGGTACCCAGTGCCTGACCCACTCCTTGTGGCGGGATCTGAGCGAACGCATCTCCAGTTTCCTGGGGGATATCACCCTGGCCGAGCTGGTTGGTCAGGCCGATGTGCGCCGTATCGCCGGCAAGCAAGATGAACAAATGAAGACCGTGTTGTCCCTGGTTGATCGGGCCGAACGCGGTGATGTGAGCTTGAAAGTCCAACTATAAACGTGCTTTCCACGACGAGTCGCTGTGTGACCCCGTCGTAACGGAGAAAAAGATGAAACTGCCTATTTACCTTGATTATTCGGCAACCTGTCCGGTGGACCCGCGTGTCGCAGAAAAAATGATGCAGTGCCTCACCATGGACGGCCTGTTCGGCAACCCAGCCTCCCGTTCCCACCGTTTCGGCTGGCAGGCCGAAGAGGCGGTGGATCTGGCCCGTAATCAAGTGGCAGAGCTGATCGGCGCGGACCCGCGCGAGATCGTCTTTACCTCCGGTGCGACCGAGTCCAACAACCTGGCCATCAAGGGCATCGCCCATTTCTACGCCGGCAAGGGCAAGCACATCGTCACCTCCAAGACTGAGCACAAAGCCGTGCTGGATACCTGCCGCCAACTGGAGCGTGAAGGCTATGAGGTGACCTACCTTGAGCCCATGCCCAACGGCCTGTTCACCCTTGAGCAGATCGAAGGCGCCCTGCGTGATGACACCATCCTGGTCAGCATCATGCACGCCAACAACGAGATCGGGGTGGTGCAAGACATCGCTGCCATCGGCGAGCTGTGCCGTTCCCGCAAGATCCTGCTGCACGTGGACGCCGTCCAGAGCGTGGGCAAGATCCCGGTCGACGTGGAAGCGCTCAAGGTTGATCTGCTCTCCATGTCCGCCCACAAGGTATACGGCCCGAAAGGCATTGGCGCCCTGTATGTGCGCCGTAAGCCCCGTGTTCGTCTGGAAGCCCAGATGCACGGCGGTGGTCACGAGCGCGGCATGCGCTCCGGTACCCTGGCAACCCACCAGATCGTCGGCATGGGGGAAGCCTTCCGCATCGCCAAGGAAGAGATGGCGAGCGAGAGCCAGCACATCATGGCCCTGCGCCAGCGTCTGTGGGATGGCATCAAGAACATCGAAGAAGTCTATATCAACGGGGATCTGGACCAGCGTGTACCGGGTAACCTGAACGTCAGCTTCGCCTATGTGGAAGGGGAATCCCTCATCATGGCACTGAAGGATCTGGCGGTCTCTTCCGGTTCTGCCTGTACCTCGGCCAGCCTGGAACCTTCCTACGTGCTGCGCGCCCTGGGCCTGAACGACGAGCTGGCACACAGCTCCATCCGTTTCAGCATCGGTCGCTTCACCACCGAAGAAGAGATCGACTACGCAATCAAGCTCATCTGCGACTCCATCGGTCGTCTGCGCGAGATGTCCCCCCTGTGGGAGATGTTCAAGGATGGCGTCGATCTGAATACGGTCGAATGGGCACATCACTGATCCTTGCCAGCATGGCAAGGGTCTGGTGAACAACGGAATTAGCAGGAGTTAGATATGGCTTACAGTGAAAAAGTAATCGACCACTACGAGAATCCCCGCAACGTCGGTGGTTTTGACAAGAACGATCCCAGCGTCGCCACCGGCATGGTCGGTGCACCGGCCTGTGGTGACGTCATGAAGCTGCAACTGAAGATCAGCGACGATGGCATCATCGAAGATGCCAAGTTCAAGACCTACGGCTGTGGTTCCGCCATCGCCTCCAGTTCCTTGGTGACCGAGTGGGTCAAAGGCAAGACCTTGGATGAAGCAGCCGGTATCAAGAACACCGACATCGCCGAAGAGCTGGCGCTGCCGCCGGTGAAGATCCACTGCTCCATTCTGGCGGAGGATGCCATCAAGGCCGCCATCGCCGATTACAAGCAGAAGAAAGGTCTTTAAGGTCCGGAGAGCAGTATGGCCATAACCATGACAGATGCCGCAGCGGCGCGGGTTTCCTCCTTCATGATCAACCGGGGCAAGGGCATCGGCCTGCGCCTCGGCGTCAAGACGACCGGCTGTTCTGGCCTTGCCTATGTGCTCGAGTTCGTGGATGAGCTGGCTGCCGAGGATCAGGTGTTCGAGCAGAAAGGCGTCAAGATCATCGTGGATGCCAAGAGCCTGATCCACCTGGATGGCACCGAGCTGGACTTCGTGAAGGAAGGCCTCAACGAGGGCTTCCAGTTCAACAACCCGAATGCCAAGGGCGAATGTGGTTGTGGCGAAAGCTTCAGCGTGTAAGTGGTTCGATTGACCGATCGCCCATGTTTGCAACGCCTCGCAGCCCCAAGGGTGAGCCCTGTTGCGGCGAGTCTCTTGTGATCAACACCTTGCTCATCAACACAGTGGTGTGGACGCCAGTCCATGCCACTGCTTTCAAGTTCAAGACGAGTGTGGTTGCACTCCCAGCGCTATTGTCTGAGGACGAAGGATGAATCATTTCGAGCTGTTCGGGCTGGCTGAGGGCTTCGAGCTCGATACTCGCCAACTGGCTGACACCTATCGTCAGCTGCAGACCCAGTTCCATCCCGATCGTTTTGCGACTGCCCCCGAGCGGGAGCAGCTTGCTGCCGTGCAGCGTGCTGCCCAGATCAACGATGCGTTTACCACCCTCAAGGCCCCCTTGCGCCGAGCCGAGTACCTGCTCTCCTTGCGGGGTACCGATATTCGCGGCGAGCAGCAGACACTGCAAGATCCTGCCTTTCTGATGCAACAGCTGGAGTGGCGAGAGCGGCTGGCTGATCTCAAGGGCGACGCCGACCCTGAGGGGGCCATCAAGGATTTTCGCCAGGAGATCAGGCATGATCACCAGGCGTTGATGCAACGGCTGACCGACTCTCTCACCAGGGGTGAGGATCTGCAGGCGGCGGATTGCGTTCGCAAGCTCAAATTTGTCGACAAGCTCCTCGAGGAGCTGGAACGATTCGAAGACTCGCTGTTCGAGTCTTGACCCTCTAACGCAGGAATTGTGATTACCCATGGCATTACTGCAAATTGCCGAGCCAGGCCAGAGCGCCGCACCTCACCAGCATAAACGTGCCGTCGGCATCGATCTTGGCACCACCAACTCCCTGGTCGCCGCCGTGCGCAGCGGCCAGGCCGACACCCTCTGTGACGAGCAGGGGCGTGATCTGCTGCCTTCCGTGGTCCATTACCAGGCCGATACCATCCGGGTTGGCTTCGATGCCAAGCGTGAGGCGGCCCTCGATCCCCACAACACCATCGTCTCGGTCAAGCGGATGATGGGCAAGGCGCTGGCCGACATCGATACCCGCCAGCAACCCTATCAATTCGTGGCGGCCGACAACGGCATGCCGCAATTGCAGACCCGCCAGGGGCTGGTCAATCCGGTGCAGGTCTCGGCCGAGATCCTGAAAAAACTGGCCGAGCGCGGTGCCGCGTCCCTCGGGGGAGACCTCGACGGCGTGGTCATCACGGTGCCCGCCTATTTTGACGATGCCCAGCGTCAGGGGACCAAGGACGCGGCCAGACTGGCCGGACTGCACGTGCTGCGGTTGCTCAATGAACCCACGGCGGCCGCCATCGCCTATGGCCTCGACTCCGGTCAGGAAGGGGTGATAGCCGTCTATGACCTGGGTGGCGGAACCTTCGATATCTCCATCCTGCGCCTGCATCGCGGGGTGTTTGAGGTGATGGCCACCGGCGGCGACTCGGCCCTCGGCGGCGATGATTTCGATCACCTGCTGGCAGACTGGTTGAAAGAACAAGCCGGTTTGACTGGCGAGCTGGATGCCCGTCTGCAGCGCGAGCTGCTGGATGTGGCCGCCGCGGTCAAACACGGTCTGACCGACTCCGACACCGTTCCCTGCACCTTTGCCGGCTGGCAGGGCTCTGTCACCCGCAGCCAGTTTGACGAGCTGATCCAGCCGCTGGTCAAGCGTACCCTGCTGGCCTGCCGCCGCGCCCTGCGCGATGCGGGGCTCGAGCAGGAAGAGGTGCTGGAAGTGGTGATGGTCGGCGGTTCGACCCGTGTACCGCTGGTGCGCGAGCGGGTGGGCGAGTTCTTCGGCCGCACCCCCTTGACCAGCATCGACCCTGACAAGGTGGTGGCCATCGGTGCCGCCATCCAGGCCGACATCCTGGTGGGCAACAAGCCCGACGCCGAGATGCTGCTGCTGGACGTTATCCCGCTTTCCCTCGGTCTTGAGACCATGGGCGGCCTCGCCGAGAAGGTGATCCCGCGCAACACCACCATTCCGGTGGCCCGCGCCCAGGAGTTCACCACCTTCAAGGATGGCCAGACCGCGATGGCGATCCACGTGGTGCAGGGGGAGCGCGAGCTGGTGGCGGATTGCCGCTCCCTGGCCCGCTTCACCCTGACCGGCATTCCGCCCATGGCGGCCGGCGCCGCCCACATTCGTGTCACCTTCCAGGTGGATGCGGACGGTCTGCTGTCGGTCAGCGCCATGGAGAAATCCTCCGGCGTGCAGGCCGAGATCCAGGTCAAGCCCTCCTACGGGCTGGGGGAAGATGACATCCTCAACATGCTGAGCGCTTCCATCGCCAATGCCCAGCAGGACATGGACGCCCGCATGCTGGCGGAGCAACAGGTCGAGGCCGACCGGGTGGTCGAGAGTCTCAACGCCGCCCTGGCCGCCGATGGCGAGGCTTTATTGAGCCTCGCCGAGCGGGCCGAGCTGGATGCCGCCATTGCCCATCTGCTGACCATGCGCAGCACGGGCACCACCAACCAGATCAAAGAGGCCATCGAGGCGGCGGACGCTGCCAGTGGCGAATTTGCAGCCCGCCGGATGGATGCCTCCATCCGCAAGGTGCTGACCGGACAAAACGTCAACAAGGTGTGATATGCCAAAACTGATTATTCTGCCCCATCCCGAGCTCTGTCCGGACGGCGCAGCCCTCGAAGGTGCGACCGGTGAAACCATTCTGGATATCGCGCTGCGCAATGGCATCGAGATCGAGCACGCTTGCGAGAAGTCCTGTGCGTGTACTACCTGCCACTGCGTGGTGCGGGAAGGGTTCGACTCCCTCGAGCCGAGCGACGAGCTGGAAGACGACATGCTGGACAAGGCGTGGGGGCTGGAGCCGGAATCCCGTCTCAGCTGCCAGGCCAGACTGGCGGACGAGGATCTGGTGGTGGAACTGCCCAAGTACACCCTGAATCTGGCGTCCGAGCGCCACTGATGACCCCTTAATTACACATGAGTGAATTGCGCGTGCAGCATCTCATGGTGCAGTAATGATATGGTGAAGGCCGTGACCCTTGAGGGAGCGGCCTTTTTTGTGCCCGTGATTTCCCTATTCGTTGATGAAAGTGCCAATAAAAAGGAAGCAAGAGAACATGGCTGACATGATGAACGTACGGTTGTCGTCCCAGGCTGCCGCCGCCCAGTGGGGCGAGGGTGCCCTGCTCAGTTTCAACGGGGACGAGGCCCATCTCCATCTGGCCGCTGGCCAGGAGAAGGAGGCGCTGCGCGCCATCCAGCGCGGTGCCAGACGCCTCGAGTCGAGCGGCATCAAGCGCATCAAGCTGGTGGGCGAGGGGTGGAATGGGGAGCGTCGTTACGCCTTTGCCCAGGGCTTCTATGCCGCCAAGGGGGTTCGCGAGCTCGATTTTGGTGAACAGAGCGAGCAGGAAGCGGCCGAACTCGCCGCCTTGCTCAAAGCGACCCACTGGGTGCGCGAGGTGACCAACGGCTGCCCGGAAGCCATCTACCCCATGAGCCTGGCGGAGTCCGCTCTGCTGCTCATTCGCAGCCTCGGCGGTGACAAGGTGACCGCCCGCATCACCGCTGGCGAAGCCTTGCGTGAATCGGGTCATATCGGGATCTGGTCGGTGGGCCGTGGCAGCGAGCGCGAGCCGGTGCTGCTGGAGCTCGACTACAACCCGACCGGGGATGCCAACGCCCCCGTGGTCGCGGCGCTGGTGGGCAAGGGGATCACTTTCGATTCCGGCGGCTACTCCATGAAGTCCTCCGACAACATGCTGCCGATGAAGTCCGACATGGGCGGCGCCGCCATGGTGACCGGCGCCCTGGCGCTGGCCATCAGCCGTGGCCTGAACAAGCGGGTCAAGCTCATCCTCTGCTGCGCCGAGAACCTGGTCTCCGGCCATGCCTTCAAGCTCGGCGACATCCTCACCTATCGCAACGGCATCTCGGTCGAGATCCAGAATACCGACGCGGAAGGTCGCCTGGTGCTGGCAGACGGCCTGCTGGCCGCGAGCGAAAGCGGGGCTGCCTACATCCTCGACGCCGCCACCCTGACCGGCGCCGCCAAGACCGCGCTGGGCCGCGACTACAATGCCGTGTTTGCCCTCGATGAGGCGGAGCAGGTGCGCGCGCTGGCTGCCGCCAACGCCGAAAACGAGAAGGCCTGGCCGCTGCCGCTCGAACCCTGGCACGCAGGCCAGCTCACCTCGGCCTTTGCCGAGCTGGGCAATGTGGCGTCCGCAGAAGGTACTGCCGGCGCCACCACGGCAGCGGCTTTCCTGTCGCGCTTCGTCCGTGACGAAGGCAAGGGCTGGGTGCACTTGGACCTGGCCGCTTCCTATCAGAAGTCGGGCAATGAGCTCTGGGCGACCGGGGCCAAGGGCCATGGTCTTCGCACGATTGCCCGCTGGTTGCAGGAGGTGTGCGCATGAACGTCTGGTTGAGCCGAGAGTTTGCACCGGCCGAGTGGGGGGAGGGGGCACTGCTCTCCCACCGTGCCGACGGCATGGTGATCCATCTGGTGAGCGCCACTCCCTTGCTGGATATCCAGCAGGCGGCGCGGCGCCTGTGTAGCCAAGGGATCCAGCAGGTGGTCCTGGCTGGCCACTGGGAGCGAGAGCAGCAGTGGGCCTTTGCCCAAGGGCTGCAGACGCCCAAGGCGGAAGTGGCATTGCAGTGGGCTACTTCGTCCGAGGAGGACAGGGAGGAGTTGGAGGCGCGCTGGCTGTGCGGGCGCTGGGTGCGGGAGATGACCAACGCCACCCCGGAGCAGCTGGGGCCGCTGGAGTTGGCGGTCGAAGCAGCCGCCTTCCTCACCGAGCTGGCACCGGACCGGATCAGCCATCGCATCCTCAAGGGAGAGGCGCTGCAACAGGCGGGCTGGGTCGGTCTCTATCAAGTGGGTCGTGGCAGTGACCGCGAGCCCGTGATGCTGGAGCTGGATTTCAATCCGGGCAAGGATCCCAAGGCGCCGGTAGCGGCCGCCCTGGTGGGCAAGGGGATCACCTTCGATTCCGGCGGCTACTCCATGAAGACCTCCCAGGGCATGCTGACCATGAAACACGACATGGGCGGTGCCGCCATCGTCACCGGCGCGCTGGCGCTGGCCATTCTGCGTGGCCTCGACAAGCGGGTGAAGCTCATCCTCTGCTGCGCCGAGAACCTGGTATCCGGCCATGCCTACAAGCTGGGTGACATCCTCACCTACAAGAACGGCACCACGGTGGAGGTGGTCAACACCGACGCAGAAGGGCGCCTGATCCTGGCCGACGGCTTGCAACTGGCCGGCGAGTCTGGTGCGCCGCTCATCATCGACGCCGCCACCCTCACCGGGGCGGCCGTGATGGCGCTGGGGGGGCGTTACAACGCCCTGTTTGGACTGGACAAAGGGCTGGTGAGCCGCGCCATGGCCTATTCGGATGCGGAACAGGAGCCAGCATGGCCGCTGCCGCTGGAGCCCTGGCATCGCCAGCAGTGCCCGTCCCACTATGCCGACACCGCCAACAGCCGCCCCGTGCCGGGCGGCGGACCGGGGGGGGCCTCCAATGCGGCAGGCTTCCTCTCCCGCTTTGTCCCTGATGAGGGAAGAGGCTGGCTGCATGTCGATCTCGCCGCCTGTTTCAGTGAGAACGGCGACAGTCTGTGGGCGCCCGGGGCCAATACCCTGGGGATGCGCACCATCGCCCATACCCTGATGGCGGAGACGCGCTGAGTCAGTGAACGGCATCACAAGGGCACCTCAGGGTGCCCTTTCCAGTGCTGCTTTGCTGAGCAATTGATACGGTTTTGAGGCATTAGCATGCCGATCGTGCGCAAGCGCACATTTTTTCTCTCTGCCCTGGCACAAGATGAGTCACCATGTTGTTTCAAGGATTCTTTTGTTTAACAAAAAGTTGATTTTTTGTGTGTTATTTCGTTTTTTGTTTACGTATAATCGCCGCCGAACATGGATTCCTACAATAAAACTCTGTAGTTAAGGAAAGAACTCAATGGCTATCGAACGTACCTTCTCCATCGTCAAGCCGGATGCGGTCAGCAAAAACCTGATTGGTGCCATTTACAGCCGCTTCGAAAGCGCCGGCCTGAAAGTCATCGCCGCCAAGATGCTGCACCTGACCAGCGAACAGGCCGCCGGTTTCTACGCCGAGCACCAGGGCAAGCCGTTTTATGATGGTCTGGTCGGCTTCATGACCTCTGGCCCCGTCATGGTACAGGTGCTGGAAGGTGAAGACGCCATCCGCCGTCACCGTGAAATCATGGGCGCCACCAACCCGAAAGAGGCGCTGGCCGGCACCCTGCGTGCCTGCTACGCCGAGAGCATCGATCGCAACGCCGTCCACGGCTCCGATGCCCCGGCCTCTGCCGCCCGTGAAATCGCCTACTTCTTCTCCGACGACGAGATCTGCCCGCGCGGCTGATGTTGTCTGCTGGTGACCAAGGGAGCTTCGGCTCCCTTTTGTTTTTTGGTCATCCTGCCAATATCCACTTATTCTCCAGGTGGAAAGCCAGACCCATTATTTGTACAATGCCGCCCCCTGACGTAGGTCAGCCGATAATTTATGAAGTGTGTGAGCTGAGGCCCCTGATGAGCGAAACAAAAACCAACCTGCTGGATCTCGACCGGGATGCCATGCGTGCCTTCTTCGTCGAGTTGGGCGAGAAGCCGTTCCGGGCAGACCAGATAATGAAGTGGATCTATCACTTCGGTTGTGATGATTTCGATCAGATGAGCAACGTCAACAAGGCGCTGCGCGAGCGGCTCAAGGCCATTGCCGAGATCCGAGCCCCCGAGATCAGCCGTGAACAGCGCTCCGCCGATGGCACCATCAAATGGGCGCTGCAGGTGGGCGATCAGGAGGTGGAGACTGTCTACATTCCGGAAGCGGACCGCGCTACCCTGTGCGTCTCCTCCCAGGTGGGCTGCGCCCTGGCGTGCACCTTCTGCTCCACCGCCCAGCAAGGGTTCAACCGCAACCTGAAAGTCTCCGAGATCATCGGCCAGGTGTGGCGTGCCGCCAAAGTGGTGGGTGGCAAGCGCCCCATCACCAACGTGGTGATGATGGGCATGGGTGAGCCGCTGCTCAACCTCGCCAACGTGGTACCTGCCATGAAGCTGATGATGGATGACTTCGGCTTCAGCATCTCCAAGCGCCGCGTCACTCTCTCCACCTCCGGTGTGGTACCGGCGCTGGATATGCTGGGGGACCAGATCGACGTTGCCCTGGCCATCTCCCTGCATGCGCCGAACGATGCGCTTCGCTCCGAGATCATGCCGATCAACGACAAGTACAACATCGAGTCCTTCCTTGCCGGGGTACGCCGCTATCTGGCCAAGTCTAACGCCAACGGCGGCCGGGTGACCGTGGAGTATGTGCTGCTCGATCACATCAACGACGACATGCAGCATGCCCATGAGCTGGCCAAGGTCCTCAAGGAAACCCCTTGCAAGATCAACCTGATCCCGTTCAACCCCTTCCCGGGCAACCCGTTTGGCAAGCCGAGCAACAGCCGTATCGACCGCTTCTCCAAGGTGCTGATGGAATACGGCCTGACCGTCATCGTGCGCAAGACCCGCGGTGACGACATCGACGCCGCCTGTGGGCAGCTGGTGGGGGAGGTGATCGACCGCACCAAGCGCACCATGAAAAATCGGATGCAACAGGATGGGATTTCCGTCAAAATGGTTTAACTCCTAAGCCATTGTATAGACAGGAAATGGATATCCGTACATTGATCGTAGTGGCAGCGCTCTGTGCGCTGCCAGGCTGTGTCACAGAGACCACTTACGCTGGCCAGAATTCGACCCAGCGTGAAGTGGGTCCCGACCTCAAGGCCGCCGCCCAGACTCGTCTCGATCTGGGTATCCAGTATCTGCGCCAGGGCAATGCCGAGCAGGCCAAATTCAACCTCGACCGCGCCCTTCAGTACGATCCCAACAATCCTCAGGTCTACATCGGTTTTGCCTATTTCTATCAGCAGGTGTCGGATTTCAAGGCCGCCGAGGCGAGCTACAAGAAAGCGCTGGCCATGGATCCGTCCAATGCTGATGCGATGAACAACTATGGCGCCTTCCTCTGCAACCGTGGCCGCTTCGACGAAGCGGAAAAGGCGTTCTTGCAGGCCGTCAGCCAGCCCGATTACGTGAAGATCGCCGATACCTACGAGAATGCGGCGCTCTGCTCGATGCAAAATCACAGAAATGACAAGGCCAGCGAGTATTATCGTCTGGCCTTGGGGTATAATCCCCGCAATCCTAGGTTATTGCTGGACATGGCCGAGCTTTCCATGAAAGATGGCAAGCTTCCTGATGTCCAGTCTTACCTCGCGCGCTTTGCCGACGTGGCAGAGGAGAACGAGGAGAGCCTCTGGCTCCGGCTGCGGCTGGCCCAGGCCATGGACAAACCGGCATTACTTCACCAATTCGGGACTGAGCTGGTAAGGCAATATCCCACTTCGCAACAAGCCAAGCGTTACTTAGCCAATGACTACTGAACAGCCACACGATTTCCAAGACGACTCCCAGGCAGCGGGCCCAGGCCAGCTGCTGCGCAACGCCCGTGAACAGCTCGGCTGGACCCGGGAACAGGTTGCGTCCCGCATTCACCTTCGTCTGACCCTGATCGCCGCCATCGAAGCGGATACCTATGACAAGCACACGTCCCATACCTTCATTCGTGGCTATCTGCGGGCCTATGCCAAGCTCGTGGGCATCCCCGAGGAGACCATCCTCGCCGCCTACGAGAAGCTGGGACTGACTCCCCCCGACAACATCGACATGCAGAGCTTCTCCCGTCGATCCCGCCAGCAGGCCAATGACAGCCGGCTCAAGGTGGTGACCTGGTTGGTGATCCTGGTGCTGATCGGGCTCTCCGTCGCCTGGTGGTGGCAGAGCACGGCGCGCCGCTCCGCCGGTGACGACGCCCTGGCGGCGACCGAGATGAGCGCGACCGTCAATACGCCGGAAGCGAATGTTGCCCCCGCCGTGGAGGTCGCCGAGCCCGTGCAGCCCGCAGCGTCCGATGCCGTGTCCACCCAGGTTGTGGTGAGCGGTGCCACCGCGACCCTGCCTGTGGTCGCTACGGATGCCAGCGCAGCCGTCCCGACGGACGTTTCCGGTGCGGTCTCGACTGCCGAGAGCACGACCACCGAGCCCGCCAAGGCGCCCCAGCTCAAGATGAGCTTCACCGCCGATTGCTGGCTGGACGTCAAGGATGCCAACGGCAAGACCCTGTTCAGCGGTCTGAAGAAGGCGAACGACGAACTGGTACTGGAAGGACCCGAGCCACTCAGATTCATCATTGGCGCGCCCATGGCGGTCAATCTCGAATATCAGGGCAAGTCCTTCGACATGAGCCGTTACAACAACGGCCGGACTGCCCGCTTCTCACTGCCGCAGGAGTAATCAGTCCGCCATGTCTGTTCACGAAAAGCCCGCACACGAATCACCCATCGTTCGTCGCAAATCCAGACAGATCATGGTCGGCAACGTGCCGGTTGGGGGCGATGCCCCCATCACGGTACAGACCATGACCAACACCAAGACCACGGACGTGGCCGCTACCGTCGAGCAGATCCAGCGGATCGAGCGGGTCGGCGCCGACATCGTCCGGGTCTCCGTTCCCACCATGGAGGCGGCGGAAGCGTTCAAGCTCATCAAGCAGCAGACCCGCATCCCCATCGTCGCCGATATCCACTTCGACTACCGCATCGCCCTCAAAGTGGCCGAGTACGGGGCCGACTGCCTGCGCATCAACCCGGGCAACATCGGCAACGAAGAGCGGGTGCGTGCGGTGGTGGATTGCGCCCGTCACTACAACATCCCCATCCGCATCGGCGTCAACGGCGGTTCCCTTGAGCGTGATCTCCAGGAGAAATACGGCGAGCCGACCCCGGAGGCGCTGCTGGAGTCCGCCATGCGCCACGTGGATTACCTGGATCGCCTCAACTTTGAGAACTTCAAGGTGAGCGTCAAGGCGTCCGATGTCTTCCTGGCGGTCGGTGCCTATCGCCTGCTGGCCAAGCAGATTGATCAGCCTCTGCATCTGGGCATCACGGAAGCGGGCGGTTTTCGCGCCGGCGCGGTCAAGTCCGCCATCGGCCTTGGCATGTTGCTGAGCGAAGGGATTGGCGACACCCTGCGCATCTCCCTGGCCGCCGATCCGGTGGAAGAGGTGAAGGTGGGCTTCGACATCCTCAAATCCCTGCGCATCCGTTCCCGCGGCATCAACTTCATCGCCTGTCCCTCCTGCTCCCGTCAGGAGTTCGACGTCATCGGCACGGTCAACGCCCTGGAAGAGCGGCTCGAAGACATCATCACCCCGATGGATGTCTCCATCATCGGCTGTGTGGTGAACGGTCCGGGGGAGGCGCTGGTTTCCGATCTCGGCCTTGCGGGGGCCGCCAACAAGAGTGCCTTCTACGAGGGGGGCCAGCGGGTCGACCGGCTCGACAACAAGGATTTGATCCCGACCCTGGAGCGCCGCATCCGTGCCCGGGCCGCCATGCTGGATCCGGCCAACCAGATCCAGGTAGACAAAGGTTGAACCATGACGGGGCCACCTGGGGTGGCCCCGGCTTTAGGTTGTTGATTTTACATCCCGCATCCGGGCACCCGATTTTACCTCGGGGTCGAAAATCCCTATAATGCGGCCAAATTTTACCTCTTTTTCTCGAGTATCAACGTGGCAAAACAGATCCAAGCTATTCGCGGTATGAATGATTGCCTGCCGGAGCAGAGCCCGGTATGGCAGAAAGTAGAACAGATCCTGCGCCAGGTCGTGGCCAGCTATGGCTACAGCGAAGTGCGCATGCCCATCGTCGAGCAGACCCATCTGTTCAAGCGTGCCATCGGTGAAGTGACCGACGTGGTCGAAAAAGAGATGTACACCTTTGAAGACCGCAACGGCGACAGCCTGAGCCTGCGTCCGGAAGGGACCGCCAGTTGCGTGCGTGCCGGCATCGAGCACGGTCTGCTTTACAACCAGGAACGCCGGATGTGGTACATGGGCCCCATGTTCCGTCACGAGCGTCCCCAGAAAGGTCGCTATCGCCAGTTCCACCAGTTCGGGGTCGAGCTGTTCGGCATCAACGGGCCGGACATCGATGCCGAGCTCATCATGCTGACTCACCGCCTGTGGCGTCTGTTCGGCATCAGCGATCACGTGACCCTGCAGCTCAATACCCTCGGCCAGAGCAGCGAACGTGCCGCCTATCGCGATGCCCTGGTCGCCTATCTGGAACAGTACAAGAGCGAGTTGGACGAAGAGAGCCAGCGCCGTATGTACAGCAACCCCCTGCGGGTGCTCGATTCCAAGGACGAAAAAGTGCAGGCCATCCTGGCGGGTGCCCCCCGTCTGTTCGACCACCTGGGCGAAGAGAGCCTGGCTCACTTCGAAGGGCTCAAGCGCCTGCTCACGGCGGCCGGCATCCAGTTCGAGGTGAACGAGCGTCTGGTGCGCGGCCTCGACTACTACAACCTGACCGTGTTCGAGTGGGTGACCAACAGCCTGGGAGCCCAGGGCACCGTCTGTGCCGGTGGTCGCTACGACGGCCTGGTGGAGCAGCTCGGTGGCCAGCCGACCCCGGCGGTGGGCTTTGCCATGGGCATGGAGCGTCTGGTGCTGATGCTTGAAACTCTCGAGCTCAATGCTGACATCCGCCCGGCGGTGGATGTCTATCTCTGCATGGTGGGTGAGGGGACCGAGCAGGCTGGCTTTGCACTGGCCGAGCGCCTGCGCGATGCCCTGCCGGACTTGCGCCTCATGAGCCACTGCGGCGGCGGCAACTTCAAGAAACAACTCAAGCGTGCCGACAAGAGCGGCGCGGCCATTGCCCTGATCCTTGGGGAGACCGAGGTGCAAAGCGGGGAGATCACCATCAAATATCTGCGTGGCCAGGCCGAGCAACAGACCGTCTCGGTCGATGCCGCCATTGCCCTGCTGGCAGCGAAAGGAGAGTAAGCTGTGGAAGTGTATACCACTGAAGAACAACAGGTTGAGGTCATCAAGAGCTGGTGGAAAGAGAACGGCACCTCGGTGATCGCCGGGACCGTGATCGGTTTGGTCGGCCTCTTTGGCTGGCGCTACTACAACGAGATGCAGCAGAACAACCAGGAAGCCGCCTCCCAGGCTTACAACGAGATGACCGCCCAGCTCGCCAAGGGGGACGACGCCGCCCTGGAGCAGGCAAAGAGTTTCATTACCGCTCACAAGGGTGACGCCTATGCCGAGCTGGCTGCCCTGCAACTGGCCGCGGCCGCCGTCAAGGCGGGCAAGCTGGAGCTGGCTGCCGAGCAGCTGACCCAGGTGGCCGCCAGTGGCGATGACAGCATCAAGCCCATCGCCGCCCTGCGTCTGGCCCGGGTCCTGAGCGATCAGGGCAAGGCTGACGAGGCCCTGGCCCAGCTTGGCAAGATCAACAACGACGCCTTCAAGGCCCAGGTGGCGGAAGTGCGCGGCGACATCCTGCAAAAGCAGGGCAAGGCCGAAGAAGCGCGCGATGCCTATCAGGCGGCGGCGGATGCCGGCGGCCTGCAGAGCAGCGCCGAACTCAAGCTGAAGATGGATGATCTGGCGCTGCCAGCCGTCACTGCGGGCGAGGCTCCGGATGCGTAATCTGTACAAGCGAATGGCGCTGGGGGTGGCTGTCTCCTTCGCCTTGCAGGGCTGCTCCCTGTTCAGTTCGGAAGAAGATCTCAACCCCATGGCACCCCTGCCCAAGGTCGAGTCCGCGTTCACTGCCGATACAGCATGGTCCTCCTCGGTCGGGGATGGCATCGGCGACTTCTACTCCCAGCTCAAGCCGGTGGTGGAAGATGACCGCATTTATGCAGCGGCCCGCGATGGCGATGTGACTGCATTCGAGCGCGAGAGCGGCAAGGAGCTGTGGAGCGTGGATCTGGCAGATCTGCCCATCAACGCCGACAAGCGCAGTGCCCGTCTCTCCGGTGGTCTGGTCTCTCGCTACGGCAAGCTGTTCCTCGGGTCCGAAAACGGGGTGGTCTACGCCCTGAACGAGGCCAACGGCGAAGTGCTGTGGCAGACCACTGTACCTGGGGAAGTGGTGGCGAGCCCCGCCGTCGAGGATGGCCGCGTGGTGGTGCTGACCACCTCCGGTCGCCTGGTGGCGCTCGATACCGATGAGGGCAAGCTGCAGTGGACCCTGTCCGAAGAGCAGCCGCCCCTGACCCTGCGCAGTGCCGGCGCCCCCATCATCACCAACGGTGCCGTCATCTATGGCCGCGCCGATGGCAAGGTGGGCATCGCCCTGCTGAGCAACGGCCAGCCGGTGCGTCAATCCAAGGTGGCTGACCCGCGCGGCGCCACCGAACTGGATCGGATGGTGGACGTCGATGCCAGCCCGCTGATTGCCGGTGATGAGCTCTACGCCATCGCCTACAACGGCCAGTTGATGGCGCGCAAGCTGATGAGCGGCGACGAAGTGTGGAAGCGCAAGTATTCCGGTTATCGCGATATGGCGGTGACCGGCAATGCCATCGTGCTGACCGACAGCCGCAGCCATCTGTTTGCGGTCGATCGTCGCAACGGTCTCGAGCTGTGGTCCAACACCCAGCTGGAAAACCGCACCGTGACCGCCCCCGTCATCCTGGGTGACTATGTGGTGGTCGGCGATGTGGAAGGTTACCTGTATTGGCTGGACCGTACCGACGGGACCATCAAGGCCATGCAGCAGCTCGACAGCAGTGGTCTCTATGCCGCTCCGCTGGTGGAGGGTGACACCCTGTATGTGCAGAGCCGTGACGGCAAGTTGTACGCCCTCAAGCGTCCTTGATCGTCCGATAATGTGAATATCCGGCTCCTGGTCTTCGGACCCGGAGCCTTTGTCGTCTTGAGAATGAGGCTTTTATGACTCCTGTAGTTGCCCTGGTGGGCCGCCCCAACGTGGGGAAATCCACCCTGTTTAACCGCCTGACCCGTACCCGGGATGCCCTGGTTGCCGACTTCCCCGGCCTGACCCGGGACCGCAAATATGGCCAGGCGAAGCTGGGCGAGCTGGAATTTATCGTGGTCGATACCGGCGGTATCGATGGCACCGAGGAGGGGATCGAGCTGAAGATGGCCGAGCAGTCCCTGCTGGCCATCGAAGAGGCCGATGTGGTGCTCTTCATGGTGGATGCCCGTGCCGGTCTCACCGCGGCGGATCAGGCCATCGCCGAGCACCTGCGCAAGACCCACAAGAAGGTGTTTCTGGTGGCCAACAAGACCGACGGCATCGACGGTGACTCCGCGGTGTCCGAGTTCTACGGTCTGGCCCTGGGCGAGGTCTACCAGATGGCGGCCGCCCACGGCCGTGGCGTACTGAGCCTGCTGGAGCTGGCCTTGGCCCCCCACCTCGAGACCCTGGTCGGCTCTGCCACCGAGGCACAAGAGGAAGAGGAGCTGGAGGAGTTCGACGAAGAGGCCCTGCTGCGCATGGTGGCTGCCGGTGAGCTCGACACCCGGGAAGACACCAAGGAGACGCCGTTCGCCGACCTGCCCATCAAATTTGCTATCGTCGGTCGTCCCAACGTCGGCAAGTCGACCCTGACCAACCGCATGCTGGGTGAAGATCGGGTCATCGTCTACGACATGCCGGGTACCACCCGCGACTCCGTCTACATCCCCATGGAGCGCGACGATCAGAAATACGTGGTCATCGACACCGCCGGCGTGCGTCGCCGTGGCAAGGTGCACGAGACGGTGGAGAAGTTCTCCGTCATCAAGACGCTCAAGGCGATTGAAGATGCCAACGTCTGCCTGCTGGTCATTGACGCCCGGGAGACCATCACGGATCAGGACTTGAGCATCCTCGGCTTCGTGCTCAACAGCGGCCGCTCCGTGGTACTGGTGGTCAACAAGTGGGACGGCCTGGATCAGAAGGTGAAAGAGGACGTCAAGAACGAGCTGGACAGACGTCTGGGCTTCATCGACTTCGCCCGGGTGCACTTCATTTCCGCCCTGCACGGCAGTGGCGTCGGTCACCTGTTCGAATCCATCAACGAGGCTTACGAGTCCGCGACTCGCCGCACCAGCACCGCCATGCTGACCCGCATCATGCAGATGGCCCAGGAAGATCACCAGCCGCCCATGGTGAATGGTCGCCGGGTCAAGCTGAAGTATGCCCACGCCGGTGGCTACAACCCGCCGCGCATCGTGATCCACGGCAACCAGTTGAATGACCTGCCGGACTCCTACAAGCGCTACCTAATCAACTACTTCCGCAAGTCGTTGAAGATCATGGGGACGCCGATCCGGGTGGAGTTCCAGGAGTCGGTCAACCCGTTCGAGGGCAAGAAGAACACCCTGACCCTGAGCCAGGAACGCCAGCGCAAGCGCCTGCTCAAGGCCAAAGCGAAGAAATAAAGCCCTGCGGCTGCCCTTACCGGCAGCCGTTTTTCTTGATGGCCCTCCTCAAGGCAGACAAACCAGGGGAGGGGCTGCGAGTGACGCCGGTGCACAGTGACGTAAAGAGGAGTCGAGAAGAGAATGAACACGCTGACCTGCCCTGCCTGTCAGGGCGAACTGGACAGCCGCAGCCGCGAGACGACGTGTGGCCAGTGTCAGGCCCGTTATCGCATCCGGGCCCTGTGTCCTGCCTGCGGGCAGGAGCTGGAGCGGCTTCGGGCTTGCGGCGCGGTAGATTATTTTTGCAACCACTGCAACACCCTGGTCTCCAAGCGCACCGTTCTGTTTGAGGCGCAGCCTGACAAGGCATAAAAAAACCCGGCTGATGCCGGGTTTATACTGTGTGCTCCGCTATCAGCAGCGTGAAGGAGCGGTTTCTGTGCCAGATCTTGCGTTTCATGTCGGCCAGCTTGAGCTTGCGTCTCGGGCTCCAGGCACATTTGGTTTTTCGGGCCAATGTGGCTCTTCTGCGTGCTCGCATCCTGTTCTCCTCCCTGGTCTTGCGTGGGGCCGAAAGGGCCCTTGGCAGGAACTGCAACGCAATGAATACATTGCAATAAGTTCGCTCCAGCGCCCCTCGTATACCCAAGGATGGTAACAGAGAACAGGGCAGGAAAACACACCCCTGGCGAGGCTAGGGGGTGATGATCTGTTTGACCACTTCGGCGATGATGGCCGGACGCTGTGCCGGCACGTCCGGCTCGCTGCTGTCGTCCTCGTCCAGCTCCTCCCGACGATGGGCCTTCTGCTGTTCGTTGTCGAGCCAGAGCAGGCTCTGGTAGTACTGGCGCACGTTGTTGACATAGTTGCGCGCCTCGCCGCCACGGGCATAGCCATAGCGCACCTTGCGATGCCAGCGTGACTGCTGCAACAGGGGCAGCACTTCTTTCACGTCGCTCCAGGCGTCCGGGTTCTTGCCCAGCTCCTTGGTCAGGCGGCGGGCATCCATCATGTGGCCGTAGCCGATGTTGTAGGCGGTGAGGGCAAACCACACTTTCTCGTCCGCCGGGACCGAGTCGGGCACCTTCGCCATCATCTCCTGCAGGTAGCGGGCGCCCCCTTTGATGCTCTCTTCCGGGTGGGTGCGATCGTTTACCCCCATCGCCTTGGCGGTCGGGCCGGTGAGCATCATCATGCCGCGCACCCCGGTGTAGGAGCGTGCCTGGGGATCCCAGTGGGATTCCTGATAGCTGATGGCGGCCAGCAGCCGCCAGTCGATATCCTTGGCGTGGGTCTGGAACAGCGCCTGGTACTTGGGCAGCAGGCTCTTGGCCCGTTGCAGGAAGGTACGGGTGTCGACGAAGTCGAAATTCTGCACGTGGCCGAAGTACTTCTCGTCGAGCTTGGCGATGGCGCCATCCATGAAGCGCTGACCGAAGAAGTCGATGATGCTGGCGTAGAGGCTGTCGTCGGGCAGCTTGGTCATGGCCCAGGCCACGGTCTGCTTGCTGGCGAGGGTCAAGCCCTCGGTGAGTTCGGGGTAGTAGCGCTGGGTACGGGCCAGTATGGTGTCCTGCACCACCGTGTAGTCCACCTTGCCGTCGGCCACCTGCTTGAGCAGCTCTTCCACGTCCGCATCCCGATTGGTGCTCCACTTCAGGTTGGGGTATTGCTTGGCCAGCTCCTTCATCAGGTCCTCGCCGGTGGAGCCCGCCGGCACCACTATGCTGCCCTTGATGTCACCGAGGTTCTTGGGCCTGGGGGAGCCGTTGCGATAGACCAGCTTGGGGGAGACCTGGTAGAAGCCGGGGCCGAAGCGGAACAGCTTGCGCCGCTCCGGGGTCACGACGATGGCGGCGGCGGCGAGATCCAGCTTGCCCTTTTGCAGTTGCTCGACCAGCTCGGCGGTGCTGTAGGCCGGTACTATGGTCAGCTTGACCCCCAGCCAGTCGGCGTAAAGCTGCGCCAGCTCGTAGTCGAACCCCAGTGCGGTGTCGTCACGCTGGTAATAGGAAGTGGGGCCATAGAGGGTGCCAACCCGGATCTCGCCTCGCTGGCGGATCTGCTCCAGTTGGCTGGAGGGGTGGTAGAAGTCGCAACCGGCCAGGGCCAGCGTCAACATCATCCCGATGAACAGTCGAAAAATGCAGCGCAAGTAGGTGAGTACCCTTGTTGAAAAAAACGGCATTTGTCAAAAAAGAGGCACCTTTATACCAGAGAGTATGAAGGGAGTCACACCGCGCGAGATGAGAAAAACGTTTGTTCAGGATGGGCCTGATCCCTATAATACGCGCGTCTCAAATCCCCCCACACTCTAAAACTTGGTGAGAAAGGTATATGGAAATCTTGCGTGGTGCCCCAGCACTGTCTGAGTTTCGTGTCCACAAGCTGCTGCAGAGCTGCGCACAGAGAGGAGTAGAGATAGCAAGCGTCTATGCGGAATACGTGCATTTTGCCGAGCTGACGAGCCCGCTGTCGCCCCCCGAGCGAGCGACCTTGGGCCAGCTTCTGCGCTACGGCCCGACCATCCCGGAACACACCCCCAGCGGTCAGCTGTTCCTCGTTACCCCCCGCCCCGGCACTATCTCCCCCTGGTCTTCCAAAGCAACCGACATCGCCCACAACTGCGGCCTGAAACAGGTCAAGCGGCTGGAGCGCGGCATTGCCTATTACGTGCAGGCCAAGGGTGAGCTGAGCGTGGCCCAGCGTAGCGAGATCGCGGCCCTGCTGCACGATCGCATGATGGAAGTGGTCTTTGCCGAGATGAACGAGGCCGCCGCCCTGTTTGCTCACCACGAGCCGCGCCCCTTTACCCAGGTAGATGTGCTGGGTGGTGGTCGCGCCGCCCTGGAAGAGGCCAACGTGACCCTGGGTCTGGCCCTGGCCGATGACGAAATAGATTACCTGGTGACCAACTTCACCCGGCTGGGTCGCAATCCCAACGACATCGAACTCTACATGTTTGCCCAGGCAAACTCCGAGCACTGCCGCCACAAGATCTTCAACGCCGACTGGACCATCGACGGTGAGCAGCAGCCCAAGTCGCTGTTCAAGATGATCAAGAACACCTTCGAGCAGACGCCGGATCATGTCCTGTCTGCCTATAAAGACAACGCCGCCGTGATGGAAGGGAGCCAGGGTGGCCGCTTCTTCCCGAGCCCCGCCAACGGCGAATACCAGTACCACCAGGAGCAGGTCGACATCCTGATGAAGGTGGAGACCCACAACCACCCGACCGCCATCTCCCCCTTCCCGGGCGCCGCTACCGGCTCCGGCGGCGAAATCCGCGACGAGGGTGCGACAGGCCGTGGCGCCAAGCCCAAGGCCGGCCTGGTGGGCTTCTCCGTCTCCAACTTGCGCATCCCCGGTTTCGAGCAGCCCTGGGAGCAGGATTTCGGCAAGCCGAGCCGCATCGTCAGCGCCTTTGACATCATGCAGGAGGGGCCGCTTGGCGGGGCGGCGTTTAACAACGAGTTCGGCCGTCCGGCCATTCTCGGTTACTTCCGTACCTTCGAAGAGGAGGTGCCGAGCCACAACGGCGTCGAGGTGCGTGGCTACCACAAACCCATCATGCTGGCGGGCGGCATCGGCAACATCCGAAGCGAACACGTCCAGAAAGGGGAGATCCCGGTAGGGGCGGCCCTCATCGTGCTGGGTGGCCCGGCCATGAACATCGGTCTGGGCGGCGGCGCCGCATCCTCCATGGCCTCCGGTCAGTCGGCGGAAGATCTCGACTTTGCCTCGGTGCAGCGTGACAACCCCGAGATGGAGCGCCGCTGCCAGGAGGTGATCGATCGCTGCTGGCAGCTGGGGGACGACAACCCTATCGTCTTCATTCACGACGTGGGGGCCGGTGGTCTCTCCAACGCCATGCCGGAGCTGGTGAGCGACGGCGATCGCGGCGGTCGCTTCGATTTGCGTGCCATCCCGAACGACGAGCCGGGCATGAGCCCGCTCGAGATCTGGTGCAACGAATCCCAGGAGCGCTACGTACTGGCGGTGGCCAAAGAGAAGCTGCCGCTGTTCAAGGCGTTGTGCGAGCGTGAGCGTGCACCCTATGCCGTCATCGGCAGCGCCACCGAAGAGAAACACCTGACCCTATCCGACCAGCACTTTGACAACCACCCCATCGATCTGCCGCTGGACGTGCTACTGGGCAAGACCCCCAAGATGCACCGCGACGTAGCGAGTCTGCCGGCCCAGGGCAAGGCACTGCAACTGGATGGCATCACCCTCGGCGACGCCGCCGAGCGGGTATTGCGTCTGCCGACCGTGGCGGAGAAATCCTTCCTCATCACCATCGGCGATCGCAGCGTGACCGGTCTGGTCAACCGCGACCAGATGGTCGGCCCCTGGCAGATCCCGGTGGCCGACTGCGCCGTCACCGCCGCCACCTACGACAGCTACCACGGTGAAGCCATGTCCATGGGCGAGCGCACCCCGGTGGCGCTGCTCTCTCATGCGGCTTCCGCTCGTATGGCGGTGGCCGAGGCCCTGACCAACCTGGCGCCGGCCCACATCGGGTCGCTCAAGCGGGTCAAGCTCTCCGCCAACTGGATGGCCGCAGCCGGTCACCCGGGCGAAGATGCCGGCCTCTACGAGGCGGTCAAGGCGGTGGGCGAGGAGCTCTGCCCGGCCCTTGGCATCACCATCCCGGTGGGCAAGGACTCCATGTCCATGAAGACCCGCTGGCAGCAGGATGGCGAGTCGCGATGCGTCACCTCGCCGCTCTCCCTGCTCATCTCGGCCTTTGCCCGGGTGGAGGATGTGCGCAACACTGTCACCCCGCAACTGCGCAGCGATCTTGGTGAAACCGACCTTATCCTCATCGACCTTGGCAACGGCAAGCAGCGCCTCGGTGCCTCCGCCCTGGCTCAGGTCTATCGCCAGCTGGGTGACAAGGCGCCGGACCTGGACAACCCGGTCCAGCTCAAGGGCTTCTTCAACGCCATTCAGGCACTGGTGGCCGATCGCAAGCTGATCGCCTATCACGACCGCTCCGACGGTGGCCTCTTCGTCACCCTGGTGGAGATGGCCTTCGCCGGTCACTGTGGCCTCGACCTGCAACTGGATCGCATCGGCGGCGACCTGCTGCCGGCCCTGTTCAACGAAGAGCTGGGGGCCGTCATCCAGGTACGCCGTGAAGACAAGGAAGCGGTGATGACCCTGCTGGCCGGTCACGGTCTGGCGGCCTGCTCCCACGTGCTCGGCACGGTGCGCGAGGGGGATCTCATCACCCTGCAGCGGGCTGGTCAGGAGGTCTATCGCGCCAGCCGCACTGCCCTGCGTACCATCTGGGGCGAGACCAGCTGGCAGATGCAGCGCCTGCGCGACAACCCCGAGTGCGCGGATCAGGAGCATGCCGCCCGTCAGGACGCAGCCGATCCGGGTCTGCAGGCCAGGCTCAGCTACAACCCGGCCGAGGACGTGGCGGCGCCCTATATCGCCAAAGGTGTCTCCCCCCGTCTGGCGGTGCTGCGCGAGCAGGGGGTCAACTCCCACGTGGAGATGGCGGCAGCGTTTGACCGCGCCGGCTTCACCGCCGTCGACGTCCATATGAGCGACATCCTCAGTGGCCGCATCAAGCTGGAGCAGTTCCAGACCCTGGTGGCCTGTGGCGGCTTCTCCTACGGCGACGTGCTGGGGGCGGGCGAGGGCTGGGCCAAGTCCATCCTGTTCAACGAGGGCGCCCGCGAGCAGTTCCAGCGCTTCTTCGAGCGCGGCGATACCCTGTCGCTCGGTGTCTGCAACGGCTGCCAGATGATGTCCAACCTGCGCGAGCTGATCCCGGGCGCCGATCTGTGGCCGCGTTTCGTGCGCAACCGCTCCGAGCGCTTCGAGGCCCGCTTCAGCCTGGTGGAAGTACAGGAGTCCCCGTCCGCATTCTTCGCTGGCATGGCGGGCTCCATGATGCCCATCGCCGTCTCCCACGGGGAAGGGCGAGTGGAGGTGCGCGATGCCGCCCACCTGGCGGCGCTGCAAGCCAGCGGTCTGGTGGGGCTGCGTTTCGTGGACAACCGCGGTCAGGTGACCGAGCAGTATCCTGCCAACCCGAACGGCTCGCCGAACGGTATCACCGCCGTGACCACCACGGATGGCCGCGCCACCATAATGATGCCGCACCCGGAGCGGGTGTTCCGCACCGTGGCCAACTCCTGGCACCCGGACAACTGGGGAGAGGATGGCGCCTGGATGCGGATGTTCCGCAACGCCCGGGTTCGTCTGGGCTAAGCCTGCGACGCAAACAAAAACCGGCCCTTGTGGCCGGTTTTTTTTATGGCGACCTTCCCGCTAGGGGCGGCCGTGACCCAGTTCGTGGGGGATGAAGTCACCGCGATCGAGAATGCGCAGGCAGGCATCCACGACGGCTTCATCCAGTCGGGTGCCGCGCAGCTGGATGATATGGGCCCTGGCCTGGGGAATGCCGAGGGCGGCGCGGTAGGGGCGATCGGAGGACATGGACTCCACTATGTCGGCCACCGTGAGGATGCGGGCCTCCAGCAGGATCTGCTCGCCCTTGAGCCCGGCCGGGTAGCCGGAGCCATCGATGTACTCGTGGTGCTGGTGGATCATCTGGGCGATGGGCCAGGGCAGGGCGATATCCTTGAGCACCTGATAGCCGGCGCCCGGGTGCTCCTTGACCAGGTTGAACTCCTGGGGCGTGAGCCGCCCCGGCTTGGTGAGGATGTCGACCGGTACCTGGATCTTGCCGATGTCGTGCACCATGGCCCCCAGATAGAGTCCCCGCAATCGCTTCTCATCGAGCTGCAGCTCGCGACCTATGGCCAGCGCCAGGGTGGCGACGTGCTTCTGGTGGCCGGCGGTGTAGGGATCGCGCTGCTCCAGCACGGCGGCTATGGCGCCGAGGGCATCTTCCAGCGCCAGCTCCAGTTGGCGGGCATGCAGCATCTTGTCGCGCTGGGCGGTGAGGTAGGCCTGTTGGGTGCTGCGGGCCTGCAGGCCATAGGCAAGGTAGTCCGCCAGCTGGCTGAAGAGGTGCACCTCCTCGTCGGTGAAGGGGCGGGCCTGCTCGCTGTGAATGAGCAGGCCGCCGCGCCCGCCGGTGTGCCACTGCAGCGGCAGCAGCAGGCGGGCGCGCAGGGTGGCCGAATGATGTACCAGCTCGCAGGGGAGCGCCTCGTTGCACGGCATCTCTGTGCTGATGGCCTGGTGCAGGGCGGGATCCCGGGTCAGCCACTCGTCGCTGGCAAACCAGGTTGCGTTGCCCGCCTGCGCCAGCACCTGCAGGGTGTGCTGGTCAGGTTTTTCCTGCAGCACGGTGACGAGGGGGAAACGGCCGTCGAAGGTGATGGCGTCGCAGATCTCCTGCAGCAGCGTCTGCTCGTCGTCCGGTCTGAGCATGGCGTGATGGGCGCGGCCGATGGCCTCCAGGGTCCAGGTGTACTGTTGCAGCCGTTCTTGTTGCTGCTTCTTCTCGGTGATGTCATCGAAGAAGACGCCGACGCCGACCACCTGACCCAGCTCGTCGTGCAGGGGAAACTTGGTGGTGCTGAGCCAGCGGGCCTCGCCTCCCTTGAGATAAGGCTCCTCGTGGCGCTGGGTGGTGCCGCTGGCCATGACCCTGAGATCGTCGTCCCGATAGCGCTGGGCCAGCTCGGCCGGGAAGAAGTCGGCATCGCACTTGCCGACCAGTTCGGCCGGGCTGAGAGCGAGATCGTCTGCCAGCAGCCGGTTGCAGGCGATGAAGAGGGAGCGGGTATCCTTGAGCAGCACCCGGTAGGGCAGTTGATCCATCACCTGACCAAGCAGGGCGGCCGTGGACAGCGGGGTAAAGGGCGGTGCGGGTCTTGAACTCATCGTCATCCAGCCTCGGTCAAAGGGGGGCGAAGCGGTAGCCAGCCTGCCAGACGGCGAAGCAGGCGCTGACCACCTGTTCGTCGTAGTGGACACCGGCATAGCGGGTCAGCTCGGCGAAGGCATCGGTGAAGGAGAGGGCCCGCCGAAACGGACGGTGGGCGGTCATGGCCGCCAGGGAGTCGGCCACCCGGATGATGCGCGCCTCCAGGCAGATAGCATCCCCCTGCAATCCCTGCGGATAGCCACTGCCGTCCATGTTCTCATGGTGCTGCTGCACTATGGTGGCGATGGGCCAGGGGAAGTCTATCTGCTGCAGAATTTCACAGCCCGCCTGCGGGTGCAGCTTGATGAGCTCGAACTCCACCTCCCGCAATTCGCGGGGGCGGGTGAGGATCTCCGCCGGGATCTGCAGCAGACCGATGTTGTGCACCATGGCGGCGAGGCCCAGTCCATCCAGCCGATCCTGCGCGAGTTGCAGATGCTGGCCGATGGCCAGTGCCAGATCGTGCACGCGCCGCTCGTGGCCCGCGGTGCCGGGATCCTTGTGGGCGATGGCGGAGGAGAGCGCCGCTATGGTCTGGAACAGCAGGGTACGTTGCTGCTGCTCGCTCTCCTTGATGTGGGTGATGTCGACCAGGGCGCCTATGATGCCGGCCACCTCGCCCTGATGGTCGTAGAAGAGATCCTTGAAGTTGAGCACCTGATAGCGGCGGCCCTCTCGGTCAAACAGGGTGTGCTCGAAATATTGCGGCTGCCTGCTGCGCAGCACTTCCAGGTCGCGCTGGGTGTATTCGTCGGCCATCTCCGGGGGCAGGAGCTCGTCCACCCGCTTGCCCTGCAGCTCGGCCTTGCTGATGCCGGTGATCTGGGTGAAGGTCGGGTTGCAGCTGATGAAACGCCCCTCGACATCCTTGTAAAACACCGGAATGGGAATTGCCTTGAGCAGGGATTCGTTGAAGCGCTGCATATCGACCAGCTCCGCCTGCTGGCGCAGGGCCAGCTGCTCGCTGTCCCGGCACAGCTGGATGGCGCGGGCCAGGTTGCCGAGGATGGGGCTGAACAGGTGACAGAGCCGTTCCCCCTGCTGCTCCGGGTTGGGGGAGAGCAGCAGCATCAGATAGCCCCCCTCGATCCGCAGCCGGTAGGCAAAGGGGTAGGGGCGAGCAGCGGGCAGCGGCAGCGGGGCGCGCAGGATGCACTGCTCGCCGGCGCCGACCCAGTGGGGCAGCGCGAGCGGCTCTCCCTGATGGCTGACCAGCTGCTCATCCCCGATCGCCTTGATGATCTTGTACTCCCCCTGTGGCAACTGCTGCAGCACCAGCCCGACCGGGCAGGCACAGTGAAACAGAAAACGCTGCAGCACCTTGGTCAACAGGGCGTCCAGAGTGACCTCGCGGCCGATGCAGAGGGCAAGATCGCAGACGATGGCCATGGCGTGGTCGTTGTTCATCGTCGTCCCTCCCCGTTGCAGAGAATGGCACCGTTGTGAAACAGCGGATACTCCCCCGGCCGCAGGCTGCCAATCTCGCCAAGGGAGAGGGCGCCCACCAGCTCGTGGGCACCGCTGTGGCTGAAGAGGGTCTTCAGCTCCAGCGTGCTCTGCTCGCCGAAGTGCTGCTGACGGCCGGCGCAGTAGTAGATCTCGAGGCGCTCGGGGGCGCCGTGCCGGCTCAGCTTTTCGGCCAGCTCGATGGCGTGGGTGGTCGGGCTCTGCGGCGCCTTGAGCAGGGTGAGGATGCTGTGATCCGGCACCTCCCCGACGCAGAGCAGGGCCCCCTCGTCGGTGACGGCGACCGGGATGCGCACGATGACGTCGCCGTTGGCCCGCAGCAGCCCGAGCGGCAGGTGGACGCCGTACTGGTAGAACTGATCCGGCGTCAGGCGCTGCTGGAACTGTTGCTGGACTAGGGACTGGTAGCGACTGAAGGCCGGCTCCCAGTCGATGAAGGCAATCTTGTTGCCCTCGCTGCTGGTGGCCAGCATGGGCTGGGCGGTGAGCTGATAGCCGTGCTCGAGCAGGGGGTAGCTGTGATGGGGCAGCAGGGTGCAGCAGACCGCCTGTTCCAGCAGCCTGTGGTTGTCGAACAGGCAGGGCATGGGGCGGAACTGGCCGCTGCCGGCATTGACGCCGGCATAATTGACCCTGTCCGCGAGATGCAGATAGATCCCCTCGAGGAGGGAGGCGATGTTGGGGATCATGGCATCAAAGGTCAGAAAGAGGGTCGGTACGCCCGCGGCCTCTGGCCACTGCGCAAGCTGGGGGAGCAGCGCATCGCAAAGGGTGCGGGTCTGCTGGTCGGTGCTGGCGGCGGGATCGAGCGGGATGAGCAGAGGGGCGTGGGAGGCCGGGCGCGGCAGCAGCCAGGCGCCGCGTTCATGAAAGCCGTGACGGCTGATGAGGCGGGGAAAGAGTGCGCCGCTGAGCTGAATATCGAGCCGCCGGCACTGCTGCTGCAGCTCGGCCACGTGCCCGGCATCCTGCTCGGCCAGCAAGAGATCGAGCCGCTCCCCGCGATAGGGCTGCAGTGCATCGGCCAGTGGCTGCGCATCGAATGAAAGAAAAGCGGGCTGCATCATCCCTCGGAACTCCTTTCCTGCCAATGGCCAATATATCAGCAAGGCGGGCGAGGTGGATACCCGGTCGTGTCCGATAAGCGCTTATAAGCCGTTATAAAGGCAGATAAATTTGAGACAGCTGAGCGGACATCCCGCTCTGGGCAGATAAAAAAACCGGCCACTTGGGCCGGTTTTTGAAGTGGAGTAAAATCAGCGCAGCACCACGTTCTGGAAGCCCTGCACCAGGCTGATGACCGGCTGGGGATAGAGACCCAGTGCCACCACCAGTGCGGCGGAGAGCAGCACCACCAGACCACCGGAGGTGATGGCCCAGTCCCCCTTGGCGTCGCGCAGCTGCATGCCGGGCTCGCGCAGGTAGAGGGTGACCATGACCCGCAGGTAGTAATAGAGACCCAGGGCACTGCCGAGCACGATGGCGCCGGAGAGCCACCACAGCTTGGCATCGACGGTCACCCCGATCAGGTAAAACTTGCCGATGAAGCCGAGCGTCATGGGGATACCGGCCAGCGAGAGCATCATCACGGTCAGCACGGCGGTCAGGTAGGGGCGACGCCAGAACAGGCCGCGGTAGCTGTGCAGGGAGTCCGCATCCTTGCCGCGATAGGGGCTGGACATCATGCTGATGACGCCGAAGGCCCCCAGGCTGGTGAACAGGTACATCAGCAGATAGACGCCGGCCGCTTCCACCGGCATCTGGCCGAGACGGCTCGCCACGATCACCGCCAGCAGGTAGCCGAAGTGGGAGATGGAGGAGTAACCCATCATCCGCTTGATGTTGGTCTGCAGCAGGGCCAGCAGGTTGCCGATGACGATGGAGACTACCGCCATGGCGGCCAGCAGCCAGTGGATCATGGGATCCGCGGCGGCGGGCACCGCCAGGTAGAAGCGCAGCAGCACGCAGAACACGGCGATCTTGCTGACGGTGGCGAGGAAGGTGGCCACCGGCGCCGGCGCCCCTTCGTACACGTCCGGGGTCCAGAGGTGGAACGGTGCCAGAGAGAGCTTGAAGGCAAAGCCGACCAGCATCAGACCCAGACCGCCCATCAGCAGCGGGTGGTGGGCCGGGGTGGTGGCCAGGGTCAGCCCCAGATCGCTGAAGCTCAGGCTGCCGGCCTGGGCATAGAGCAGCGCCATACCGAACAGCAGGAAGGCGGTGGCGGCGGCGGAGAGCACCATGTACTTGATGCTGGCCTCCAGCGAGTGGCGCTCGCGATAGGCGTAGCCCACCAGACCGAACATCGGCAGGGTCAGCATCTCGATCCCGATGAACAGGGAGGCGAGGTGACGTGAGCCGGCCAGCACCAGGCCACCGGCGGTGGCGATCAGCAGCAGCAGGTAGAACTCTTCCCGGTTGTCCGGATAGCCCTTGAGCCAGGAGCGGCCGAAGGTACAGGTCGCCAAGGCACCGATGAGCACCAGCCCCATGTAGAAGACGGCGTAGCCATCGATCTGCAGCAGCGGGGTGACCCCCTGATCGCCTTGCGCCATCACGATGGGCAGGGAGAAGAGCGCCAGGTTGAGGCCGGCGATGGTGACCACGAAGGCGGTGTCATCGCACCGTTTCCAGGCGATGGCCAGCATCAGGGCCACCATGGCCCCGGTTGTCAGCAACAGGGGCAGCAGGGCCAGCAGTTGCGAAGCGGTGAAGGTCATTGCAGTGCTCCTGTAAGGGACAAGGAAGGCAACAGGGCCAGCGGTTTAACAGCGGTCACTCTCATTGCAATGCTCCTGCGAAGGGCAGGGCGTACCAGTGCAGCACGCTCAGCAGGCTGTTGCCCGCGGTGTCGAGCACAGGTTGGGGATAGACACCGAGCAGCACCAAAAGACCGGCGATGGTCATCATCATCACCAGCTCGCGGCTGTCGAGCCCCTTGAGGACGCTCTCGTCCTTGGGGGTACCGAAGCAGGCGCGTTGCAGCATGATGAGGGAGTAGACCGAGGCCAGCACCAGCCCGAAGGTGGCGATGATGGTGAGCACGGGGGCAACCTGGAAGCTGCCGATGAGGATCAGGAATTCGCCGACGAAGTTGCCGGTGCCCGGCATCCCCAGAGAGGCGACCGAGAAGAACAGCATCACGCCGGGCAGGTAGCGCAGACGACCCCACAGCCCGCCCATCAGGCGCAGGTCCCGGGTGTGCAGACGCTCGTAGAGCTGACCGCACAGAATGAAGAGGCCGGCGGCCGAGAGCCCGTGGGCAATCATCTGTACCACTGCCCCTTGCAGGGCGAGCTCGCTGCCCGAGTAGATGGCGATCATCACGAAGCCCATGTGGGAGATGCTGGTGTAGGCAACCAGCCGTTTGATGTCGGTCTGGGCAAAGGCCAGCAGGGCGCCATAGACGATGCCGATGAGGCCGAGCACCATGGCGTAGGGGGCAAACTCGGCGGACGCCTCGGGGAAGAGCGGCAGGGTAAAGCGCAGCAGGCCGTAGGCCGCGGTTTTCAGCAAGATGCCCGCGAGATCCACGGAGCCTGCGGTGGGCGCCTGGCTGTGGGCATCAGGGAGCCAGCCATGGAGCGGCACCAGGGGCATCTTGACCGCGAAGGCGATGAAGAAGCCCAGCATCAGCAGCCACTGTACCGTGCTGCTCATGGGGGTGTTGAGCAGTTCCTGATAGTTGAAGGTGAAGACACCGGTGGCGGCGTGGTGGGTCAGTACCAGGCCCAGGATGGCCACCAGCATGATGAGGCCGCTCGCCTGGGTGTAGATGAAGAACTTGGTGGCGGCGTTGATGCGCGACTTGCCATCGGTGACCGAGTGGCCCCAGAGCGCGATCAGGAAGTACATCGGCACCAGCATCATCTCCCAGAAGAAGAAGAAGAGGAACAGATCCACCGCCATGAAGACGCCGAGCACGCCCCCCAGGATCCACAGCAGGTTGAGGTGGAAGAAGCCGATGCGCTGGACGATCTCCTTCCAGGAACAGAGGATGGCCAGCACGCCGATGAAGCTGGTGAGGATCACCATCAGGAGCGACAGCCCGTCCACGGCGAGGTGCAGGGAGATGCCGAAGCGGGGGATCCAGGGTTGTTGCCACTCGGCTGCCCAGACGGGGAGGCCGGGGCTGGCGAGGGTGAAGTCACCACCGAGCCAGATGGCGCTGGAGAGCACCAGACAGGCGCTCATGGAGGCGAGGGCCACCCAGCGGACAAACTGTCCGCCGAGCCGCTCCATCTGCCAGCAGAGCAAGCCGCCGATGAAGGGAATTAGCAAGATCCAGAGTAAGGTCACGATATCAGCTCTCATCTAGGTTCTAGTCGGGCAGGCGCTGAGCCTGCCACACAATATTGGGCTCATGGATCAGCCGAGCAGCAGCAGGGCCAGGATCAGGGCGGCGCCCATCCCCATGGAGGCTGCGTACCAGCGCAACTTGCCGGAGACGGTCCAGGCCAGCAGCTGATGCCCCCCCTCGGCCAGCACGGCGGGCAGGCTCATCATCCTGTCCAGCGGATCCTTGCCGAGCAGGCGAGTCGCCAGCAGGTAGGGCTTGACCCAAATCAGGTCATAAAGCCAGTCAAAGCCCCAGGCATTGAACCAGAGGGTGGACAGAGCCCGCCCCGGTGCACTCTCGGCGATCCCCTTCGCCAGGCGACGTTCGCCGAGGAAGAGGAAGGCGGCCAGCGCAATGCCTGCCACGGCGATGACGCCTGAGAGGATCTCGAGGCCATGGCGTCCCTCTTCGATGTGATCCCCCGGGCCGGCCGGCAGCACTCCTGCCAGCGGCGGCACGATGAGGGCGCCGACTCCGGTGGAGAGCACCAGCAGCACCAGCAGTGGCAGATGGTGGGCAAGGCCGTGACCTTTGTGCGCCTCGGTCTGCGCCTTGCCGTGGAAGGCGATGAAGATGAGGCGGAAGGTGTAGAGGGAGGTCAGGAAAGCCCCCCCCAGACCGGCCCACAGCAGGGCGCTCTGGCCACTGGCCTGCACCTGCCAGAGGATGGCGTCCTTACTGTAGAAACCGGCGGTCACCAGTGGCAGCGCGGCGAGCGCCGAGCCCCCCACCAGGAAGCAGGCGTAGACCAGCGGCAGCGATTTGCGCAGGCCCCCCATCTTGAAGATGTTCTGCTCGTGGTGGGTCGCGATTATGACGGCTCCGGCGGAGAGGAACAGCAGCGCCTTGAAGAAGGCGTGGGTCATCAGGTGGAAGATGGCCCCTTCCCAGGCACCAACGCCGAGGGCCAGGAACATGTAGCCAATCTGGCTCATGGTGGAGTAGGCCAGGATCCGCTTGATGTCGGTCTGTACCAGGGCGGCGAAGCCCGCCAGTACCAGGGTAATGGCACCAACCAGCGCCACCAGATGGAGGATCTCCGGTGCCAGCAGGAAGAGGCCGTGGGTGCGGGCGATGAGATAGACACCAGCAGTCACCATGGTGGCCGCGTGGATCAGCGCCGAGACCGGGGTAGGGCCCGCCATGGCGTCTGCCAGCCAGGTCTGCAGCGGCAGCTGGGCGGATTTGCCGACCGCGCCGCCGAGCAGCATCAGGCAGGCGAACGACAGGGCAGGGGAGCCTTCTGCGAACATCGCGGGGGCGCGCACCAGCAGCTCGTGAATGTTGAGGGTGCCGAGCTCGCGATAGAGCACGAAGAGCCCGATGGCGAGGAAGACGTCGCCGACCCGGGTCACCACGAACGCCTTGAGGGCGGCGGCGCCGTTGTTGCGATCCTTGTAGTAGAAGCCGATCAGCAGGTAGCTGCACAGCCCCACTCCTTCCCAGCCCAGATAGACGAACAGCAGGTCATCGGCCAGCACCAGGAACAGCATGCTGGCGATGAAGAGGTTGGTGTAGGTGAAGAAGCGTGAATACCCCTCTTCCCCGCGCATGTACCAGGAGGCGAACAGGTGGATGAAGAAGCCCACCCCGGTCACGACCCCCAGCATGGTCAGTGACAGCCCGTCCAGGGAGAGACGGAAGGCGGGCTGGAACTCGCCCACCGTCATCCACTGCCACAGGGTCTGTGTATAGACGCCGCCTTCCGGCATGGTATTGAGGAAATCGATGCCGACCCACAGGGTAGTGAGGGCCGAGAGACCGATGCTGCCGACACCGATGAGCGCCGAGGTGCGCTCGCCGAGGCGGCCGAGGGAGAAGGCCAGCAGCAGCCATCCCAGCAGCGGGAACAGGAAAGTCAGATATAGGAGGCTCATCCGCGCATCTCGCTCACAGTGTCCACGTTCAGGGTGTGGTAACGACGATAGAGCAGCAGTAACAGGGCGAGGCCGATACTGGCCTCCGCTGCCGCCAGAGAAATCACCAGTATGTACATGATCTGGCCGTCGGCCTGGGCCCAGCGGCTACCCGCCACCACGAATGCCAGGGCGGACGCGTTCATCATGATTTCGATACTCATGAGGATAAACAACAGGTTGCGGCGTATCAGCAGGCCGCACAGGCCGATGGCAAACAAAATGGCCGCCAGCAGGAGGCCGTGCTCCATGGGAATTCCACTCATCGCCATGCTCCTTGTGCTTGCTGGATGGAAAGGGGGCAGGCTGCCGGCAGCGAGCCATGCATCACCACGGAGGTGTCGCTCATTGCTGACCTCCTTCCTGTGTGGTGCGAGGCACGGAGAGCACTTCCCCGCTCTTGTCCTCGCGGCCCAGGTGATAGGCGGTGACCAGACCCGCCAGCAGCAGGATGGAGGCGAGCTCCACCGCCAGCACATAGGGGCCGAACAGGGCGATACCGACTTCCTTGGCGCTGACCTCGGTCAGACCCAGTTCACCGCCGGTCACGCCGAGAATGCCGTGGGCCAGAAAGCCCAGCAAAATGAGGGAGAGCAGGGCTGGGCCACCCCAGGTCATGGGGGTGAGCCACTTCTTCTCCTGATCCTGGGCGCTCCCCAGGTTCAGCATCATCACCACGAACACGAACAGCACCATGATGGCGCCGGCGTAGACGATCACCTGCAGGGCCCCCGCAAAGGCGGCGCCCAGGCAGAAGAAGATCATGGCCACGGCGATGAGGGAGATGATGAGATTGAGCAGCGCATGCATGGGGTTGCTGGTGCTGATCACCCGCAGCGTGCTGTAAACGGCGACCAGGGCCGCGGCATAGAATGCCAGTTCCATGATTGACTCCTAGGGCAGCAGGCTCTTGACATCGATGGGCTTGGCTTCGTTCTCGGCATCCCCTTTGGGTTTGCCGTCGATGGCCATCCCGCTCATGCGGTAGAAGTTGTAGTCCGGGTATTTGCCGGGGCCGCTTATCAGCAGATCTTCCTTCTCGTACACCAGATCCTGGCGACGATACTCCCCCATCTCGAAATCCGGCGTCAGCTGGATGGCGGTGGTGGGGCAGGCCTCCTCGCACAGGCCGCAGAAGATGCAGCGGGAGAAGTTGATGCGAAAGAACTCCGGGTACCAGCGGCCATCTTCCCGCTCCGACTTCTGCAAGGAGATGCAACCGACCGGGCAGGCGACCGCACACAGGTTGCACGCCACGCAGCGCTCGTCGCCATCGGGATCCCGGGTCAGTACGATGCGACCGCGAAAACGGGGGGCGGCGTAGACCGGCTGCTCCGGGTAGCTCAGGGTTTCACGGGGGCGCCAGGCATGGGAGAAGACCATCCCAAGACTGCGCAACTGGGTGCCAACACCCTTGATAATGCTCGTAATTTTCATAGGTGCCTCACTGCACATTTATCAGCACTGTCGTCTGGGCGTTTCCTTGCCGCAGACGGCCGAATCATCGTCATGTCCATCTCGTTTTGCTCACGCATTCATCAGCACCACGGCAGCGGTGACCAGCATGTTGAGCAGGGTCAGGGGCAGGCACACTTTCCAGCCAAAGGACATCACCTGGTCGAAGCGCGGGCGGGGCAGGGAGGCCCGCAGCAGGATGAAGAACACCATGAAACAGGCGGTCTTCAGGGCGAACCAGATGAAGGGCGGCAGCCAGGGGCCGTGCCAGCCACCGAAGAAGAGGGTCACGATGAGGGAAGAGATCAGCACGATGCCGATGTACTCCCCCACGAAGAAGAGACCCCACTTCATGCCCGCGTACTCGATGTGATAGCCGTCGGCGAGCTCCTGCTCGGCCTCCGGCTGGTCAAACGGGTGGCGGTGGGTGACGGCGACCCCGGCAAACAGGAAGGTGACGAAGCCCAGGATCTGGGGGATCACGTTCCACATGCCGGCCTGGGCCTCGACGATGTCACGCAGGTTGAAGCTGCCGGTCTGGATGACGATGCCCATGAGCGAGAGGCCAAGGAACACCTCGTAGGAGAGGGTCTGGGCCGAGGCGCGCAGGCTGCCGAGCAGGGAGTACTTGTTGTTGCTCGACCAGCCTGCGAACAGCACGGCATAGACCGCCAGCCCGGCGATCGCCAGGATATAGAGCAGCCCCACGTTGAGATCCGCCACGCCCCAGGTGGGGGTGATGGGTACCACCGCAAACGCCAGGATGAAGGCGGTGAAGGCGATGATGGGGGCCAGCACGAAGATCCGGCGATCCGCAAAGGGCGGGATCCAGTCCTCCTTGAAGAACATCTTGACCATGTCGGCCGCCAGTTGCAGCAGGCCGAAGGGGCCAACCCGGTTGGGGCCGTAACGGTCCTGCCACAGTGCCAGCAGGCGGCGTTCGATGAAGCTCATGAAGGCGCCGGCCCCCACGATCCCCACGAGCACGACCAGGGCCTTGCCAACCTCGATCAGCAGATCCATCAGAGAGTCGCTCATGCGATGACCTCCTGCAGGTTATCGATCAGGGCGTGGTGCAGGGCGGTCGGCAGGCCGTTCACCCCGAGTGGCAACCCTGCCAGGCCCGGAGCCAGCGCATCGCTCAGGCGCAGACGCAGGCGCCAGTGGTTGCCACCCCAGGAGAAGGCCACCAGCACGTCAGGGGACAGTGCCAGGCGCGCGGCATCCGCTGGGTTCAGTACCAGGGTGGGTTCCCCCATGCGAGCCTGGATGACCGGGCTTCTGGCGGAGAGCTCCTCGCCACCGAACAGCTGGTCATAGCTCACCACCTGCAGGGATGCGGCGGGCTGGAAGGGGGCCGGGATGGTGCCAAACCACCCCAGGTTGCCTTCGCCCGGCTCCAGCAGGCGGCGACCGGGATCCCCGGCACGCAGGTTGCCGCCCACCTCGTCCTGGAACTTGTTCCAGGCGGAGGGGGAGTTCCAGCCCGGCGCCCAGGCAAACGGTACCTGGGAGAGGGGCTGGCGGGAACCAGCGTAGCCTTCCATGGAGAAGGCGAACGGCGAATCGGGATCCTGGGCGACTCTGGGCTCGCTCACGTTCTGGTTTGCCAGCATGGAGGTGCGACCACTGTAGCGGTGCGGCTCCCGGGCGAGCTTCATGCCGCGAATGCGCAGGCCGGCGTTGGGTGCAGCTTCACCCATGGTGGTGAGCAGCGGGGCGCTGGCGGCGCAATCGCGACTCACATCGTCGAAGGTGTTCCAGCGAACCGAACGCGGTTGCTGGCTCCCTTGCAGGGCATCCAGCCAGCGCCAGCTCTCGCGCACCTGGATATCGGCGTTGTAGAAGGCGGGAGCATAGACCTGGAAGAAGCGCTGGGCGCGGCCTTCCATGTTGACCAGGGTGCCATCGCCTTCGGCAAAACTGGCGGCAGGCAGCACCAGACCCGCCTTCTTCGCGGTGGCCGTCTCCTGATGGTCGATGACCAGCAGGTGTTGCAGGCGATCCAGGGCGGTGTCCACCCGGCTGCGGGGGGCTCGGCGGTAGAGGTCGTTCTCAAGAACGACCAGGGCAAGTCTCTCTTCCCCTTCCATGCGCTCGAGGGCTGCCTCCAGCGGGGCGGCATGCCGGGCCAGCATGGCCAGCCCCAGGCTGTTGGCTTCCTGAGCCACCAGGGCAAGCTCCGCGGCCTGGCCACGGCCCTTGAGGGCGCGGGCGATGTTGCTGGCCGCTTCGATCAGCGCCTCGTTGCGGGCTCCATTGCCTGCGATGATGAGGGGCTTTTTGGCGTTGCCAAGCAGGTCGGCCCATTGGGCGGCGAGGGCCTGCTGTTCGGGGGAGAGATCCGTTGGCGCCGGTGCACTGGCGTCCAGCAGGTGGGCGATGGCAAACCCGAGGCGCGCCTGATCCGCGTGGGGGGCGTGCAGGGTGCTGCTCGCCACGTCATCCAGGCGGGTGGCATCCAGACTGGTGATGAGCAAGGGGTAGCGCTGGTTCTGGGCCAGGGTCTGTACGGCAGCGACCTGCCAGAGATCCACCTTCAGCTTGCGGGCAATTTCGCGCCCCTTGCCTTTCACTGCCTGGCGCAGGGCCAGGGCGATGCGGGCGGCGGTCTGGGTGACATCTTCCCCGAGCACCAGCACGGCGTCGGCTTCTTCCATGTCGCGCAGGCTGGGAGTGCGCACGCCGCCGTGCTCCAGAATGTCCAGCATCTTCTGCAGGCATTTCCATTCGCTCTGCTCGACCCCGGAGTAGAAGTTGGCGGCCCCCACCAGTTCGCGCAGTGCGAAGTTGCTCTCCAAGGAGGCGCGGGGTGAGCCGATGCCGATGACGCCGCTGGCAGTGCGCAGCGCATCCGCGGCCCGGTTCAGGGCGCCATCCACCGTGATGGCCAGCTTGTCACTGCCATCCTGCAGCAGGGGCTGGCGCGGGCGGTCGGTCAGATTGACGTGACCGTAGCCGAAGCGGCCGCGATCGCAGAGGAAATAGTGGTTCAGGGCACCGTGGAAACGGTTCTCGATGCGGCGCAGCTCGCCGTAGCGCTCACCCGGGCTGATGTTGCAGCCGACCGAGCACCCCTGGCAGATGCTGGGGGCGAACTGCATGTCCCACTTGCGGTTGTAACGCTCGGAGTGGGTCTTGTCGGTGAAGACGCCGGTGGGACAGACCTCCACCAGGTTGCCGGAGAATTCGCTCTCCAGAGTGCCATCCTCGACCCGACCGAAGTAGACGTTGTCATGGGCGCCATAGACCCCGAGATCCTCGCCACCGGCGTAATCCTTGTAATAGCGCACGCAGCGGTAGCAGGCGATGCAGCGGTTCATCTCATGGTTGATGAAGGGACCCAGATCCTGATTCTGGTGGGTGCGCTTGGTGAAACGGTAGCGGCGGCTGTTGTGGCCCGTCATTACCGTCATGTCCTGCAGGTGGCAGGCGCCACCCTCTTCGCACACCGGGCAGTCGTGGGGGTGGTTGGTCATCTGCCACTCCACCACTGTCTTGCGAAACTCCTTCGCCTCTTCATCCTCGATGGAGATATAGGTGCCATCGGTGGAAGGTGTCATGCAGGACATGACCAGGCGGCCGCGCTTGTCGTCGGCATTCTGATACTGTTTGACCGCGCACTGGCGGCAGGCACCGACGCTACCGAGCGCCGGGTGCCAGCAAAAATAGGGGACGTCCAGACCCAGCGATAGACAGGCTTGCAGCAGGTTGTCTGCCCCGTCTACCTCGTACTCTTTACCGTCTACATGAATGGTTGCCATACAACTTCCCTGAAACCTGTTTTATGAAATCGGCTATTGCCCGATGCGTCCTGTCGCTTACCAGCGCTCGCCCAGCAGGTTGGGCTGGATACCCTTGAACAGCTTGTGATTGTCATGGGGGGCCTTGACCCCGGCCTCGAACTCGGACCGGAAATACTTCATCGCACTGCCAAGGGGCTCGACGGCGCCGGGGGCATGGGCACAGAAGGTCTTGCCCGGGCCGAGGAAACTGACGAGCTGTTCCAGGGTCGCGAGATCCTCGGGTTGCCCCTCGCCCCGCTCCAGCGCCCGCAGGATCTTGACGCTCCAGGGCAGGCCGTCGCGGCAGGGGGTGCACCAGCCGCAGGATTCGCGGGCAAAGAACTCCTCCATGTTGCGCAGCAGTGAGACCATGTTGATGCTGTCATCCACCGCCATGGCAAGGCCCGTACCCATGCGGGTGCCCACCTTGCCGATGCCGCCAGCGTACATCTGGGCATCCAGGTGCTCGGGCAGCAGGAAGCCGGTGCCGGCGCCGCCCGGTTGCCAGGTTTTCAGGCGATAGCCGGGCTTCATGCCGCCGGCGTAGTTTTCGAACAGCTCGCGGGCGGTGATGCCAAAGGGCAGCTCCCACAGGCCGGGATTGTTGACCTTGCCGGAAAAGCCCATCAGCTTGGTGCCGTGATCTTCCGAACCCGGCAGTGCCAGCCCCTGATACCAGGCCACACCGTTGCCGATGATGGCGGGGACGTTGCACAGGGTTTCGACGTTGTTGACGCAGGTCGGCTTGCCCCAGACGCCGGAGACGGCAGGGAAGGGGGGTTTGGCCCGCGGGTTGGCGCGCCGTCCTTCCAGGGAGTTGATGAGGGCCGTCTCTTCGCCGCAGATGTAGCGACCTGCGCCGGTGTGGACGAACAGCTCGAAGTCAAACCCCGAGCCTAGGATGTTCTTGCCAAGGAGCCCCGCGGCCTTGGCCTCTTCCACGGCGCGGCGCAGGTGGATGGCGGCATCCACGTACTCGCCGCGCAGGAAGATGTAGCCACGATAGGCCTTGAGAGCACGTGCACTGATGATCATCCCCTCGATCAGCAGGTGGGGCAGCTGCTCCATCAGCATGCGGTCTTTGTAGGTATTGGGCTCCATCTCGTCGGCGTTGCAGAGCAGGTAACGGATGTTCATGCTCTCGTCTTTGGGCATCAGGCCCCACTTCACGCCGGTGGAGAAACCGGCGCCGCCGCGCCCCTTGAGGCCGGCATCCTTGACGGTGCTGACGATGTCATCCGGGCTCATCTGGCCAAGCGCCTTGCGGGCGGCCTCATAGCCCTGCTTTGCCTGATACTCCTCGAGCCACACCGGCTGGCCGTCGTCCCGCAGGCGCCAGGTGAGAGGGTGAGTCTCGGCGGTGCGGGGGATGCGGTTGGCGGTGCCGAGGGAGGCAAGCGTCTTGCCTGGCTGAATGCTCATGGGTAAGCCTCCAGGGTTTTCAGCAGGCTGACGGCATCGAGTCCGCCATAGGTATCGTCATCGATCATGATGGCCGGCCCCTTGTCGCAGTTGCCGAGGCAGCAGACGGGCAACAGGGTGAAGCGGCCATCCGGGGAGGTCTGACCGGGGGCCAGATTGACGACCTCTTTCAGACCGGCAAGCAACTGCTCGTGGCCGTTGATGTAGCAGACCATGCTGTCGCAGACGCGGATGATGTGACGACCCACCGGCTGGCGGAAGATCTGGCTGTAGAAGGTGGCGACCCCTTCCACGTCGCTGGCGGGGATGCCGAGCTCGGCGCCGATGGCGTGAATGGCGCCGTCAGGCACCCAGCCACGGGCCTGTTGCACTATCTTGAGCGCTTCGATGCTGGCTGCACGGGGATCTTCGTAGTGGTGTTTCTCGTGTTCGATGGCATCGCGCTCAGCCTGGCTCAGGACGAAATCTCCCTGCTGGCTGCTGCATGCCCCTTGCCCTTGTGGGGTCTGGTTATTGTGACACTGACATTGGCTCATGACTTGACCTTTTGTGGCTTGTCCCTTTACTGCGCGTCTTGCCCTTCGCCCCGGCTGCCGGGGCGAGAGGACTCAACGATCCACATCTGACATAACGAAATCGATACTGCCCAGGTAGACGATAAGATCCGACACCATCTGGCCGCGGATCACCGAGGGGATCTGCTGCAGGTGAGCAAAGCTCGGGGTGCGGATCCGGGTCCGGTAGCTCATGGTGGAGCCATCGCTGGTCAGGTAATAGCTGTTGACCCCCTTGGTCGCCTCTATCATCTGGAAGGACTCGGCGGCCGGCATGACAGGCCCCCAGGAGACTTGCAGGAAGTGGGTGATCAGGGTTTCGATGTCCTGCAGGGTGCGCTCTTTGGGCGGTGGCGTGGTGAGCGGGTGATCCGCCTTGAAGGGGCCCTCAGGCATGTTTTTCATGCACTGCTCGATAATGGACAGGCTCTGGCGGATCTCCTCGATGCGCACGGTGGCGCGGTCGTAGGCGTCCCCGTTGCTGCCCACCGGCACCTCGAACTCGAACTGATCGTAACCGGAATAGGGGCGCCATTTGCGCACGTCAAAGTTGAGCCCCGTGGCCCGCAGACCGCCCCCCGTGGTGCCCCAGGCCAGGGCCTGGGCCGTGTTGTAGGCGGCGACGCCGATGGTGCGGCCCCGCAGTATGCTGTTGCGCATGGCCGCCTTTTCATACTCCATCAACCGCTTGGGCAGCCAGCTCAACAGGTTGTCCTGGATGAGGCGGGTCCAGCCGGCAGGCAGATCGTGGGCCACGCCGCCGATGCGGAACCAGGCCGGGTGCATGCGGGCTCCGGTGATGGCCTCGATGATGGTGTAGATCTTCTGGCGGTCCGTGAAGGTGAAGAAGACCGGGGTCATGGCCCCCACGTCCTGAATGTAGGTGCCAAGGAACAGCAGATGGCTCTGGATGCGGAACAGCTCCGCCATCATCACCCGGATCATGTCGACCCGCGCCGGCACCTTGATGCCGGCCAGCTTCTCGACCGCCAGCACATAGGGCAGGTTGTTCATCACGCCGCCCAGATATTCGACCCGGTCGGTGTAGGGGATGTAGCTGTGCCAGGACTGGCGCTCGCCCATCTTCTCGGCGCCGCGGTGGTGATAGCCGATGTCGGGCACGCAGTCGCGGATCTCTTCCCCGTCTAGTTGCAGCACCAGGCGGAAGGCGCCGTGGGCGGAGGGGTGGTTCGGCCCGAGGTTCAGGAACATGTAGTCCTCGTTCTCGTTGCCGCGGGCCATGCCCCACTCTTCCGGCTTGAACAGTAGGTTGTCCTGCTCCTGATCCTGCTTGACCGCATCGAGCATGAAGGGATCAAACTCGGTGGCGCGCGCCGGGTAGTCCTTGCGCAGGGGGTGCCCTTGCCAGCTCTTGGGCATCATGATGCGGGTCAGATGGGGGTGGCCATCGAAGGTGATCCCCATCAGATCCCACACTTCCCGCTCGTACCAGTTGGCGTTGGGGAAGTGGCGGCTGACGGTGGGCAGATGGAGATCGCTCTCCTTGAGCGCCACCTTCAGCATCACGTCGGCGTTACGGTCGATGGAGATGAGGTGATAGAAGACGGTAAAGTCGCTCTCCGGCAGGCCGTGGCGATGGCTGCGCATCCGTTCGTCGGTGGCGCTGAGATCGAACAGCATCACGAAGGGGGAGGGCAGCTTTTGCAAGAAGCCCATCACGTCTAGCAGCAGATCCCGGGAGAGCCAGATGACCGGCACGCCGGTACGGGTGCTCTGCACGGTGAAGCGCTCGGCACCGAAGTGGGCGAACAGCTCGCCGACCACCTGGGCATCGGCGTGATCGGCGGTTTGCCACTGGGCCATGGTGTAATTGCTTGGGAATTCTCGAGTCAGTTTCATGATCAGATCTCATCCGGCGTGCGCAGGTTGGTCACGTTGATCCGCTCGCCGCGCTTGCGTTCCTTCTCGGATTGCATCTGGGGACGGTAGATCCCCTGATCCCCCACCACCCAGGAGAGGGGACGGCGTTCCTTGCCGATGGACTCCTGCAGCAGCATCAGGGCTTGCAGGAAGGCTTCGGGGCGGGGAGGGCAGCCCGGAATGTAGACATCGACCGGCAGGAACTTGTCCACCCCCTGTACCACGGAGTAGATGTCATACATGCCGCCGGAGTTGGCGCAGGCCCCCATGGAGATGACCCACTTGGGCTCGAGCAACTGCTCATAGAGCCGCTGGATGACAGGGGCCATCTTGATGAAGGGGGTGCCGGCAATCACCATGAAGTCGGCCTGACGGGGGGAGGCTCGTATGACCTCTGCGCCGAAGCGAGCCACGTCGTGGGGAGAGGTGAAGGCGGTACACATCTCCACGTAGCAGCAGGAGATGCCGAAGTTGTAGGGCCATAGGGAGTTCTTGCGGCCCCAGTTGACGGTGTCTTGCAGCACCTCTTCGAGGCGCCCGATCATGATGCCGCGGGTCGCTTGCTGCGCCAGTGGATCATCGACGGTCTGGCGCTGTTCCTGGGGGTAGCGCTCAACGGGCGCATCCGGGTCAATCCGGGTCAGGGTGTACTTCATGGTGCAACCTCAAAGAGATAATCGGTAGTTCAGTCTGGTTTCTTGTCAGTCAGGACACGCTTTTTCGGGGCCCAGTCGAGGGCACCAATGCGCCACAGGTAGAGGAGGCCTACCAGCAGCAGGGTGATGAAGATGGTGGCTTCGATGAAGCCGACCCAGCCGCTCTCCCGAACGGAGACGGACCAGGCAAAGAGATAGAGGGCTTCGACATCGAAGATGACGAAGAACATGGCGACCAAGTAGAACTTGGCGGAGAAGCGCAGGCGGGCGTTGCCGACGGAATCCACCCCGGATTCGAAGGGTTTGTTCTTGGCACGGCCATAGGCGCGTCCCCCCAGCAAGGCCGCCAGGCCTATCATGGTCAAGCAGATACAGATGGCGCCAATGACATAGACAGCAAAAGCCCAGTGCTGGACGGCAATATCAGCAAACATATAGGTTTTTCCCTAACCAAATTAATCATGTGACTTAACAATGACGTTACGTAGTATGCCACTTTCGTACTGATTTACATGTCATTTCAAAGGATTAATTATTAATCAACGGGATGAAAATTGTGTTTTGCTAGCGGGGTCAACTTTCTCGTTTGAGAATTGTTTTCAATCGTTTTTATGTAGCAGAAAAAAACCGGATAGTTTGAAAATCCGGTGGATGGCAGGAAACAAAAGACCCCGCATGGCGGGGTCTGTTTCAGGGTTGAAGAACGGGGAGGCTCTGCTCTGCCGCCTTGCCCTGGGAGAGCACGATCTCCACCCGGCGGTTGGCCTGGCGGTGAGCCGGGGTGTCGTTCGGATAACGGGGTTGGGTATCTGCGACTCCCTGGGCGATCAGCCGTCGTGAATCCAGCTTGGGGTTGGTCAACAAGGTGTGGGTGATGGTGGCCGCCCGCAGCACCGACAGCTCCCAGTTGTTGCGATAGAGCTCCACCGGCGCCTGGGAGTTGTCGGTGTGACCGGTGACCACCACCATGCCGGGGATGTCCGCCAGCACGTCCGAGACCTTGTTGACCAGGGGAATGAACTGGGGCTGCAAGAAGGCGGAGTCGGCGGGGAACAAGGTCTTTTCGCCGATGCGGATCACCAGCTGGCTGCCAAGCTGCTCCACCTCGATCTCCTTGGACTCGATTTGGCTCTTGAGCTGCTGATCCAGCTTCTGCTTGGTGACTGTGACCCAATCCTGCTCCTTGGTCTTGTGGGGCCAGGACTCCGTGGCCGTAGGTTTCTCCGAGGAGCCGATGGTCTCGTTGAAAGGGTCGGCCGCTGCTGCGGGCGTCTGGGTATCCAGCACCTGCTCTTTCTGGGAGGTATTGGGGGTGGTCTTGGACTCGGGTTCCAGTATGCCTGTGCCCCCCTGCATCACGGGTGAGCCAGCGGGAAGGGAGACAAGCCCTATCTTGCCAAGAGATTCGATAAAGCCCTGAATGAGCACGCGAGTCTCCGACTGCTTGGCCATGGCGAAGGAGTAGAGCACCACGAACAGGGCGAACAGCAGTGTCATGAAGTCGGCGTAGGAGACCAGCCAGCGTTCGTGGTTCTCCGGCGCCTCAGCCTTTTTCTTTTTCGCCACCGTGGCCTCCGAGGTAAGGCTCAAGGGTCACTTGCAGCCGTTGCTGTGACTCGCCGTCCACGATGCAGAGGATGCCGGTGAGGGTCATCTCCTTGTAGTGGCGGATCTGGTGGGCAAACGACTTGTAGCGGTTGCCGAAGGGCAGGAAGATGAGGTTGGCAGCCGACACCCCGTAGATGGTAGCGATAAAGGCCACCGCGATGGCGCCCCCCAGCTTGTCGGGGGCATCCAGCAGGCCCATGGCGTGAATGAGGCCAAATACGGCCCCGACGATCCCCATGGTCGGGCAGTAGCCCCCCATGGCCTCGTAGAATTTGACGGTCTGTTCGATATCTTCCTGCTCGAACTCGATCTCGTTTTCCAGTACCTCGTGGATTTTGGTCTTCTCGTAGCCATCGACCATCATCTGTACCCCTTTTTGCAGGAAGGGATCCTTGATGTCGTCGATCATGCCCTCCAGTGCCAGCATGCCACTGCGCCGTGCATTGCCCGCCAGGGTTTCAAGCAGTTGGGCCTGCTCCAGCATGTCGAGGCGCAGGGGAGTGATGAGCCACTTGAAGCGCTTGAGGGTTTTACCAACCACGGAGAAAGGAAACTGGGTCAGTGCGGCACCGACGGTACCGCCGATCACGATGAGAAAGGCGGGCAGATCGAGCAGGGCGCTGGGGTGCCCCCCTTCTATCATGTTGCCACCCAGAATGGCTGCCAGGGCCAGCAGCAAGCCAATAAGACTCATTTGTCCATATCCCTATGCGATGTGTGAGGCTAGTGTAGCCATTTAACTATCAGTTTTTCAAAACGATATCCAATCGGTGAGCAATATCCGAGAGGTTGCGCAGACCCGGTAGTGTCCGGTGGCATCGGCCTGTACCGCTTGATCTGTAGAGCAGGTTGACGGTGCCGGCATGGCAGGACGAGGCGGTTATCCAAGTGATATCACAATATACTGTGCTATCTGTGAGAGTATGTTGGTTATTTATATCGTCACTTTCTGTTTGCTTGGCGTAATGCGCTGTCAACGAGAAAGGGCTGGCTGCCCTCGGGGTATATCCCCTGTCGACAGAGAGCAGCGAGGCGGAAGGGATGGGATTGGCTGGGCGGCACTCGGCCAGGTATCGCGGCAAACCGTTTTTTCTGGCCCCGCCAATGACGGGTTTCTCCTGCCAGGGGGTTGGCAGACGCCTTGAAGCAAAAAACCGACCTTAAGGTCGGTTCTTCAAGCTGTACGCTGGATCGGGATTGACTCGCACCATCCCTGGCGCTCGCCCTGCGGGCGGCCTCTGGCCGTCCAGTCGGGCTATCCTGCCCGCCTGTCGACAGGGTTTGAACCGAGCCGCCCATCATCGGATGAAGTAAAAGGCCCCGTCTTGCGACGGGGCCTTTTACTTTATTTGGCGGTGAGGGAGGGATGATTCACCACTGCATGGCTCACCCCTTCGGGGCGGCCTGCGGTCGTTCATCGCAGCAAGCTGCTCTGCTCGAACCCGACGAGGCTTCTCACCTTCTCTCCATCGGCATCGGATGTTGCCATGTCACCAGATGCAAAAAACCGACCCTTAGGTCGGTTTTTACAATTTGGCGGTGAGGGAGGGATTCGAACCCTCGATACGTTGCCGTATACACACTTTCCAGGCGTGCTCCTTCAGCCACTCGGACACCTCACCAAATTTTTACTGCTTGAAGTGGCTTTCGGAGCACGCTGCGCGTGCATCTTGCCGACTTCGTCGGTGGGCAGCCTCTCGGATACCGCACCAAATTTTTGTCTGTGGTTTAACGTGTTCAGCCAACACTGTGTTCGCTGCGCCGTTGCGCTGGAACGGGGCGTAATTTAGGGGAAAGGGCTGCCTGGGTCAACCACTTTTCCCCTTATTTTTCATAATCTTTATCGAGTGCCTATCCCTTGAACAGAATGCCGGTTTTTTAATCCCGTTCAAGGCTTGTCGAGAATGATCAGGCTGTCAGGCAGCTCGTTCTGATCCCGGGTGGCGGGGAAGGCGTCGGTCAGAATGGCGCTGGTGCGCTCCACGCACTCCAGGAACCCCTGCTCGACCTCCTTGTTGCGTACCCGAACCACGAAGTCGTCGATGATCTGCTGCCACTGGGTGTTGTCGATGTGCTGGGCGATCCCGTCGTCTACCAGGATCTCCACATAGTGCTCCGCCACCGAGACGAAGATGAGCACACCGAGCCGGTCCCGGGTGCGGTGAAGTCCCTGCTCGACAAACTGCAGGCGGGCCATCAGGGCGGCCCGGTGACGGCGTACCTTGTTGGGAATGAGCCGCATCTTGATGGGCGTCCAGTGGAACAGCAGGCTCAGCAGCAACCAGACCGACCACTGCACCAGCAGGATCTCGTACCAGCCAAGCCAGAAGCCGAGCTGGAAGACCAGCAGGGGGGTGAGCATGGCCAGCAGGGCGGCCCACAGGGTCGGGATATAGCGATAGCCATCGCTGGCCGGGGCCAGCACGGTGACCAGTTCGGCATCCGTGGCCTGCTCGGCCTGTCGAACCCTGGCCTGCAAGGTGTGGAAAAACTGTTTCGAAATCATATTGTTGTCTCTTTTTCCCTGATTACCAACCGCCAGATGCACCGCCGCCGCCAAAGCTGCCGCCGCCACCACTGAAACCGCCACCACCACCGCCAGTGCGGCCGCCAAAAGAGCCGGCACCGAATCCACCGGCCATGTAGGCGGCCCGGCGACGTCCTCCCGGCCCACCGCCGCCGCCGCGCAGGTTGTGCAGCACGATCATCGCAATCACCACCAGGATGAAGAGCCAGGGACCTCCCTGCTTGTCGGCCTTGCTGGCGTGGTCCACGGGCTGATACTCCCCGGCCAGGGCCTGCATGATGCCCTGGCTGCCGGCGAGGATGCCGGCCACCATGTCACCGCGCTTGAAGGCGGGCAGGATCCGGGTCTGGATGATATTGGCGGCGATGGCGTCGGGCAGGGCACCTTCCAGGCCATAACCCACCTCGATGCGCACCTTGCGCTCGTCCTGGGCGATGATCAGCAGAACGCCGTTGTTCTTGCCTTTTTGGCCGATGCCCCAGTGGCGACCGAGCTGGTAGCCGTACTCTTCGATGGTATCCCCCGCCAGCGTGTCGATGGAGACCACCACCAGCTGGACGCCGCTGCGCTTCTCGAAGACGGCCAGTTGCTGTGCGAGCTGGTGGGCCTGCTTGCGGGACATCAGATTGGCCTCGTCCACCACCCGCCCGGTCAGGGCCGGGAAATCGGGGGCGGCATGCAGTGCCGTGGCACAGAGCAGCAGACAGAGCGCCAGCCAGTGTCTCATCACGTTCATTGGAAGCTGACCTTGGGCGCCTCATCGGCACCGGGTTTGGCGCTGAAGGTGGGTTTGGCTTCCAGATCGGAGTAAAGCAGCTTGGACCAGATGACCCCGGGGAAGGTACGGATCTCGGTATTGAACTGGCGTACTGCTTCGATGTAATCCCGTCTGGCCACCGCGATGCGATTCTCGGTGCCTTCCAGCTGGGCCTGCAGGGTCAGGAACTGCTGATCGGCCTTCAGATCCGGGTAGCGCTCGACCACCACCATCAGCCGGGAGAGGGCGCTGGAGAGCTGCTCCTGCGCCGCCTCGAACGCCTTGAGCTGGGAGGGGTCACTCACCTGCACGCTGCCGACTCGGGCACGGGCATCGGTGACCGCCTTGAGGGTCTCCTGCTCGTGGCTGGCGTACCCCTTGACGGTGGCCACCAGGTTGGGAATGAGATCGGCCCTGCGCTGGTACTGGTTCTCGACCTGTCCCCAGCTCGCCTTGACCTGCTCATCCAGGGTCGGAATGGTGTTCATGCCGCAGCCGGTCAAACCCAGCAGCAGGGTCAGGGTCAGCAGGGCACGGGTACCACGCTGCCAGAGTGAAGTGGCCATCTTGTTGTTCTCCATTGATATTTCTCTCGGAAATAGGTTCACCATAACAGCTTGTGGTCAGCCCTCACAACGCCTGGGTAACAGGGGGGCGCGGTAGCTCATCGACACCTTGGGCAGCTGGGGTTTGTCCTTGAGCCAGGAGGCCAGCTCCTCCCCACAGCCATTGCCGGGGGGAATGGGAGCCTGGGGCTGGCAGTCCGGACTGTTTGCCGGGCAGCGCAGGCGCACGTGAAAGTGGCTGAAGTGGCCGACCCAGGGGCGCAGCTTACCGACCCAGGCTTCACCGGGTGCCTGTTTGCACACCTCGGCCTTGATGACGGGGTTGACGAAGATGCGCGCCACCTCGGGGCGATCAGCCGCAAGGCGCAGCAGATTGAGCTGCCTGGGGCCGAATCGGCCGGGCAGCATCCGGTAGCTGGGTTCGTCGATCAGCGCCCACTCCCTGGGGGCATCCTGCTCCCAGCGGCTGATGGGCCTGTCAGCCATCCTGAACCAGATGTCGGCATCCAGTCCGGTCTGGTGGCTGCGATGACCTGAGGTAAAGGGCCCCCCGTGCATCATGGCGAGGTCGGCGATATAGAGATCCGGCATGCCGGCCAGTCTGGTCTGGTTGGCCAGATGCTGCAGGTAATGGATGAGGTCGGGGTGACCGTAATAGCGCAGCCGTTTGGTGCGGATCACCTGATAACCTGGGCCTTCGAGGGGCAGGGCCACGGCATTTTTCAGGCAGCCGGCGGAGTAGCCGCCGATGGCCTCGGCATAGAGTGTGCTCGCGGACAAGAGCAGGGCGGTGGCGAACATGGGACTCCCGGGATGGCGCCCAGTGCGGGCTCAGACAGCCCCAAGCATACCAAGAGTGGCGGCTGGCCGTCATCCGTGTCGCGGTGGCGGTTGCATCGCGGTGCGTCGCTCGCGCACAATGCGCGGCAACGCAGCGACGGCAAGGCCGTTCGCATCACAGAAGGAGAAGAGAAGATGAGAGTCAGTGAGCTGGCAGCGCAAGAGAACGTGCGCTGGCTGATGCCCCCGGCCCGGCGGTTTTACGGGGTGATGATCTGCCTGTTGCTGGCGAGTCTCGCCACTGTGGTGGCCGCCCTCTGGCTGGGATATCCCGACATGGGCCTGCTGCCCTGGGTCGGGGTGGTCTTTGGCGGTATCGTGCTGGTGATGATGGTGTTGCCGCGCAACTGGCAGCGCTGGCGTCTGGCGGAGCTTGCCTGGGATGAACGCCATCTCTATCTGCTCAATGGTGGCGAAGACCGGGCCTTGGCGCTGCCCAGAGCCGTGCTGGTGGGCATGGAGCGAGATCGCAAGGTGGGACACGATGGCCAGTGGCTCGATTTCAGCCTGGATCTCGGGCTGGATGAGGTGACCCTGGCGACGGCCACCAGCCTGCTCGGGTTGTCCCGGGAAGGGACTCACGAAGTGGCCCCCGGGGTCTATCGATTCGGGTTCAAACGTGCCTGGCATGGGCGTCGTGCCCTCGGCACATTGCTGGCCGAGCTGCACCCGACCTGACTATTTTCTCGACAATTCATCCCAATGCTCAGATACTGCCTCTGATTCGATTTGATCTTTCCTGCTCCGATAGCCCAAGAGATCAAGGACTTGGGATACGAAGCTGGAAGTGTCATGGCATGATGCCGTGGCTGGTCCGGCAGGGGGGTTGTGCCCTTACTCCCTGGTCGGTGGATGCATAGATAAGGCACCTTGAATCGAGAGTGGATGGCATGAAGATTTACGTAGGTAATCTGTCGTACCGGATGACGGCCGACGAACTGACAACCGTGTTCAGCCAATTTGGGCAGGTAGACAAGGTCGATATCATCATCGACCGCGATACCGGTCAGTCCAAGGGGTTTGGTTTCATTGAAATGCCGGTCAATGGTGAGGCCGAGAAGGCCATCGCCGAGTTGCACGGCACCGAGGTCGGCGGCCGCACCATCACGGTCAATCAGGCCAAACCGAAGACGGATGCACCCCGTGGTCGCCCCCAGCGCCATCGTTGAATCGTCTCGATAACGGAAAACGGCATGGAATCCTCCATGCCGTTTTTGTTTTCAGGGTCTGGTGCAGACTCAGGGCACGTCATAACCCAGAGCGGCCTTGCGGATGCGGAACCACTGCTGGCGAGTGAGCTCAATGGACTCGGCTGCCACGGCGGCGGCGATCCGCTCCCGTTTGCCGGAGCCGATGAGGGGCAGCGGCTGACTCGGCATCATCATTACCCAGGCGTAGACCACCTGCTCCAGACAGTCGGCGCCCACCTCCTGGCGGATCTGCTCGAGTTCCGCCCGCAGCGGGGCATAGTCGGGGGCATGGAACAGCCGCCCGCCGCCAAGGCAGGACCAGGCCATGGGCTTGATGCGCAGTTGCTGGCATTGATCCAGGGCGCCATCCAGCGTCCCCTCCTGATGGAGCGGGGAGATCTCCAGCTGGTTGGTGACCAGGGGGAAGGGCAGACGGGATTGCAGCAGGGCAAACTGGTGGGGCGTGAAGTTGGATACCCCGGCGTGCTTGATCTTGCCTGCCTGCTTGAGGGTGATGAATGCGTCGGCCACCTCGTCGGCGTTCATCAGGGGGTCGGGGCGATGGATCAGCAACAGATCCAGATGATCGGAGCCGAGCTTTTGCAAGGAGGCTTCGGCACTGGCGACGATGTGTCCCTTGCCGGTGTTGTAGTGATTCAGGGCGTGGGCCGGATTGGCGGTGAGGGCGATGCCGCACTTGCTGACGATCTCCATGCGATCGCGCAGGGAGGGCTCCAGGCGCAGGGCATGGCCGAAGGCCTCCTCGCACTGGTAGCCACCATAGATGTCGGCGTGATCGATGGTGGTGACCCCGAGATCAAGGTGATATTTCATCAGGTCCAGCAGGGCGGCGGGGGAGAGCTGCCACTCCATCAGGCGCCAGTAGCCCATGATGAGGCGGGAGAAGGTGGGGCCTTGCTCATGCAGGGCCAGACGGGATACGGACATGGTGACTCCTCTGGAGATAAAAATGCGAAAAGAAAGGGGCAAAATCATGTGCCAGCATCTTGGTCTCTTCCGGCGGACAAGGCAATAATGCCCCCTTCGCGAATTCGAACTATGGTTCTGACTCCGACGGGTCAAGCTCCCGGTGTCAGTGAGAGGAGAAGGGGTGATGGAAGGATTTGCCGCCAGGCTGCAAAGCCTGATCGGGGAGGGGAGCGTGAGCGCTTTTGCCCGCAAGGTGGGGTTGAGTGAAGCCCTGATCCGCAAGTATCTGAAAGGGGCCGAGCCCGGCCTTGGCAAGGCGAACCAGATTGCCATGGGGGCCAACTGCTCGCTGGAGTGGCTCGCCACCGGTTGCGGGTATCTCTATCGTCAGGCCGAGGTGGTGGACAGGGACGCGCTGGCGGCGGCGGGGGCGCTGGTGCAGGAGACCCGTCCGGGAAAGCCCATGCCGGACGAGGAGCAACTGGTGACCCTGCTCGCCTATTATCAGTTCCTGCGCAGCCACAAGCAGGCGGACGGTTTTCTGGACCTGGCCCGGGCGCGGGAGTTTGGGCGCCATCTGGCCGAGGCCTGAGCCTGACGGGTGTTCCCGGCAGTCCGCCATTCTTCTGATACCCTCTAAGCAGTGATCAAATCCAAGGACACGCAGATGAGCTATCTGATCCTGGGCAGTGGCGGGTTGGGCAGTGCGCTGGCACGGGAGCTGGCCAGACGGGGCGAAGAGTGGTTGCTGGCGGGCAGGCAACTGCCCAGGGGGCTGGATCCCGCCTGCTACTTTCCGCTGCAGGAGGTGGACCCGCTCTCCTTTGAGGCCCTCTTTACCCTCTATGACAGCACCACCCTGCCGACGGTAGTGATCAACACCATAGGCCTGCTCCATGATCTTGCCCACATGCCGGAGCGGCGGGTGGAGGAGGTGACCCCCCAATGGCTCGAAGAGAGTCTGCTGGCCAATGCCTGGCCCCACCTGGCCCTTGGTGCCAACCTCAGCCGGCGCATGATGTCCCAGAGCACGCTCTGGCTCTGCACTCTCTCGGATCGGGCGGGAAGCCTGGAGAAGGGGGGCGAGGAGGCCATGTGTCACTACAGCTACCGCATGAGCAAGGCCGCCCTCAACATGGGATCCCGGATCCTGGCGGGTGAGTGGGCAGGACGTTTTCCCGGCGCCGGTGTCATCACCGTGCATCCCGGCCTCATGAATACCCCCATGCAGCAACCTTTTCTTCAGGAGATGGATCCCACCTTGCTGCAGGACCCCGCCGAGGTCGCCGTCCGCCTGCTGGATCTGATGGCCACACTGACGCCGGCGCACTCGGGCCGTTTCGTGGATCTGCAGGGTCAGTCGCTGCCCTGGTGAGCCGCCGGGCTCACATTCCCGCTTGCCGTTTCTTGCCAGCCGGGTGTCGGCTGGTTAATGTCATCGTCCTGCATCAGGAGGATGACATGCGCTATATCGATTTACGAAGTGATACCGTGACCCAACCCACGGAAGCCATGCGCCAGAGCATGCTGCATGCCGAGGTGGGAGACGATGTCTATGGGGAAGATCCCAGCATCAATGCGCTGGAGCGCCGCGGCGCCGAACTGCTTGGCAAGGAGGAGGCCCTGTTCGTGCCCTCCGGCACCATGTCCAACCTGCTGGCCATGATGAGTCACTGTCAGCGTGGGGAAGGGGCCGTGCTGGGGGTGGCCTCCCACATCTATCGCTATGAGGCCCAGGGTTCTGCCGTGCTGGGCTCGGTGGCCCTGCAATCGGTCCCCATGCAGGTGGACGGCACCCTGGCCATCGAGGATGTGCGGGGGGGCATCGCTCCCGATGATCCCCATTTCGTCCAGACGCGCCTCGTCTGCCTGGAAAATACCCATAACGGCAAGGTGCTGCCATTGACCTACCTGCGCGCCATGCGCGAATTCGTCGACGAGAAGGGGCTGAAGCTGCACCTGGACGGGGCTCGCCTCTTCAATGCGGTGGTGGCGAGCGGGGAGCCGGTGGCCGCCATCGCGGCGCCTTTTGACAGCATCTCTGTCTGCCTCTCCAAGGGACTGGGGGCACCAGTGGGGTCCCTGCTGGTGGGATCGGCTGCGTTCATCGCCCGCGCCAGACGGCTGCGCAAGATGCTGGGGGGCGGCATGCGCCAGGGAGGGATCCTGGCCCAGGCCGCCCTGTTCGCGCTGGATCAGCACGTTGCCCGGCTGGCGGATGATCATCGCCGCGCCAGGCGTCTGGCAGAGGGGCTGGCCGCCTTGCCAGGCATCACACTCAACATGGGGGAGGTGCAGACCAACATGGTGTTCCTGCGCCTGACCCAGGGGGATCCCGCCACCTTGCTGGGTTTCATGAAGGAGCGCGGTATTCTCTTCTCCGGCTACGGGGAGCTCAGGCTGGTGACCCACCTGCAGATCACCGACGATGACATCGACGAGGTGATCGACGCCTTCACCGAGTACCTGAGTGGCTGACGCCATTCCCCATCGCAACAACAAGGGCGCCATTAGGCGCCCTTGTTGTCATGGCAGGGTCGGTCATCCCTGGCGCTGGCCGGTGATCAGCATGGCCTCGTCGGTGGCGTCATAGATCATGATGGCCAGGTGGGTGACCTCTCCGGCGAAGTCGGCCAGCGGCACCAGGGTCAGGTTCTGGTACATGTAGGGGGCCGATCCCGTGATGGGGCGGTAGTTGGAGAAGCGCAACAGGTAGGGGCGCTGCTCCCAGGTGCTGAAGGCACGGTTGTTGAGCTTGAACACCATGTTGGCCTTGCGCTCGAACCAGGCCTTGTCCACATCGGGGAAGAGCGAGAACAGCCCCTGATCGCGCACCTCGCCTGCCAACCGGCCGCTGTGACTCTCCATGAAGCCGTTCCACACCTGAATCCGGTACTCCCTGTCGAGCACGACCAGCCCCACGTCCAGATTCTGGACGATGTTCATCAGCCAATGAAATTCCCGAATGTCCATGGTCACTCCTGGTGGTTGCTGCCGCGGAGCGGTCAGAGCATGTGCATGATCTTGTTGTTCATGGTGGCGATGGAATCTTCGGTAAACAGCAGCAAGAGATCGCACTGCACCGCATAGCCCTGCACCCGATAGTTGATCTCGATGGCCAGAGTGCGGCGCCAGCGGCTCTGGTTGGTCCGAATGAGATCCTGAATGGGCCTGTGCTGGCCAAGCACCACGGGGTGACCCTGGCTAAAAGGGGTGTCGAGCTGGTTGGCGTAGCCGCGCAAGAAGGCACCGATCAGCACATTGGCGGTGTCCATCAGCAGTTCCAGCTCGGCGCCGTGATCCAGCTCCCCCTGATGGTTCATCAGGCGGGCCAGGTCCTGGAAGCTGGCATCGTGGAACAGCAGCAGGGCCTCCCCGGCGATCCCGGCCCCGATGAAGCCCTGACAGACCGCGGAGAGCGTCTCCGACTCGGCGGCGGCCGAGAGCGCCATGTGCAGCTCGGAGACCTCCAGCACGTTGACGTTGGGGATGGGGAGCAGCACGAAGGCGCCGAGCAGGCGGGCCAGCAGATCCGCCCCCTGGCCCATGGCGACGTTGGCCAGCTCCTGATAGACATCCCGCAGCTCGGGGGTGAACTGGATGCTGCTCTGGGCAGCCTGGTGGCTGGCGACGGGCTGGTGCTGGATGGCCGTCACCTGGGTGGCTGATTGCCACAGACCGTGGCGCTTGAGCAAGGCAAGGAGGGTGTCCGGGGAAGCCGGCTTCTTGATGAAATCGAGGGCGCCAAGAGCCATGACACGCTCATGGGCTTCCGGCTGGATGTCGCCGGAAACCACGATCACCTTGCTGCGCACCCCCTCTCGCTTGAGGGTCTCGAGCACGCCATAACCGTCCATCTCCGGCATGGTGAGATCGAGAAAGATCAGGTCCCCGTGCCCCATCAGGATCTGCTCGACCCCTTCCAGTCCGTCCGCGGCCTGGTGCAAGGTGACATCCCAATCGGCGGGCAGGGCGCGCACCAGCTGTTTGCGCGCGAACCCGGAGTCATCACATATCAATACATTCATAGTGTTAGCCGACCTGTGCAACGAGGATTGCGCTAAGTGTGGGTCATCAGCCGTCAGATGCAACGGGCAGCGGCTGCGCCGGTGAAAATTGATCGTTCTGCTGGCGGGTACGATAGCGCTCAGAGTGCTTCTCGACGAAATCGGCGAACATCTTAACACGCAACGGGGTGAACCGGGGCTGACAATGGAGCATGTAGAAGGGACGTTTTCCCGACTGCCAGTCAGGCAGGACGGGGACGAGCTGACCATCTTGCAGGAAGGGGTGCACATAGTGCTGCGGGGCGTTGACGATGCCGAGGTGGCGCTGGGATGCTCGTACGGCGGCCTGGGTCTGGTCGATGCAAAGGCGAGGTGTGCGCTTGATGCAGACCGTCTGTTCGTCCCGCCCGCTCAGTTGCCAGTGCTGATGGGGCCAGCAGTAGATGAGATCGTGCTCTTCCAGCTGGGTCGGGTGGGAGGGCACACCCATCTTCTCCAGATAGAGGGGGGAGGCGAACAGACCGTACTGGATGTGACCCAGACAGAGGGCGTTGGGCAGGGTCTGGGGAAGCTCGCCGTTGAAAAAGACCAGGTCCCTGTCCTGATCCGCCTGGAGGGCATGATCGTTGGACTGGCGGATGTCGAACTGTACCCCGGGATAGCGCAGGCCGAAGTCCACCAGCATGTCGACCAGGATGGTGTTGGAGAGGGCGATGGGGGCCGCGAGGCGGATGAGGCCGCTGATGTCCGTCTCCTCACCCCGAATTTCGCCGGTGGCCTGCTCTATTTCCGCAAGGGGGGTACAGAGGCGCTCGTAATAGCGCAGCCCTTCGTCGGTGAGACGCAGCTTGCGGGTGGATCTGTGCAGCAGGCTGCATCCGAGCTGCTCTTCCAGTTGGGAGATACGTCGACTGATGGTGCCGGTCGGCATGCCCAGCGCAGCGGCGGCGTGGGAGAAACCGCCCTCTTGCACCACCTTGACGAACAGATAGAACTCTTCGATGTACTTCATAAGCGGTTTTAGGGGGTGTTCTGGCTGTAACAAGCCAGTGACCTTATGAAGAGTCACCGGGCTTGGCAAGCGCAATCCGGCGTTTAATTGATCTGGATTAGATTCGACTCGCGCTGGTATTGCTGGAGCAGATGGACGAAATCTTCCGGGGATCTGTCGAGGCTGTTGTCGGGCACCAGCAGATCGTACCCCAACAGATCACGCAGCCGTGCCATGCGGTTGCCGAGCATGGCGATCACCCCCTCATAGCGCTGGCCGGCGGGTGAGCAGAAGCGGCTCTCCTCCAGCAGTCCCTCTCCCAGGAGCCCACTGCCGCACCCTCCGGTCGGGCAGCCGGAGCGCTCGCTTCGCATGGCCTGCATCAGCACGGCGCGCTGCTCGGTCAGCAGACGGACGGCGAGCCGGGGTGTGATCAGCGTCAAAAAAGCGTCGTAATCCTTTATTTTCAAACCGATGTAGGGCAGCTCCACCAGATCCCACCCCAAATGGATACGTGGTTGGTCAATTCGCTGAATATTTCTCCATTTCAGGATCCAGCCGCCGTACTTGTGATGGTATTGCAGGCAGTCCTGACACAAAGAGAGACTAAAATGAGGCTCACCCAGTTTCCAAACCCCGACAAGAATTGTCATCAGGCCCGCGAGGAGGAGGGAAATGGCGGGGATTAGTAGTTGTTCACGAAGAAAAAAAAGTATAAAAATCATAGCAATGGTTATCACCATGCCCAACAATACCAGTGTGAGTCCATTTCTTCGTACCATGGGGATCACATGTAGCGTTTTCATATGATTTCGGCCTTTTTTCATCCGTTTGTTATCCGATTATGGGCCGGAACGGATTTTGTACCAGCGCGAATGATCCTGTCAGGGGGCGCAAGCGACTGGTTCGACCATGAGCTTTCAGCATGAATCATCACTCAACATGAATACGCTAGACGAACGCCTGCTCACCGTGATGGATGTCCTCCACACGCCGGTCTGGGTCTATGACATCCAGCGTCATCATATTTACTGGGCCAACGATGCTGCCCTCGGGCTCTGGGAGGCGAGCTCCCTGGCCGAGCTGAAGTCCCGGGATTTCTCCGCCGACATGGCGGCCGCCATCGATCTGCTGCTGCAGCGCTATCTCGGCGATTTCCAGCAGGAGCGCAGTTACAACGAGTGGTGGACCCTCTCGCCCAAGGGGGTCAAGAAGCAGGTCTATCTGCGTCTTTCCGGGATCCAGCTTGCCGGACGGCAGATGATGATGGCGGAAGCGGTCATCGATGCCGACACCCTCTATCAGGAGTCCTCCCTCGCCACCGGCGACACCCTGGCCTGTCTCTTTGACAACGAGGGGCGCCTAGAGAGCGGCAACCATCACTTCGACATGTGCTTTGGCACCGGCATTCTGACGCTGCCCCAGATCTTCTCCGGTGCGGACGAGGCCTTCTATCGTCGCCTCTCCCGTCTGGACGAAGTGGTGGCCGAAGGGGAGTGTCGCACCCAGAAGGGGATGCGCTGGTTCCAGTACCAGTTTCGCCATATCCAGCAGGGGGCACGGATCCTGCTGACCATGCGGGACATCACGGATCGCAAGCTCGAAGAGCTGGAGCATCGACACCTGGCCTGGCACGACTCCCTCACCGGGTTGCTCAATCGCTACGGCCTGATGAAATCCCTGGAAGCCTATTGCGGCCTCGGGGGGCGCTTTGCCCTGGTGTTCATGGATCTGGACAACTTCAAGCTGGTCAATGACAACTACGGCCACAAGGCCGGGGATCGCCTGCTGGAGCGGGTCGCCGGACGGCTCAAGCAGATCTGCCCGCGGGACGTGGAGCTGGCGCGCCTTGGCGGGGATGAGTTCACCGCCCTGGTGCCCCTCAACCAGGCGAGCGATCGGGCCCAGGAGGTGGCGGATCTCATGCTCTCCCAGATGAGCAAGCCACTGCAGCTGAGCGGTGTCCCCGAGGTCACCATCGGCGGCAGCATCGGCATCGCCATCTACCCGGACGACGCGGATGATGGCGACAACCTCATCACCCGTGCCGACATGGCCATGTACCAGGCCAAGCAGATGGGGCGGCTTCGCTGGCAGCGCTTCACCCCCAGCATGCAGCAAAGCCTGCATCGCAAGCTGACCCTCAAGCAGTTTCTGGCCAAGGCCGTCGGTCGGGGGGAGCTCAGCCTGCGCTATCAGCCCCAGGTGGATGTGGCGCAAGGTCGGGTCATCGGTTTCGAGGCCCTGGTACGCTGGTACAATCCCGTGCTTGGCCATGTGTCGCCGGCGGAGTTCATTCCGCTGGCCGAAGAGATGGGGCTCATCCGGGAAATCGGAAGCTGGGTGCTTTCCACCGCATTGGCCCAGATGGGGGAGTGGCAGCGACAGGATGGGGTGAGGGTGCCGGTGTCGGTCAATCTCTCGGGCTTCCAGCTCTCTGCCAGTTTGCCGGAGCTGGTGGCCCAACTGCTCGAGGCATTCTCGGTGGAGGCGGCGCTGCTGACCCTGGAGCTGACCGAGACGGTGCTGATGCTCGACATGAAGGGGTGCATCGAGATCCTCGACGCCCTGAGCGAGCAGGGGATCAAGATCGCCATCGACGACTTCGGGACGGGCTACTCCTCCCTGGCCTACCTCAACCGGTTGCCGATCGACACCATCAAGCTGGACCGCTCCTTCGTGGTGGGGCTCAACCTGCCGGTGATCCGGGCGACGGTGGCCATGGCCACCAGTCTGGGGCTCGGGATCCTGGCGGAAGGGGTGGAGGAGGAGCATGAGCTCGCGGCCCTGCAGACCCAGGGTTGCCATGTCTTCCAGGGATTTCTGTTCAGCCGTCCCATGACCCCGGAAGAGGTTGCGGCGGCGGGGTTCGCTGTACAGTGCCGACTGGGTCGCTACCCCCTCGCAAACCATTGAGCAAGTTGTCGATAAATGTGCGGCATCTCCCATTTATGAAGTGCGAGATGCCAAATTAAACATAATTAATCGAATTTTTGTCTCATATCATGGGATCCATTAGACGTTATCGCTAGTATGCGCGCTCATTCCTTGGTAATGGAGTATCACCATAATGAGTCAAGCTGCAGTGAACGAGCGTCCGGCCCCTCCCAACGGCTGGTTGAACCGCTTTCTGAACGGGGTGGAGAAGGCGGGCAACAAGCTGCCGGATCCCGCCATGCTCTTCCTCTATGCCTTGCTGATCGTCTGGGTCGGCTCCTGGATAGGCTCCCAGTTCTCCTTCGATCTGGTCAATCCCCGCACCGGAGAGGCCGTGGTCATCAACAACCTGTTGACCGGGGCAGGGCTGGCGGACTTTCTCGCCAGCATGGTCACCACGTTCACCGGGTTTGCTCCCCTTGGCATCGTGCTGGTGGCCATGCTGGGGGTCGGGGTGGCTGAACAGTCCGGTTTCATCAACACCGGGCTCAAGAAGCTGCTCAAGGTGACGCCGGCGCGCTTTCTGACCCCCATGCTGATCCTGGTGGCCATCGTCAGCCATACCGCCGCCGATGCGGGCTATGTGCTGGTGATCCCCATTGGCGGCATCATCTTCCATGCGGCGGGTCGCCACCCGCTGGCGGGGATTGCCGCAGCCTTTGCCGGGGTTTCCGGCGGGTTTGCCGCCAACTTCCTGCCTTCCGGCGGGGATGCGCTGCTTCAGGGTTTCACCCAGTCTGCAGCCCAGTTGTTCGACCCTGACTACATGGTCAACACCCTGTGCAATATCATCTTCACCGGCGCTTCTTCCTTGCTGATCATCTGCGTGGGCTGGTTTGTCACCGAGAAGATTGTCGAGCCGCGCCTCAAGCAGGTGCCTCTCAACGAGGATCTGGAGAGCGCCGACGAGATGGGTCGTTACAGCGCCCAGGAGAGCCGGGCCTTCAACTGGGCCGGGTTCGCCATGCTGGCGGCCGTGGTGCTGCTGGGGCTGGCGCTGGCCCCCGGCGACTCGCCGATGCGGGCACCGGACGGTTCCCTCACCACCTTCGCCGCGCCGGTGATGAAGTCCATCGTGCCCCTCATTTTCCTGCTCTTCATCCTGCCCGGGATCGTCTACGGCTTTGTCGCCGGCAGCTTCAAGAGCGGCAAGGATGTGATCGACGCCATGTCGGCCACCATGAACAAGATGGGCTCCTACATGGTGATGGCCTTCTTCTGCGCCCTCTTCATCAAGGCGTTCGGGGATTCCAACCTCGGTACCCTGCTGGCGCTCTCCGGTGCCGAGGTGCTTCACGCCCTGGCGCTGCCGGGAGAGGTGACCATCGTCGGCATCATACTGCTGACGGCCACCGTCAACCTGGTGGTGGGCTCGGCCTCCGCCAAGTGGGCCCTCATCAGCCCCATCCTGGTGCCCATGCTGATGGCGGTGGGGATCTCGCCCGAGCTGACTCAGGCCGCGTATCGGGTGGGGGATTCCGCCTCCAACATCATCACCCCGCTGATGGTCTTCTTCCCCCTGGTGGTGGTCTATTGCCAGCAGTATGTGAAGAGCACAGGCATCGGCACCCTGGTCTCCATGATGCTGCCTTACTCCCTGGCCTTCCTGGTGAGCTGGACGGGCTTCCTGCTGCTCTACTGGGCGCTGGGGTTCCCGCTTGGGTTGCAGGCCCCCTATGTCTATCCTGCCCCTTGAGGGTGACGGGGGGCCTTGGGCCCCCCGCTTTTTTTGGGTAGAGTGTGACCTTCATCCCGGAGGTACCATGAACCCGACCATCGATCTCATTCTTTCCCATCGCTCCATTCGCCAGTTCACCCCAGAGCCCGTCAGCGCAGAGCAGCTGGATCAGATCCTGAGCGCCGCCCAGAGCGCCGCGAGCTCCAGCTTCCTCCAGGCCAACAGCATCATCCGGGTTACCGACAAGGGGTTGCGGGCCACCCTGGCGGAGCTGGCCGGCCATCAGGCCTATGTGGTCGAAGCGGCGGAGTTTTTGGTGTTTTGCGCCGACTACCATCGTCACAGCCAGATAGTGCCGGAGGCCCGCACCGGCTTTGTGGAGCAGCTCATGATCGGGGCCATCGACGGCGCCCTGATGGCGCAAAATGCCTTACTGGCGGCCCAGTCACTTGGGCTGGGCGGGGTCTATATCGGCGGCATTCGCAACAATCCGGCCGAGGTGAGCGAGGTGCTGGGTCTACCCCATCAGGTGATCCCGCTGTTTGGCCTCTGCCTGGGCCATCCCGCCCAGCGGCCGGAGCAAAAACCGCGGCTGCCCCGGGCGCTGGTGGTGCACGAGAACCGCTATCCTGCCACCCTGGACCGCGCCCTGCTGGCCCGGTACGACGGGCAGATCCACGACTACTACCAGGCCCGCAGCAGCAACAGCAAGGATCAGACCTGGAGCGGACAGATCAGGGGGATCCTGGGCAAGGAGGCGAGGCCCTTCATGCTGGGATTCCTGCAGTCGAAGGGTTTTTGCCTCAAGTAATGGGGGCTGCGGGCGATATGGAGCATGACGCACCGGATGCGGTCACCGCCTGCGAGCGTTCTTGTGAGGCAATACGGGATCTGGGCGCTACCCTATGAGGCTAAGCTGTTGTAGGATCTCGCAATTGGATTGGGACTGGAGTGTGAACACCCTATGATTTTAACCCTGATATTGCTGTCAATCGGCGCACTCCTGTTTCTGGTCATCGCCTATAACGTGGTGCAGCAATACAAGCAGAAGGCCGAATCGGACAAGCGCCAGGCCATTGCCCGTCACAAGGCGGTGGCAGACGAGACTGAAGAGGTGTTGCTGAACGTCAACCTGGTGCCCTTTTCCAAAAACATGGTGCTGCTGTTGCAACACCGGATCCTGGATGCCTACCGCGCCATCGCGCTGGTGATGCCCAATGCGCAGGTCAAGCAGCGCATCGCCGATGTCCAGCTCCAGATCAAGAACGTGCAGGAGAACTACAGCAGCCAGGACGAGGGGCATTTCAAGACGCCGGAGTCCGACCGCCAGGCCATCCAGATGCTGCAACTGGCAAAGAAGATGCGGGCCGTGCTGCGGGTCGAGCACAACAAGGGCAAGATAGATCCCCAGGGCTTTGCCCAGGAGGATCGCCGCCTCGAGCTGATGCAGCTCAAGATCAACATCGCCAACCTGCTCAAGCGGGCCATGGATGCCCAGATCCAGGGGCAGTACGGCACCTGCCGCCAGCTCTACACCAAGGGGCTGGGGGCGCTGGCCAATGTCACCGACAAGGATCCCTACCTGCTGGCGCGGGAAGAGGACATGCGTCAGGGGATGCGCCAGCTGGAAGAACACCTGCAGCAGCACAGCGAGAAGGAGCTGCAAAACATCAAGGACAAAGAGACGGACGAACTGGACGTCCTGTTCCAACCCAAGAAGAAATGGTGATCATGTCACATCCCCTGGATTCCACACTGGGGCCCATGGCCCCATTTGTTTGCCAACTGCTCACGGAAATGCGTGCCGTCATGGGGGGCAATGACTCCCCCGTGGTGGATCACCTCTGCTACCGCGCCGCCACCCTGCCGGAATATCTGGAGTTGAAAGCGGTGCTGGCCGCCCACGGCGTCTTGCTGGTGGAGGGGATGATAGGCGGGCGTCCCATCGCCACCTATCGCTTGCACCAGCCCGTCTGCTGGGAGCAGGTGACCGTCCCCTGCATCGAACTGGCCGCCCCCAAGGCGGGTAGAAGCCATCAGGCCGGGCTCGAACATATCGAGCTGGTGGTGCCCTCGCTCACGGCCTTGGTGACGACGCATCCCGATGTCCCCTTCAAGACCGGCAACATCGATGACGGACGCAATCCGGATATAGGATTGATGCTGCCCTCTGGGCAGATCAAGTTTCATCTGCGCCCGCTTGACGAGGTGATCGACGAAGAGCTCTGTACCGGCGCCGTGGTGCCGGTACCGGCGGACTATTATGACGGTCTGTGAGGGGAGGGGCCGTTGACGGGAGCCTGATCCTGTGGCGTCAACGCACAAGCGGGCGCCACACGTCCTTTCAAGTGACCGAGCCAGAGGCTCAACCCGGCGGTGATCATCAACACCAGCTCGATGCCGAGCACCAGACCCCATAGCCCCCCTTGCTCCCAGAAGGGATGCAGATAAAGCCCGCCCAGACTGGCCCCCAGGTAATACCCCACCAGATAGAGCGACGAGGCGAGCGCCCGGTTGTGCTCCACGTGCTGGCCGACCCAGGCGCTGGCACAGGCGTGGGCCAGGAAGAAGCCGAAGCTCGAGACAAGCAATCCCCCGATGATGGCGACAAGGCTCCCCTGCAACAGGGCCAGGCTGCCGAGTGCCATCAAGGTTATTCCCGCCAGCAGCAGGCGTTGTGCTCCCCAGCGATGGGCCCCGCGGCCGCTCAGTGAAGAGGCGACGGTGCCGGTGAGGTAGGTCAGAAACAGCATGCCGAGCCACTGGGTCGGCAGGGAGAAGGGGGCCTTGGCCAGCAGGAAGGTGAGATAGCTGTACTGGTTCAGGAAGACCATGAAGTTGAGGCCGCCGATGAGATAGGCCCCCACCAGCAAGGGGTTCCCAAGGTGGCTCTGGATGGCGCGGCGCAGTTGCCCAGGCGCTGCCTCCACGGCCACGAAGCAGCGCTGGGCGGGCAGCAGCCAGATAACCAGTGGCAGCAGGGCGAGGCTGATGATCCCGATGCCGAGGAAGGTGTGCTGCCAGTCACCAAACCAGCCAGCCAGCAGACCGCCGACCACCCGGCCCGCGATGCCTCCCAGGGAGTTGGCCGCGATATAGACGCCGACGGCTACGATCAGGGCACGTTTGCTGAACTCTTCCCCCATGTAGGCAATTGCGGTGGCGGGCAGCCCTGCCAGCAGGACGCCTTGCAGGATGCGCAGGCTCACCAGCACATCAAAGTGGGTGACCCAGGGGATGCACAGGGAGAGCAGGATGGCGGCCGCCAGGGTCCACAGCATGATCCGCCGCCGTCCGAACCGATCAGCCAGACGGGCACAGAAGAGCAGGGAGCCTGCCAGCCCTGCGGTACAGCCTGCCAGCGTCCAGCTGGCGGACAAGGCGCTGACCGAGAAAACCTCTGCCAGGAGCGGCAGCAGGGGATGGGTCTGGTAGAGATTGAGGAATACCAGGAAGGAACCCAGGCTGAGGGCCAGGGTGGCGCGTATCCATTCGCGACTGCCTACTTCGATCATATGGAGTTGTCCCGACGACTTTTGTGCAGGGTAGTGCGACGAAACGTATAAATATAATATATTTAAGTTATCACCCTGATAAATGAAATTGATATGGACCTGAAACAGCTCGGATACCTGCTGGCGGTGCGCGATGCCGGCTCCTTCACCAGGGCGGCCCAGGGGCTGAACGTGGCCCAGCCTGCCGTCAGCATGGCCATCGCCAAGCTGGAGCAGCAGCTCGATCTGCGGCTGTTTGACCGGCAGGACCGCAGCGTGCGCCTCACCCCGGAGGGAGAGGTCCTTTGCCGCCACGCCGAACGGCTGCTGCGCCAGATGCACCAAGCCGAGGCCGAGATGGCCGAGCTCAAGGGGCTGGAACGGGGGGAGGTGCGCATCGGCATCCCCTACATGATGGGATCCTATTACTTCCCGCCAATCCTGATGGCGTTCAAGCATCGCTACCCCGGCTTGAAGATCCGGGTGGAGGAGGCGGGCACCCGGGAGCTGCTCAGCCGCATGGTGGATGGCAGTCTGGATCTCGCCATCCTCATCACCAGCGATCTGCCACCGGCCCTCGAGGGGGCGCAACTGCTGCGGGAAGAGATGCTGATGGTGGTGGGGGAGGAGCACCCGCTGCGCGGCGCTGAGTCGGTCTCGCTGCCACAGTTCTTCGGCCAGGAGCTCGCCATGTTCCGGCGAGGCTTCTACCACAGGGAACACATGGAGGTGTTGGCGCAGGGGTTGGGGGTAGAGCCTGACATCGCGTTCGAAAGCAATCTCATCCCGCTGCTCAAGGCGGTGGTGCGTCAGGGATTCGCCGTGACCACCTTCCTGCGCATGGCGCTGGAAGAGGAGCCGGCCCTCACCGGCATCCCTTTTTCACCCCCTATCTTCCTGGATCTCTGCGTAGCCTGGCGACGGGGGGATCCGCTCTCCATGGCGAACCGGGCATTGCGGGATTTTTTGCTGGCACAAGGGGATGTTTCTCACCATTGCGCTACAGATACTGAATGATTGAGTGGTATCACCAATAAAAACGCCTCCAATCTGGAGGCGTATGCTGACAAGGTGGATGCAACCTTATTTCTTGAACAGGTGATCCAGCTTGTTTGCCTTGGTGGAGAGATAAAACTCGTTGTGGGGATTGCGACCTTCCTGAAGAGGCACGCGCTCCGCCACCGGGATGCCAAAGGATTCCATCGCCTTCAACTTGCGCGGGTTGTTGGTCATCAGGCGCAGGGATTTGACCTCGAGCGCCTTGAGCATGTCGGCACAGATGGTGTAGTCACGCATGTCGGCGGCAAAGCCAAGCGCCACGTTGGCTTCCACGGTATCGGCCCCCTGATCCTGCAGATGATAGGCCCGGATCTTGTTGAGCAAGCCGATGCCTCGCCCTTCCTGACGGACATACAGCAGGACGCCGCGGCCCGCCTTGGCGATGTTTTCCAGCGCGGCCTGCAATTGGAAGCCGCAGTCACAACGCAGACTGAACAGGGCATCCCCGGTCAGACACTCGGAATGAATGCGTCCCAGCACGGGTTCGCCGTCTGCGATATCGCCCATCACCAGCGCGGCATGATCCTTGCCCGTGCCGGTTTCCTGAAAACCAACCAGCGTGAAAGTGCCCCAGGGGGTCGGCAACTTGGATTTGGCCACGAGGGTAACGCTGCTCATATGGTTGCTCCTGACTACAGCTGCTTAAAAAAGGGCGGCCAGTTTAGCGCGCATTGTTCGGAACAACCATAAGAACAAAACCTTGCGTGAGAAGTGGGTTAACCCGATTGGTCAGAATAGGTGCAATCACGACGACTTTTGCGCAATAGTGTGCCCTGACAACTGCCAGCGACGGCGCATTCGGGTATAATCGGCGCCCATTAACCCATCCCGACAGGGATGTGTGCAACCAGTCAAGATGCCGAGTGCGCAGGAGAAACGTTATGGCTCAGATGGCCCCCGTGATGACTATTGATGGCCCAAGTGGAGCAGGAAAAGGCACCTTGTGCCAGTTGCTGGCTGAAAAACTGGGCTGGCACCTGCTCGATTCCGGTGCCATCTACCGGGTGCTCTCCCTGGCAGCCCTGCATCACGATGTGGAGCTCGATTCCGAAGCAGCATTGGTTCCCCTGGCCGCCAATCTGGATGTGCAATTCCAGGTAGAAGGGGAGCTGGTCAAGGTGATCCTCGAAGGGGAGGATGTTTCCCGCACCATTCGTACTGAAGAAGTGGGCAACGCGGCCAGCAAAATCGCGGCGTTTCCCCGGGTACGTGAAGCCCTGCTGCGCCGTCAGCGTGCATTCCGCCAAGCCCCCGGTCTCATCGCCGACGGTCGCGACATGGGTACAGTGGTTTTCCCCGAGGCGGATGTGAAGATTTTCCTCGACGCCAGCGCCGAGGAGCGGGCCCAGCGCCGCTATAAGCAGTTGCAAGATAAGGGCTTTGATGTTAACTTTGAGCGTCTTTTAACCGAGATTCGGGAACGTGACGATCGCGACAGAAATCGCGCCGTTGCCCCCCTGAAACCCGCGGAAGATGCTCTTGTTGTAGACTCAACGTCCATGACCATAGATGAAGTGCTGGCAACGGTGCTTGCCTATGCAGAGCAACAACTTGGTGATGTCAGCGCAAACTGATGTCAGTCGTCTGCACCAAGGATGGCGCAGATAATTTAAAACAACCCCGCTTGTGCCGGATTGCAAGTGGATGTTTCATTTGTGACATAAACAATGATCGAATCTTTTGCTCAACTCTTTGAAGAGTCCCTGAATGCCGTTGAAACCCGTCAAGGTTCCATCGTCAAGGGCACTGTCGTTGCTATCGAGAACGGTTTCGTACTGGTTGATGCCGGTCTGAAATCCGAGTCTGCTATCCCGGCTGAAGAATTCAAGAACGCCATGGGCGAGCTGGAAATCAACGTAGGTGACTCCGTTGACGTGGCTCTGGACTCTATCGAAGATGGTTTCGGCGAAACCAAGCTGTCCCGCGAAAAAGCCAAGCGCCACGAAGCCTGGCTGCAGCTTGAAAAAGCTTACGAAGAGCAAGCTACCGTTATCGGTATCATCAACGGCAAGGTCAAGGGTGGTTTCACCGTTGAGCTGAACGGCATCCGTGCCTTCCTGCCGGGTTCTCTGGTTGACGTGCGTCCGATCCGTGACACCGCTCACCTGGAAAACAAAGAACTCGAGTTCAAAGTCATCAAGCTGGACCAGAAGCGCAACAACGTTGTTGTTTCCCGTCGTGCCGTGATCGAGACCGAGAACACCTCCGAGCGTGAAAGCCTGCTGGCCAACCTGCAAGAAGGTCAAGAAGTTAAGGGTATCGTCAAGAACCTGACCGACTACGGTGCATTCGTAGATCTGGGCGGTGTTGACGGCCTGCTGCACATCACCGACATGGCGTGGAAGCGCGTTAAGCATCCTTCCGAAATCGTCAACGTTGGCGACGAGATCGCTGTCAAGGTTCTGAAGTTCGACCGCGAGCGTACCCGTGTATCCCTGGGCCTGAAGCAGCTGGGCGAAGATCCCTGGGTTGCTATCGCCAAGCGTTACCCGGAGACCACCCGTCTGTCTGGCCGCGTGACCAACCTGACCGACTACGGCTGCTTCGTTGAAATCGAAGAAGGCGTGGAAGGCCTGGTACACGTATCCGAGATGGATTGGACCAACAAGAACATCCACCCGTCCAAGGTTGTTAACGTTGGTGACGTGGTTGACGTGATGGTTCTGGACATCGACGAAGAGCGTCGTCGTATCTCCCTGGGTCTGAAGCAGTGCAAATCCAACCCGTGGCAGCTGTTTGCCGAAACTCACGCCAAGGGCGACCGTGTTTCCGGCAAGATCAAGTCCATCACTGACTTCGGTATCTTCATCGGTCTGGATGGCGGCATCGACGGCCTGGTTCACCTGTCTGACATCTCCTGGAACAACCAGGGCGAAGAAGCCGTGCGTGAATTCAAGAAGGGCGACGAAATCGAAGCCGTTGTTCTGCAAGTGGACCCGGAGCGTGAGCGCATCTCCCTGGGCGTCAAGCAGATCGAAGAAGACCCGTTCAATAAGTACCTGTCTGACAACAAGAAAGGTGCTATTGTGAAGGGCAAGGTTACCGAGGTTGATGCCAAGGGTGCCGTGATCGAACTGGCTGACGGCGTAGAAGGCTACCTGCGTGCCTCCGACGCTGCTCGTGACCGCGTAGAAGACGCCACTCTGGTGCTGTCTGTTGGTGACGAAGTTGAAGCCAAATTCATGGGTGTTGATCGCAAGAACCGTACCGTAAGCCTGTCTGTCCGTGCCAAGGACGAGGCTGACGAGCGTGTTGCCATCGACAGCCTGAACCAACAAGAAGAAGTTGTGTTCAGCAATGCCATGATGGAAGCGTTCAAAGCCGCCAAGGGTGAGTAATCCTTGATGCAAGAAAAGGGCGGCATTGCGCCGCCCTTTTTTATCTTGGCAAAATGATTATTGCATGTGATCGGGGAAGGAGATTTAACCTTATGACCAAATCAGATCTCATCGAACAACTGGCAGCCAGCCGCATGCATATGCCGGCCAAGGATGTCGAAGCCGCTATCAAGGAGATCCTTGAGCAGATGGCATCGACCTTGCAAAACGGCGACCGGATTGAAATCCGAGGATTTGGCAGTTTCTCGCTGCACTATCGTGCGCCCCGCGTGGGTCGCAACCCCAAGACCGGGGACAAGGTTGAACTGACCGGGAAATATGTCCCGCACTTCAAACCTGGCAAAGAGTTGCGCGAACGCGTCAACATCATCGAATAATGCAGAAAACGGCATACCTGAGTATGCCTTTTTCATTTTTATGGCCTGGAGTCTGCCCGTTGTCGGGTTTCTCACACTCTTTTCCCATTCGCGCTAGAGTCTGCCTGTGATTTTAAGGATAATCAGTCACTCATTCGCTACAGACAGGGAGCTCCCATGAAGCGTATCTTGGCCCTCATTCCACTGGTGCTGGTGTTTGTCCTGACCCTTGCCATCGGTTCTCAAAATGGTCAGCTGGTGCAGTTCAACTACCTGATCGCCCAGGGGGAGTTCTCGCTCTCCATGTTGTTGGGGTTCTTCTTCGCCGGCGGCTTTCTGCTGGGCTGGCTGGTATTTGGTCTGCTGTTCCTGCGTCTCAAACTGCAAAATCGCACCCTGAACCGAACCATGCGTCGTCAATCTCGCGAGTTGGAGCTTGCCCGGTCGACAACCAAGGAATAATGTCCCTCGATGCTTGAACTGCTTTTCCTGCTGTTGCCCATCGCCGCCGGTTATGGCTGGTACATGGGCCGCAGGAGTGTTCGCCAGGACACCCAGCAACAGAGTAACCAGTTTTCCCGCCAGTACGTGGCGGGCCTCAACTATTTGCTCTCTGACGAGTCGGACAAGGCGGTGGATCTCTTTATCCAGCTGCTGGAAGTCGACAGCGAAACCATCGAAACCCACCTTTCCCTCGGCAACCTGTTCCGTCAACGGGGCGAGGTCGATCGCGCCATCAAGATCCACCAGAACCTGGTCGCCCGTCAGCTGACCCGTGAGCAGCGTCAGCTTGCCTTGCAGGAGCTGGCCCGTGACTTTCTGGCTGCCGGCTTGCTCGATCGGGCCGAAGCACTCTGGAAAGAGCTGTGTGATGACAGCGATTTCGAAGAGACGGCTCTGGCACAGCTCCTGATCATTCATCAGCAGTTGCGTGACTGGGACAATGCCATCGCCGTGGCGGTGCGTCTGCAGAAATTCCAGGGCAAGAAGCTGGCCGAGCCCATATCCCACTTCTATTGCGAACAGGCGGAGAGTGCCTTGCGCGATGGCGACAAGCCTGCGGGCATCGCCAAGCTCAAGCGTGCGCTCGGTGCGCACCCGGCCTGTGCCCGCGCCAGCTTGCGGCTGGCCGATCTGGCGATGGAGGAGGGCAGGTTCGAGGATGCGGCCAAGGAGCTCCTGCGGGTGTTCGAGCAGGATATCGACTTTGCCTCCGAAGCCATGCCAAAACTGCTCGAATGCTATCGCCAGCTTGGTCGCAGCCAGGAGCTGATCCCGCTGCTTGAAAAAGCGGTAGAGGATCATGCGGGGGTCAGCGTGACCCTGGCGCTGGCCAATCTGGTGGAGGCCCGCGATGGGTTGAGCCAGGCCCGGGCCCTGGTGCTGCGCCAACTGCGTCGCCACCCCTCCATGAAGGGCTTCTATCAGCTGGTCGGTTTCCAGTTGGCCAGTGCCGAGGAGGGGCCTGCCAAGGAGAGCCTGGAGCTGCTGCAACAGCTGGTCGGCGAGCAGATCAAGATCAAGTCGACCCACAAGTGCCGTCAGTGCGGCTTTGCCACCCATTCGCTGTTCTGGCAATGCCCTTCCTGCCGGCAGTGGGGCACCATCAAGCCGATCCGAGGGCTGGATGGGGAGTAAACGCCAGCGAGGCCAACACGCCCGGGCAAGCACGGATACCCAAGAATTTCAGATGCCAGCGTGCAACCGGGCCCCGGCTCTGCTGCGCCTGGCTGTGGCATAACAATCCATAGGAAGTGACATGCAAGACCCCAAAGTACTGGTCGCGCTGGATTATCAGCACGAAGCCGACGCCTTTGCCTTCATTGAGCAGATCTCACCGGCCCAGTGCCGCCTCAAAGTAGGCAAGGAGATGTTTACCCTGTTTGGTCCCCAGTTCGTTCGTCAACTGGTGGCCAAGGGGTTCGACGTCTTCCTGGATCTGAAATTTCACGACATTCCCAACACCGTCGCCAAGGCGGTGGCGGCCAGTGCGGAGCTGGGCGTCTGGATGGTGAATGTCCATGCCAGCGGTGGCGAACGCATGATGCGTGCCGCCAGAGAGGCGTTGCTGCCATACGGGGACAAGGCGCCCCTGCTCATCGGGGTAACCGTGCTGACCAGCATGGAGCAGTCCGACATGGCGCCCCTGGGTCTGGATGTGACGCCGGCAGAACAGGTGATCCGCCTGGCCACCCTTGCCAAGGCGGCCGGGCTGGATGGTGTGGTCTGCTCCGCGGAAGAGGCGAGTGTGCTGAAGGGACTGCTGGGAGCCGAATTCAAGCTGGTGACGCCGGGCATTCGTCCGAGCGGATCGGCTGCCGGTGATCAGCGCCGCGTCATGACGCCGCTGGCAGCGGTGGAGGCGGGGGCGGATTATCTGGTGATCGGCCGTCCTATCACCCAGTCCTCGGATCCCGCCGCCGTGCTTGGGGCGATCAATGCCGAGCTTTGCCGGTAACGGCGTCATGGGCGAATGAGCGCAGGCCGGATCCCAGATCCGGCCTGCTGCATTTTGGCCGTGGGCTGGCCTTGCCTATGGGGAGCTCAGGAGTGGACGGTCTGGGCGTCCAGACGAATGGGGAAGAGGCCGAGGAGCAGGCCGGCGAGTGCGCCGATGAAGTGTGACTCGATGTGTACCCTGGCACCGATCAAGGCGGAGACAGGGCTCTCGCCGGCACTGTAAAAGTCCACACCGAGCTTGATGGCGACGCCCGCTAGCATCAGCCAGCCGGAGTGACGATGAAAGCGGATGTCCTGCATGGCACCCCATACGAACAAGCCGTGCAGCAGGCCGGAGAGTCCCATGTACCACTGGGTTTGCGGGCAGCCCCACCAGATGCCGAGTCCGACCGCCGTTCCCAGCAGCAGCAACAGCACGGGCAGGCGCCATCCCGTCAGGTACTCCTGAAACAGGCTGTAGAGCACGGCCAGACCGCTCAGGTTGAGCAGCAGGTGCCATCCATTGGTGTGTGCCAGATTGCCTGTTATGATGCGCCACCCTTCGCCCTGGGCGATCAGGTCGCGATCGAAGGCGAGCTGATGATTTGGCACGGTGAAAAAGAGCAAGGCAGTGACGAGCGAAAGCGCGATGACCCAGAGCAGACCCGATTTTCCTGACAACATGAAGCAGCCCAACGACAAAGAGAGCCGATACTGTACACGCTGTACCCGGGCCCTCAAAGCGTGCCTGTGCGATTATATTCAGCGAGTGCCGAACCTGGCTGCGCTCCATATTCTGCAACACCCTGCCGAAGTAGGTCACCCCAAGGGGACGGCTGCGTTGCTGGCGGCGTCCCTGACCGATGTGCGCATCCATGTGGGGGAGGACTTTTCCGACGACGAAGGGCTCAATGCCTTGCTTGCCGACCCCGCTGTCCAGTGCTATGTGCTGTGGCCCGATGAGGAGGCCCTGACCCTGATAGAGGCAAGGGAGCATCTCCTGAGGCGTGGGCGCACCGTGCGAGCCCACTTCATCCTCCTTGATGGCACCTGGCGCAAAGCCTATCGCATGTTGCACAGCTCGCCTGCACTGCTCGGGTTGCCGCGGATCACCCTCGGCGCCATTGCCGGGCAATATTCCATTCGCAAGAAGCCCTTTGAGGAGGCACTGTCCACCCTGGAAGCGGGCTACCATCTGTTGTCCCGGTGGGAAGGAGAGCCTGAGCGCTTCGCCCCGCTGATGACCCTGTTTACCCATTTGAACCGGCAGTGGCATGACTTTGCACAAGGCCGCCGCCGTTGAGTTGCCCAGAGGAGTGAAAAACATGAAAAAAGCCGTCGTGGTCTTCAGTGGCGGGCAGGACAGCACCACCTGTCTGGTGCAGGCACAGGCCCGCTATGACGAAGTGCATGCCATCACCTTCGATTACGGCCAGCGCCACCGGGCGGAGATTGACACCGCCCGCCATCTGGCGACGGCGCTCGGGATCGCCGCCCACAAGGTAATGGATGTGACCATGCTCGGGGAGCTGGCCATCTCTGCGTTGACCCGGGACGACATACCGGTGAGCTTCGAGCTTCAGGAGAACGGCCTGCCCAACACCTTCGTGCCGGGACGCAACATCCTGTTCCTGACCCTGGCGGCCATCTATGCCTATCAGGTGGGCGCCGAGGCCGTGATCACCGGGGTGTGCGAGACCGACTTTTCCGGCTATCCCGATTGCCGCGACGACTTCGTCAAGGCGCTCAATCAGGCGGTCTCCCTGGGGCTGGATCGCCCCATCCGCTTCGAAACCCCCCTGATGTGGCTCGACAAGGCCGAAACCTGGGCGCTGGCGGATCATTACGGTCACCTCGATACCGTGCGTCACCAGACGCTCACTTGCTACAACGGTGTCCAGGGAGATGGTTGCGGGGCCTGTCCGGCCTGCGAGCTGCGTCGCCGTGGCCTGGATCACTATCTGGCTGACAAGACCGGCATCCGTGCCAGACTTTACGAGAAGAGCGGACTGGGCGAGAAAAGCGGATCCTGAGCCTGTGCCTAGCCCGGGTTTGGGGTATAATCCGCCCCTTTTGCAGCAAGTCGTGACCAAGATGCACTACCCAATCAACGAGATCTTCCAGACCATCCAAGGGGAGGGGGTATTTACCGGCCTGCCCGCTATCTTCGTTCGCCTTCAGGGCTGCCCGGTGGGCTGCCCCTGGTGCGATACCCGCCACACCTGGGTGGTGGACCCCGAGCGTGAGGTGGCCCCTGGCGAGGTGCTCGATCGTTCCAATGAGTCCGACGGCTGGAGCAAGATGAGCACGGAAGATATCCTGGCCAGCTTTACCCGGCTCGGTTACCGGGCCCGTCACGTGGTGTTGACCGGTGGTGAGCCCTGCCTCTACGACTTGCGCGAGCTCTCTTCGGCCCTGGTGGCATCGGGTTATCAGGTGCAGATCGAAACCAGCGGGACCAGCGAGGTGCTGACCCATGAGCAGACCTGGGTGACTGTTTCCCCCAAGATCGGCATGAAGGGTGGGTTGCCGGTGCTGGTCTCTGCACTGGAGCGGGCCAACGAGATCAAGCACCCGGTGGCTACCGAGCACCATATCGAGGAGCTGGACGCCCTGCTGGCCACCGCCCGGCTGCGCCCCGATGTGATGATTGCGCTGCAACCCATCAGCCAGAAAGCCAGGGCCACGGAGCTGGCCATGGCGACCTGCATCGCCCGTAACTGGCGACTCTCCATCCAGACCCATAAATACCTGAATATCGATTGATATGGATGGACTCAGCGATGAGCGCATCTTGCTGACGCTGGCCAGCAAGATGCCTTACGGAAAATACAAGGGGCGGCGCATCATCGATATTCCCGAGCCCTATCTGGTATGGATGGCGCGAAGCGGTTTTCCGGCCGGTACCCTGGGCCAGTCTCTGGCACTGGCCTACGAGATAAAGCTCAATGGACTCGAGTCCATGATTATTCCCATTATTAACAGGATGTCAGAATGAGAATATATACAAGGCAAGGGGACAAAGGGCTCACGCGACTGGCCGATGGCACTTCCCTGGCCAAAGACGATAAACGTGTCGAGACCTATGGCGCCATCGACGAGCTGAATTCCCAAATAGGCTTGTTGATGGCTGAAATACCCGCCGGGGAGACGACACTCCTGGCCGATCTCATATTGTTGCAGCAGGAGCTGTTTGATCTGGGCGGGGAGCTGGCATTTTCCAGTGAATCGCAAACGGATGCGCTGTGGCAGGTGAACGAGGCTTGGACGAACAGGCTCGAGCAACAGATAGATGCCTACAGTGCCGGGTTGCCGGTGCTGCGCAATTTTATTTTGCCAAGCGGTTCGCGGGCGGCTGCCCAGGCACATGTGGTGCGTACCCTGACCCGTCGCTGCGAGCGCCTGCTGCTTGGGTTGAGCCGCGTAGAGCGGGTAAATCCGGCCGTTTTGCCCTATCTCAACCGGCTGAGCGACTGGTTTTTCACCATCGCCCGATACTTGCTGGTATCGTCAGGCACCCCGGAGATCCTCTGGGTCAAGGCGGCTGACAGAGGCTGACAACCGCTCGAAGCGGCAATAAAAAAACCTCGCCTTGTGAGGTTTTTTATTGCTGTGGAAAGGGGCCTGATATTGCTCTCAGATAGCAAAGGCTTCCACGGATTTGCCTTCAGCAACGGCCTTGGCAATGACCGAGGGCATGCGGCCCTGACCGGTCCAGGTTTTTTCCACGCCATTGTCCAGATAACGATATTTGGCGGGGCGGGGCGCACGTTTGCTGACCTTGGTATTCTCGGGAACCACGGTGTTGACCAATTCGGCGGGATCGATCCCTGCGGCCTTCAGCATTTCTGCATATTCGGCAATTTTCTTTTGATGCTCTTCACGGGCCTGGCGTTCGGCGGATTCATCTTGCCGACGTTCATCGACGATGGCGGAGAGCTTTTCCAAGCCTTCTTCCAGTTGTTCCAGCGTCAAATCGCGGCAAACTGCACGCAGGCTACGGATATTCAACAGCACTTTCAGAAATTCGTTCATATTGGCTACCACGCGAGCAAAATATTAAGGGAAGAACTGGTTTTTCGATAATTTATAGGGGTGTTTGGCACCAAGTCAAGCCTGCCCAAATAATTAATTAGGCTGATAAATTAAGTCTTGAAATAGATATGAAGGATATTTTTATCCGTTTGACGGACCAACATCTTCGAATGGGTTCATGTCAGATGAAAATATCGCCAGTAGAGTCTTTGATGAACCATTTGACTATCTTTGAAGATGTGAGTGCCACAGAAACCTTGAAATTTAATCAAAAAACTTGCTATCACCCGGCGGCTCGATAAAATGTGCCGCGAATACCTTTAAGTAGAGGCGCGCTGCCTATGAGTAACCGAGCGGAGGGTGATGCCTGCGATGCTCGATGAAAGGAGTCGGCGCCGAAGTGACCAGGCCATCATACCGGGTTGCTGGTTCTGCATCTAATAGGTGCAGGACTGCCATAGTCATCCACTATGGAGCGCTACCTGAAGGGGCTGAGGAGTATACCCTCCCCATGGGTTTTGTTTCTTTGATCCTCTCGGTAGATCTCCACCTGTTGTCTTTAGGTGCAAAGAGATCATGGACATCGTTCATTACGCCGACTCCGGTTGGTCCGTCGTTCCCCCCCTGCTGGCCGTTGCGCTGGCGATCATCACCCGCCGCGTCCTGGTGTCGCTGGGGGTGGGTATAGTCGCAGGCAGCCTGCTGCTCAACCAGTTTTCTCCCCTTGCTTCCCTGCATTACATGCTCGATACCGTGCTCAGGATCTTCTGGGTCGACGGTGCGCTCAATCGTGACAACGTCAACATGATCCTCTTCATGTTGCTGCTGGGCGGCCTCATCAGCCTGATGAGCGTCTCCGGTGCGACCCGGGCGTTTGCCGAGTGGGCGGAGCGCCGCGCCAAGACCCGCAAGGGTGCCAAGTCCCTGACCGGTCTGATGGTGTTCGCCTTCTTCATCGACGACTTCTTCCACAGTCTGTCGGTGGGTGCCATCTGCCGTCCGGTGACCGATCGCTTCCAGATCTCCCGCGCCAAGCTGGCCTATCTGCTGGACTCCACCGCCGCGCCGGTCTGCGTGCTGATGCCGATCTCCTCCTGGGGGGCCTACATCATCGCCCTCGTCGGCGGCATCATGGCGGCTCATGGTCTGACCGACCAGAGCCCCATCTCCGCCTTCGTCGAAATGATCCCCATGAACCTCTATGCGGTGTTCACCCTGATCATGGTGCTGGTGGTGATCGCCTTCCAGCTCGACATCGGCCCCATGCGTCAGCATGAGCAGTGGGCATTGGAGGGCAAGCTGTGGGACGAGTCCAAGGGGCGCCCCATCGGGCTCGACATGGAGAGCCCGGAGGAGAGCAATGGCGGCATGATTGACATGGTGCTGCCCATCCTGACCCTGACCCTGGCCACCGTCTATTTCATGATTGACTCCGGGGCTGCGGTGCTGGCCGACAAGGGGCTGCCGTTCAGTGTGCTCGGCTCCTTCGAGAACACCAATGTCGGCTCCTCCCTGGTCTATGGTGCCCTGTGCAGCCTGGTGGTCTCCATCGGTCTGGCCATGCGCCTCAAGCTCGGGGCAAGCAACTGGATGAAAGCGGCTCCGCAGGGGATCATGGCCATGCTGCCCGCCATCAACATCCTGCTGTTCGCCTGGACCATCGGCGCCGTGGTGCGCGATGTGGAAACCGGCAAATACCTGGCCTCCCTGGCCAATGGCAATCTGCCGGTGGAAGTGCTGCCCGCCGTGGTCTTCGTGCTCTCCTGCGCCATGGCGTTTGCCACCGGCACCAGCTGGGGCACCTTCGGCATCATGCTGCCGCTCGCCGGCGACATGGCGGCCGCCAGCGACATCAGTCTGATGCTACCCATGCTGGCCGCCGTACTGGCAGGGTCCGTGTTCGGGGATCACAGCTCCCCCATCTCCAGCACCAGCATCCTCTCTGCCACCGGGGCCGGTTGCCATCACATCGATCACGTGATGACCCAGCTGCCCTATGCCCTGGCCATCGCCTTTGGCGCTGCGCTCGGCTACCTGGTGATGGGGCTGATGCACTCCGCGCTGGCCGGTTTCACCGTGAGCGGGCTCTGGTTCCTGATCTTCTCCGGTTACCATTTGCGCAAAGCCCGGGCGTATAGCGCCGTGGCAGTCGCATAAGAGAACAAGGGGCCTGCGGGCCCCTTGGTTTTGGCAGGGGCTTTGGTTAGCATGCGCCCCATCACTCCCGTTTCGGAACCCCATCATGGCTTCACTGCACTACAAATTTGCCACCATGAACTCAGGCAAATCGACCCAGCTCATCCAGGCCCACTTCAACTATCTGGAGCGTGGCATGTATCCGCTGGCCATGACGCCCGCCATCGACGATCGCTTCGGTGCCGGCGTCATCAGTGCCAGGGTCGGTCTTGAGCTGAAAGTGGAGGTGTTCAGCGACAGCTGCGATCTCTTCGAGATGGTCAAGGCGCGCCACGCCGAGCGGCACATCGATGTCTTCATCGTTGACGAGGCGCAGTTCCTGACCCGTGAGCAGGTCTACCAGCTCGCCCGCATCGTCGACGAGCAGGACATTCCGGTGATTGCCTATGGTCTCAAGACCGATTTTCGCGGCGAACTGTTCCCCGGCTCCTACCACCTGCTCTGTCTGGCGGACAAGTTCGAGGAGCTAAAAAGCATCTGCTGGTGCGGCAACAAGGCCCACATGAACTCGCGGGTCAACGAGGCGGGGCAGGTGATGCGCGACGGAGAGCAGGTGGAGATCGGCGGCAACGATCGCTATGTGTCGCTCTGCCGCAAGCACTATCTGGAAGGGCGGGCCTTCAAGTAACCCGTTGCTGGCTCGTGCAGCCTGGACACCAAAGAGGGCGCCCATCTGGCGCCCTCTTTGTCTGTGGGAGTCAGTCGATCTCGATGTCGACGGGGGCGATGATGGGGTCGGCCGCCGGGAGGCGGTGGAAGAGCTGGCGAAAATGCTGCTGTACCCGGCCTATGTCCACCAGGGACATGCCGGAGGCGAAGCCGAACCAGACGTAGAGCCCTGTGAGGTCGCGAAACATGGGAGGGAGATAGCGAGGAGCGTCGATGAGCCCCTCCAGATAGTGCTGATAGAGCACGGGGATGTCGTCCAGGGTCACCTTGCCGACGAACAGCATGGGCAGGATCTCCGGCACTCCCTCCAGCACGGCGCTGCGAATGAAGTTCACCGTCTCCACATAGCCCTTCACATAGGAGAGATCCTTGGTAAAGCAGGCGCCCCCCTCGACCATGCCTCCGCGAAACACCCGCTGGGTGATCTTGTAGGCGTCGTGCTCGCTGGCCCCCTTGGCCACGAAGTGGCGGAACACCTCGATGAAATCGGCGCCACGCTCCGCCATGTCGATGGCCATGACCCGATCCGAGATGCGCTTGGCCCTGTCCGGGAAGGAGCTGAACGTGAGGGTCTCGATGAGTACTGCCAACCCCTCCTGACAGGCGGTGATGCGGGGCGAGCCGGCGCCGAGCCAGGTGGCGTAAGATTGCTGGCGGCCGTTGAGGGTGGTGCCGACGTGAACCCAGCCTTCGTGTACCTCCAGCACCTGCAGATCGAGTTCCGAGAAACGGGCGTGGGAGTTGAGCTTGATGTAATCCCCCCCGGCGGCGGCATCGGAGACGATGCCATCGCTGAGCTTGACCTGGACTGTGCCGTCGCTGAAGTAGCTCGACAGCTTGCCTTGCAACCTCGCCACCGCGGCTTCCCCCTCGAACTCCTTGGGGTAGGGGCGCACCAGGTGGCGGGCGCCGGGCAGGGAGAAGATGTCGCACAATCTGGCCCCCAGCTCCTTCAGGGTCTTGCGATCCCCGCGCAGGTGATCGCTTGCCGAGCCGTAGAGGCGCTGGCTGTAGCGCTGGAAGTCAGGCTGCCCGCGCTGGCGCAGCATCTCGATGACCACCATGTACTGATCCACCGTCTCTTGCAGGATCCGGCCGAGATCGTCCTGAGGGCCGAGGCGCCGGCGGATCCTGTCCCTCAACTCCTTGAGCTCAAGGTACTTGTTGCGGGGATCGAACCCCAGGGGGAGGGATTCATAGAAGTGCCTGTCGATGGCGGGCAGTGCCTTGCCGCCACTTGCCAGAAAGTCGCTTTGCAGGTGACGGGGCCATTTGATGGCATCCAAGATGCGGATGGGTTTTTGCAGGGCGAGCAGTTCATCCGAGAGGGATTTGAGGTGCAGGCGATACTTTTCTTGGATGGTCATCGGGCTCTTTGGAGGCGAGTGCGCTACGAGAATGGCTGAGTATAGGCACAGGGCCTGTCAAAAAGAAGCGAGACGACGGGGATCCGGCCTGTGTGCTTTTGGTTGTCTGAAAATTGGTTTAGACTGCGCCCCTTGATCTCTACCGTGTCGTGAAAATGATGAATATCCCCAGCTCTGAAATGATAATGCGTTGGTTGCAACAGGCCCGGATCGAGCACTATGTGTGCGATCAGTGTCATGGCATCCACATGGTCTCCCTGCAGTCCGTCGAGGGCATCCAGGAGAGCCGGATCTTCGTGGAAGAGGAAGGGCTGCTGTTCTCATCCGAGCTGGAGGTGCGCCCCTCATCGCTGCTGCCCCTGGTGGCCGAACTGGGTCGTCTCAACATGCAATATCCGTCCCTCAAGGTGTTCCTCGACATCATCGATGACAACCTGCCACGCCTCGTTGTGGGTCACACCGTCTTTACCAAGGCGGGTCTCACCGTCGAGCAGTTCCTGCTGTTCGTTGAAAGCACCACGGCAGCCACCCATGAAGTGGTTTCCGAATGTGAACGCCTTGGCTTCCTCAATCTGCCGGAAATCCAGGTCGCACCGGAATCCGTTCACTGACTTCAGCACCTGAACTGTGCGTTTAATGTGCGAACGGTTCGCTGCGGCTAAAAAGCCGTTGACGGCGGCGGGGCTTTCCCCTAAATTACGCCCCGTTCCAGCGCAACGGCGCAGCGAACATCGTGTTGGCTGAACACGTTAAACCACAGACAAAAATTTGGTGCGGTATCCAAGAGGCTGCCCACCGACGAAGTCGGCAAGATGCACGCACAGCGTGCTCCGAAAGCCACTTCAAGCAGTAAAATTTGGTGAGGTGTCCGAGTGGCTGAAGGAGCACGCCTGGAAAGTGTGTATACGGCAACGTATCGAGGGTTCGAATCCCTCCCTCACCGCCAAATAAAACAAAAGGCCCTGTCGCAAGACGGGGCCTTTTGTTTTTCCGGTAGCCGGCAATCTGGTCTCTACCCGGTATCGACAGGCGGGTGGACTAGCCCGCTTGGACAGCCGAAGGCTGCCCGCAAGGCGAGCGCCAGGGATGGCGCGAGTCAATCCCGACCCAGCACCAAATTAGAAAAACCGACCTCAGGGTCGGTTTTTTGCTTTCTGAGCCAGCCATACACCCCCCTTATTCCCGTCACGGCGTTATCTCTTCAGCTTGGAGATATAGGGGACATTTCTGTACTTGTACTTCCGGGGCAGCCCTTAGTCGACAGGCAGCTCATCCGTTGCCATCTCATAGGCATCCAATTGCTCGGCAGGGATCGCCACGCGGCCCGGTTTCACAAACAGGGTCGCGATGGAAGGTGCGTTCAGCAATGACGACAAGATGGAATCCCTGGCGTCTACCCCTTCCTGCAATACAGTGAGCTGGACTACCGACAGTACGCCGTCCTCATGAGTCATTTCGAGGCATACGGCTGCACCGTGATCGCGGCACCATGTGCTCAGGCGCCTTGGGGGGAAGCGTACAAATACGCTCACCCTCTGCTGGCATCGCGGGACTTGCTGATCCCATGGAGGGGTTGCTCACCGATAACCTGATATTGCGTTCCACTAATAGACACAATGACATCCGCTAAAAATTTAGGCTCCATGCAGAGCCTAAATATTCCTTCTCTCGTCTAAGCCATGTGCAGATACGCGAAAATCTTGCCGGCGTGATTGTGATAGTAATCACAGTTCGAGCGTTTAGATTTATCCTTCCTCGACCGGGTCACTCCTTTTGTTACACTGCGTGACATCATCCTGAATAAGGACGCGGCTGCGCTCGGTGAATTACCATGTTTAATAATCAGTTGGTCTCAACATTAAATACCTTCGAGTTCAAGGTATATAACTATGTAATAAAGAACCATCAGACGGTTATCTATATGACGGTCAGGGAATTGGCCGAAGCCTGTGATGTGTCGACCGCCACCATATTGCGATTTTGCAAGAAGATGAATTGCAGCGGTTATGCGGAATTCAAAGCCTATCTAAAAATGAATGCCGAGAAGCGCGGCGAAATATCGCTGCCACACGGTGCCAACGAGTTCCTCTCTTTTTTCAAGAGCATCAACAATGACGAATTCGACGCCTTGATCGCGAGCGCCGCCGAGCAGATCGCGGGGGCCGAGCGGGTGATCTTCGTGGGGGCGGGCAGCTCGGGCACGCTGGGGTGCTACGGGGCGCGCTTCTTCTCCAACATCGGCAAGTTCAGCAACCACATCGATGATCCCTACTACCCGGTCAACACCGACATGTACAAACAGGCGGTGGCGATCGTGCTCTCGGTCTCCGGGGAGACCACCGAGATAATCAAGTTGGCGAAGCAGTTCCTGTTTCATCACTGCAAGCTCATCACTATTACCAGCGATAATAAATCCACCCTGGCCCAGATGGCGGATTTCAATATTTCATATCATGCGGCCAGGCTGGTAGTCGACAATGAATATGATATTACCACCCAGGTGCCGGTGATTTATATCATCGAATCCATCGGTCGCCAGTTGGCAAACAAGATAAGTGCCGAGGTGTCACAGGGTGTGTCTTTTATGTAACAAGTAACAAAGCGGGTATTTTGTTATATCGTGACAAGGATGAATGCTTTCCCTACCATCGATTCACAACATTTGAATTGTTTCGATATTAATTAATAAATGGCAGGGAAGGATCATTATGGCAATTAACTATGCGGACTCGGCGAAACAGATCGTCGAGTTGATTGGTGGTGACAGCAACGTCATCAGCGTCACCCACTGTGCCACCCGGCTGCGGTTTGTCCTAAAAGAGATGGGACGGGTCGACAAGGAGGTGTTGAAACGGGTGCAAGGGGTCATCACCGTTATCGAGTCCAGCGGTCAGCTGCAGGTGGTGATCGGCAACCACGTCGGGGATGCCTATCGGGAAGTGCAAAAACGGGTGCAGATCGACGAAAACGCCGTGGTCGACGCCCCCAAGGTGGGTATGGTCAACCACCTGATGGACATCATCTCCAGCATCTTCGCCCCCTTCCTCTACCCACTGGCCGCCTGCGGCGTGTTGCAGGGGCTCATCTCCTTCTTCGCCGCCATCGGCTGGATGGACTCCGCCAGCGGCACCTTCCGCATCCTCAACTTCGTCTCCTGGACCGGCTTTACCTTCCTGCCGGTGATGGTCGCCTTCACCGCGGCCAAGAAGTTCAACGTGAACCCCTTCACCGCCGTGATCGCCGCCTGCGCCTTGGTGTCGCCCGATTACATGAACATGCTGACCGCGAACAAAATCATCCTGGCAAACTCCGCGGATCCGGCGGTGCAAGCGCTGATGCAGTCGGCGATGGAGAACCCGGCCATCAACGAGGCCATCGTCAACTTGGTGGGGGTTCCCCTTAACAGCGCGCCGCTCAGCTTCCTCGGTCTGCCGGTGCAGTACCTGAGCTACACGGCCTCGGTGATCCCCATCATCCTGATGGTGTGGGCCATGTCCTATGTGCAGCGCTTCTTCGAGCGGATCCTGCCGGTGGTGGTGCGCAACCTCTTCACTCCCATGTTCTGCCTCGCCATCATGGTGCCCCTGACCCTGCTGGCCTTCGGCCCCATCGGCAACCTCATCGGCGGCGCCATCGGTGGCATCTACAACACCCTCTATCACCTGAGCCCGTCCATCGCCGGCTTCGTGGTGGGGGCTGTCTGGACACCCCTGGTGACCCTCGGCGTGCACTGGGGCATCACCCCGGTGACGGTGGGCAACTACGCCACTCTGGGCTATGACACCTTTACCGGCCTGCAAGCCTCCGCCGTGTTCGGCATCGCCGGCGCCGTGTTCGGGGTCTACTTCAAGGCCAAGGATCCCGAGCTGAAAAGCGTGACCCTCTCGGCCGGCGTGACCGCCCTGTTTGGCATCACCGAACCCGCCATCTACGGGGTGGCCCTGCGCTTCAAACGCCCGCTCATCTGCGGCTGCCTGGCCGGTGCCATCGGTGGTACGGTCGCGGGAGCCTTCAACGCGGTCTCCTGGAGTTACTGCATCCCCGGCATCGCCGTGCTGCCGGTGTTCTTCAAAGAGGGCCACATGGCGCAGTTCCTGGGCTTCCTGCTCTCCATCGGCGTGGCCTTTACCCTGGGCGTCATCTTCTCCTGGATGGCGGGCTTTCAGACCGATGCCGAAATAAGCCAACCCCAGCCGCTGACATCCAAAGCCGTATAAGGAGCGACAAGTCATGAACAACGCATTACCGAAAGACTTTCTGTGGGGGGGGGCGGTCGCCGCCCACCAGGTAGAAGGGGGCTGGGATCAGGGCGGCAAGGGGCTCAGCATCGTCGATGTGCTCACCAGCGGCGCCCACGGGGTGGAGCGCGTCATCACCGACAAGATTGAGGCCGGTCATCGCTACGCCAACCACGAGGCGGTGGATTTCTACCACCGCTACAGAGACGACATCGCACTGTTTGCCGAGATGGGCTTCAAGTGTTTTCGCACCTCCATCGCCTGGTCGCGCATCTTCCCGCTGGGGGATGAGGCCGAGCCGAACGAGGCGGGGCTGCGTTTTTATGACGACATGTTCGACGAGCTGCTGCGCCACGGCATCGAGCCCGTCATCACGCTCTCCCACTTCGAGATGCCGAACCACCTGGTGACCCAATACGGCGGCTGGAAGAGCCGCACCGTGCTGGACTGCTTCGTGCGCTTTAGCGAGGTGGTGCTGCGCCGCTACCAGCACAAGGTCAAATACTGGATGACCTTCAACGAGATCAACAACCAGCGCAACTGGAAGGTGCCGCTGTTTGGCTACTGCTGCTCCGGGGTCATCTACAACCAGGAGCCGAACCCGGAAGAGTGTATGTACCAGGTGCTGCACCATCAGTTCGTGGCGAGCGCCAAGGTGGTCAGTCTGGGCCATGAGATCAACCCGGGCTTGCAGATCGGCTGCATGCTGGCCATGGTGCCCCTCTACCCCTATTCCTGCCACCCGGACGATGTGATGTATGCGGAAATGGCCATGCGCGAGCGCTTCCTGTTCGGGGACGTGCACATGCGCGGCCATTACCCCGCCTATATCCGTAAGGAGTGGCAGCGCAAGGGCTATCAGATCGTCATGGAAGCGGGGGACGAAGAGACATTGCGGGCGGGCTGCGCCGATTACATCGGGCTCAGCTACTACATGAGCAACGCGGTGCGAGCGCACGGCGCCGGCACGGGCACCGCCCTGTCGGGCTTCGAGGGCAGTGTGCCAAATCCCCATGTGCAGGCCTCCGAGTGGGGCTGGCAAATCGACCCCGTCGGGCTGCGTTATACCCTGAATCTGCTCCATGGCCGCTACGAGAAGCCGCTGTTTATCGTCGAGAACGGCTTCGGGGCGCGGGATCAGAAAGACGAGCGGGGAGAGATAGACGATGACTACCGCATCGCTTACTTGCGGGCCCATATCGAGCAGATGAAGCTTGCCATCGTCGAGGACGGGGTGGAGGTGATGGGTTACACCCCCTGGGGATGTCTCGACTGCGTCTCCTTCACCACAGGGGAATACAGCAAGCGCTACGGCTTTATCCACGTGGATAAAAACGATGACGGCAGCGGCAGCTTTGCGCGCAGCAAGAAGCGCAGCTTCGACTGGTATCGCAGAGTCATCGCCAGCAACGGCGGGACACTATAGCGGGGTTGTTTAACATGCTGCCTGTATTAAATAGAACCTGTTATTGATCTCATAAATCATCATTCAACCATGTGTTTATGCAATCTCTTTAATAGAAAAGGCAGTGAATGTCTGACTGTAAATAAGCGAGATCCCGGCTCGACACCGAATCTGTCTAGCCGTGGATCCCGCCCTTATCCGGCAATAAAAAACCGACCTGTGAAGTGACCCTCCTTGGTGCCTTGGGTGCGTCAGCCGCTCATCGAGGTGGTGTAATGGCCCATGTCCAGGGGGTGCAGGATCCAGCAACGGCCATTGTCCATACCCGGCATACTGACGATCACCGGCTCCGCACTGAGATCCAGCCAGCCTTGCAGGTGCAGGGTATCGTTGTTGATGCCCGGGTGTTCGGTATCGTCCGCCAGGTGACGAATGTTCTGGAAGCGGTTTCGCGGGG